>JBEARJ010000009.1:0-33428 GCA_041163285.1 Actinomycetota bacterium | reverse complement strand
GGGCGCTTGTAGATACGGTCAGACGATTCGAGATACCGATTGCCTACTTTGAAGCATTTCTACACTCAATGGCCATGGATCTAGATGTAACTGAGTATGAATCCTTTGAAGATCTATTGGAATACGTCTACGGATCTGCCGCAGTTATCGGCCTGCAAATGGTTCCGATTCTTGGCACTCTTCCCGGAAAGCTGGAACAAGCCAATTCGGCTGCGGAAAAACTCGGAATCGCCTTTCAGTTAGCAAATTTCATTAGAGATGTCGGCGAAGATTTGGATCGAGGTCGTGTCTATTTGCCGATGGGTGAGCTATCTAAGTTCGGTGTTGACCGGAAAATGTTAGAGCAACGGACTCTTACGCCAGAGATAGTAGAAGCCCTTAAGTTTCAAATCGAGCGCGTAAGAGAGCTAAAGCGCGAGGCAGAGAACGGTATTTCACTCCTTGCCCCTGAGTCTCGTCCCTGCATCGAAGCGGCGAGCGAGCTGTATTGCGGAATCGTTGATGAGGTAGAAAAGATTGACTATGAAGTATTTAAGCTCCGCGCAAAGACCTCAACCTTGCGCAGATTTAAGGTTGCGCTTCCTGCATGGCGTCGTGCGCTTAGCGCTCGTTAGAGGCGCTGTATTCCTTTTCGCCCCCAGAAAATCCAGAGTGAGATTGTTAACGTCACCATAGAGAATCCAAATAAGAGATCCTCTGCTGGTGCGGATGCGATGCGCAAGCCGAGAATTACATCCTCGCTATAACTCAATATCTTCCGAGAGGTGAGCCACCAATTAGTTATCAATTGGAACGAGATGATAATCGCATAAGCAGTCCAAAATGCCTTACGTTGAAGTAAATGAGTCTTCAGAACATATCTATCGGCAATTACGACCAATATCACACTAAGAATCGCTAATTGAGTGTAAGTCATTGCTCATCACCAAATTTCCAATGAGGCCGTTGAGTTCTTACCGCTTCAATTGTTAGTAAGGCAGCAAGTGGTACGACAATGAAAAAGAGAAACTCCTCTAGCGGAATTCCCTTTGGTCCTAAGATTCCGACGACTTGCTCCTCGTCAAACCACCAATGACCACTAATGACCGCGTGGTAATCCCAAATCAGAAAAAGTATTGCTACGGGCAGAATACTTAAAAGTGCTCGTTTTATCCTTCGTAATACACCAACCTTTAAGAAGACTTCCAGCCAAATCGATCCCAGAAAAGTGAAAATCAACATGGCAAAGTAAGAGTACTTGAGCACGCCTTATGCTAATCTTCTTTTTAATCGGGAGCCAAAAGTTGGCTGAGAGGACCTTAGGGTCGACCGTAGCACCAGTTCGGTAATGCGAATTGGGAAGGGGTTTCATGAATACTTTCTTTATAGCCTGGAACTATGAGGTTTCATATCTAGAGTTTGTATCAGTTCTTACATCTCTAACTGCCGTAATACTTGGCGCTCGGGGTACGCGCTGGGCTTGGCCTTGGTGGATTCTTAGCAGCTCTTTGTATGGACTCTTCTTCTTCAATGTCGAGCTTTTTGCCAGCGCTCTCTTGCAAATAATTTTTATTGCGGCAGCGATTTGGGGATGGTTTGGTTGGAAACCAACCGGTGTAGAACCAAGATACATGTCCAATAAGGAGCGAGCTATTTGGTTCTTATCAGCAACTGCTCTCTGGCTAGCGGCCGCACCAGCTCTTGAAAGTATTGGTGCAGCCGCTTCTTGGCCAGACTCACTACTCCTTGTGACGAGTGCTGTTACCCAGATAGTTATGGTTCTTCAATGGCACGAGACTTGGGCGCTCTGGTTTGCAATTAATGTCTTTGGAACTTGGCATTACGCGAGACAAGAATTCTTCTTCACCGCCCTTCTGTATTCGGTCTTCACCATCGTTGCTATTTATGGATGGAGTAAATGGCTAAAGATCCAGAGGGCTAGTTGAAAAATCCATCGCTTAATGAAATTTTGCAAAGACTTACAGGTGCGCCTGGGAAATCTTTGACTACTAGGAGTATTTCCATTGATGGTCCAGCAGGGTCGGGAAAGACAACCTTGGCCCGTCGCATCGCCAGTGCTTTTCAGGGTGGAGATGTCCAAACTATTCATATGGATGATCTCTATAACGGATGGGATGATGCCTTAACTTCTCAACTTACGCGAACCATCACAAATCAAATACTGGAACCCGTCTTTCAGGGGAAATCTTTTGGCTATCGGAAATACGATTGGCTCAACAAAAGGTTTGGAGATCTCCAAACTTATAGCGCACCAGCTTTGTTGATCCTAGAGGGAGTAGGGGCGGGTCAAAAGTCAACCCGAAAGTTCACAGAAGAATTAATCTGGATTGATATCGATATGGAAGTTGGTCTACAGAGAGTACTTAACCGTGATGGTGGACACTTAGAGACGGAGATGAGAATCTGGCAAATTCGCGAGCAAGAGCATTTCGAATCAGAAAACACCCGAGATTGCGCCACAATTCGAGTCGATGGGAACTTCTTCATCTAAAATTCGCATGTGTCTGATTTAACTGGCGAAGTAATTGATGGACGTTACAAGTTAAATCGCATTGTTGCTTCTGGTGGTATGGCAACCATTTACGCCGCCTTGGATCTCCGTCTGGACCGACAAGTTGCCGTAAAAATCATGCATCCTCATCTTGCTCAGGATGAAAAGTTTGTAGAGCGATTTATTCGTGAGGCAAAGGCCGCCGCCTCGCTCTCGCATCCAAATATCGTGGCCGTTTTGGACCAAGGTTGGAATCAAGGTGGGACTCCATGTGTATTTATAGTGATGGAACTTGTAGAGGGTGCAACTCTCCGTGATTACCTACATGATCAAGGGAGAATTCCACCGGAGCGGGCAATTCCTTTAATAATCCCAGTCGCCAGCGCACTCGCTGCGGCTCACAAAATTGGAATTATTCATAGAGATATAAAGCCAGAGAACATCCTAGTCTCAAAAGAAGGCCGAATTAAGATCGCAGATTTTGGATTAGCAAGAGGGGCGCTGCTGGGAAGCACGATGACAGCAGAGTCCAGTGTCATCCTTGGAAGCGTTTCATATCTCTCCCCTGAACAAGTTCAACGTGGCGTTGCTGATGCCAGAAGCGATGTCTATTCCCTTGGCATAGTTCTCTTTGAACTACTTACTGGCGATAAGCCATATCAGGGCGAGGACCCAGTACAAATTGCCATTCGGCATGTCAATGATCGAGTTCCGGCTCCTTCAACTTTGAACTCAACAATCACACCTGATATCGATGCGCTCGTCCTCCGCGCAACTGACATTAATCCAGATAAACGTCCGGCAGATGGGGCTGCTCTACTGGAAGAGCTGCGAGCGCTATCTGAGAAATTAGATCCCAGGAAGCGCCAATTAAGTTTGGAGCTTGATTTACCGCCTCTACCCATCAAACAACCAGTTAGAGAGCGGCAAAAGATTTCACGTTCAAAAGCAAAGAAATCTGATGATTCAACCGTAGCAATTGAGAAATCCGAGAGTGAGAAAGAGAACTCCATGGCCAAGGCAAAACGAGCTACGCAATCATTGAAAGCGGTTTCTCCAAGAGTTAAACGTAATCGCAAAATTGCAGCGCTGATGGCGCTACTACTTCTATTTGGCTCTTGGTATATCTGGGCCGGACCAGGTTCTAAAGTTGTTGTGCCGTCCCTGGCCGGCTTCACAATAAAAGATGCTCGTTCCGAATTATCCAACTTTGGCTTAGCTCTGGATGTTGGCGATGAAGAATTTAGTGAAGATGTATCCGAGGGCAGAATTATTAAGTCAAGTCCAGCTGGTGGTGGACGAATAGATGATGGGGGCATCGTTACCGTAGTCGTATCTAAAGGTAGAGAGCGTTTTCTAGTTCCAGACTTAACTGGGTTAAAGCCCGATGTCGCTCAGGAATTGATTGAAGATAACAAGTTGGTAATTGGCGAGATTATCGAAGAATTCTCCAGCGATTATCGAAAAGGTCGAATCTTAAGAACGAGTCCAGCAAAGGGCGAGAGAGTTAAACGCGATACCACTTTAACTCTCTTTATATCAAAAGGAATTGAACAGATTTCGCTCTCTGATTATCAGGGAAAGAGCGGTGAACAAGCGTTGAATGAACTTGTTGAGGCTGGTTTTGAAGTCGAGACAGAGTACATCTTTAGTGAAGATCTTCCTGCTGGAGCGGTAATTTCGCAGAGTCCTGGAAGTGGTGAGGCCGACAAGGGATCCACAATAACTTTGATTGTTTCTAAAGGCACAGAATTTGTTTTTATCCCTAATGTCTTCGCTCTAAATGAGGAGAAAGCGGTTGCAGCTCTTGAAGACTTAGAGTTAAAGGTTGTTGTCAAGAAAGTTGGCAATAAAAAGACGAAGGTTGTTACAAATATCGCTCCTAAGGTCGGAAGTAAGGTAAAACGTGGCTCGACTGTGACAATCACAGTAGGGTGAGGTTGTGACCAAGAAGACTTCGAAGGAAATTCGACGGCCCTTAATTGGGGCACACGTCCCAACTTCAGGCGGAATGGCAAAACGCTCCATTGAATATGCCAACACGATAAAGGCCGAGGCGATTCAAGTTTTTGCCTCGAATCCTCGCGGGTGGGCCATGCCTGATGCAAACCCAGAAGCAGACGCTGCATTTCGCGAGCGCGCTTCAGAACTCGGAATCGAAACTTATGTACACGCTCCATTTCTGATAAACCTCGGCTCTCCTACTGAAGGAACTTACAAAAATTCAGTTGCCTCAACTTCTTATTCATTGCGAAGGGGGCGAGAAATTGGAGCGCTTGGAGTTGTTATCCATACCGGCTCTGCTGTTGATGAAACTCACGTCACAAAAGCATGGAAGCAAATCAAGAACGGTGTTATGCCAATCCTCGAAAAGTTAACTAATGAGGATCCTTGGCTTCTTCTGGAGCCCACTGCCGGTCAAGGTCAATCTCTCGTAAAGAAATTAGATGATCTAAATAGTTATTTTGAGGCTTTGGAGTGGCACCCAAAAGTGGGAGTTTGCCTTGATACCTGTCACGTTTTCGCTGCCGGACACGATATTAAGAGCAAGGGTGGAATGATTAAGACACTTGATTTACTCGTTGAAGTTGCTGGCGCTGAACGGATTCAGTTGATACATGCAAATGATTCGATGGATGTCCTTGGTTCACTAAAGGATAGACATGCAAACCTTGGTGAGGGTGAAATCGGAGTCAAACCGTTCGAAGAACTATTGAGCCATCCAGCAGTTCTAAATGCGCCTCTCATTCTCGAGACACCCGGTGAAGAGCCAGAGCACGGAAGAGAAGTTGCGCTCCTAAAGAAGTTACGCGATAAGTAAATGGCTCTAGTGCTTGCTCCTTGGGCGCTTCTTACCGTAGCTGCCATGTGGGGTATCTCTTTTGTCTGGATGAAGGACATTCTTGACCAACAGGATGTGTACAGCTTCTTGGTCTCAAGGTTCGCTGTCGCGGCACTTGTCATGATAGTTGTGAACCCACGCTTTCTGAAGAAGCTAAACCGCAAAATTGCAGCCAAAGGCGCCCTGATCGGAACTGCGCTCGGACTTGGCTACATATTTCAAACTCTCGGACTGGAGCGGACAACCCCCGCCATTACTGGTTTCATAACTGGACTTTATGTGGTGCTGACACCTCTTATTGGTGCCTTGATTCTAAAAGAAAAGTTAACAATTCAAGCTTGGTTCTATATTGCTCTAGCCACTGCCGGACTCGGGGTCTTGTCTATTTCAGGTTTCTCGATTGGAACTGGTGAGCTATTTGTTCTGATATCTGCTTTTCTCTTTGCAGCTCACATACTCCTTCTTAGCCGCTGGAGTAAGGATTTTGATGCCTACACTCTTACTTTTGTTCAGCTTCTAACTTGTGCAATTGTCTCGGGAATACCGGCTTCGATAAATGGTTTTGTTGCGCCACCTGATTTACAAGTATGGGCAGTTGTTATCTTTACTGCAGTATTTGCAACTTTCTTTGCTTTTGTGATTCAAACCTGGGCTCAAGCGCGAATTTCTGCGACCAAGGTAGCGGTAATCCTTACTATGGAGGTTGTATTTGCTGCGCTTTTCTCAGTCGCCCTTGGCGCAGAGCCGCTTACTTTACGAATCCTCCTTGGCGGCTCTATGGTTCTCGTATCCATGATCATGATTGTTCAACCAAAAGTTACACCGGTGAAAAGTGATAGTTGATCTTCGCTCCGATACCGTAACGCGCCCCTCTAAAGAGATGCGAGCTGCAATTGCTGCGGCTCCCGTTGGTGATGATGTCTATAGCGATGACCCCACAGTAAATTCACTAGAAGAACGAGTTGCTGAGATGTTCGGCAAAGAGGCCGCCGTATTTACCCCGAGCGGCTCCCTTGCTAATCAATTGGCTATCCGCACCTTGGTCTCCCCAGGTGAAGAATTGCTTTGTGAAAGTAACTCCCACATTGTTCGCGCCGAACTGGGTGCAGCGGCGACTTTTAGTGGAATCACTACCCGCACTTGGAGCGCAAATAGAGGATTACTAGATGCCGATGCGGCAATTGAATTAGCTCGCCCCGACTCCGGCCCATACCTTGTTTCAACTACAGCGATTGCCGTTGAAAATACCCATAATTTTGGTGGCGGAACTATCCAGCCGGTATCGGAGATATCTAAATTGGCAAGTGAGGCAGAGCGGCTTGGAATAAAACTTCATCTAGATGGCGCGCGAATCTGGAACGCTCATGTTGCTTCAAGAGTTTCACTTAAGGATTATGGAAAGCATTTTGAAACTATAAGTGTCTGCTTATCTAAAGGTCTTGGCGCTCCAATCGGATCGTTGATGATTAGTAACCGCGAAAGAGTTGCTAAAGCTCGTGTTTGGCGCAAACGTTACGGAGCCGGTATGCGCCAGGTTGGTTTGCTTGCTGCCGCTGGACACTACGCCTTAGATCACAACATTTCACGCTTAGCGGATGATCATAAGAAGGCTCAGGAGCTCGCGAGTTCGTGCCACTCTATAGCGCCAACTTCTGTTGATCCAAAGGATGTTGAAACCAATATCGTTGGCCTAGATCTAGCAGGAGCTAGTTGGAGCGCTGCTGATCTAGCCCGAGAAGCAAAAGCAGAAGGCATCTGGATAAGCGCACTTGGTCCCAAATATGCACGTTTAGTCACGCATATGGATGTTGACGAAAGCGGTATTGCGAAAGCAAGTTCAGTATTAAAGAAATTACTTGAGCGCGCCTTCATGGGCTAGAAGCCACTCTTTTACTTCAAGTCCGTAGGCATAGTTGCCAAGCGCTCCACCAGTTTTTACAATCCTATGACATGGAACTACCAGAGCGATTAAGTTTCGAGCGCAGGCGCTTCCGGCTGCGCGCACCGCATCTGCAGAGCCTGCTCGCTTTGCTAGCTCTCCATAAGAAATAGTCTTTCCTGGGGCAACCTTGCGCATTGCCTTCCATGCTGATTGAGAGAATTTTTCACCTGGCTGACGAACTGAGATTCCATCCAAAGCTTTCAAATCACCTGCAAAATAATCCTCAAGAAGATCAGTGATTATGGGTAGTCGCTTTTCTTCCTTTATGCCTAATTTCAAATCTGATGCATCCAATTTGTCGATTAACTCTTTGAAACTACCGAAACCAGATGCGAGTAGTAGATGATCGTGCGAGATCAGATTTAGCGAACCAATTTGCGTCTTGAGAGTCGCCCTACTGAGCATTTTGGGAGCCTACGCCCACCTGTTCAAATCCGATAGTCAGATTATCGGCGATCGCGCAACATTTCAGCGAGCAAGAAGGCAAGTTCAAGAGATTGAGTGTGATTAAGCCTGGGGTCGCAGGCAGTCTCGTAACGCGTTGCCAAATCCTCGTGTGAAATCTCAGCGCCACCACCCACGCACTCGGTCACATCATCACCAGTTAACTCAATATGAATTCCACCAGGATGGGTTCCCTTCAAATGGTGAACCTCAAAGAACCCCTTAACCTCATCTAAGACATCATCAAAACTTCTCGTCTTATATCCACTTGGAGCTTCATAGGTGTTTCCATGCATTGGGTCGCATACCCAGAGAACGCTCTTGCCACTCTTTGCGACTGCGTCAACCAATGGTGGAAGGACGTTACGGATATTCTTAGCGCCCATTCTCGTGATAAATGTGAGTCGCCCAGGTTCATCTTCTGGATTTAAATTCTCTATTAGGGACATCATCTCTTCAACGGTTGTTTTCGGGCCCAACTTAACTCCGATTGGATTCTTTATTTTTTTGGCGAAATCGATATGTGCTCCATCGAGTTGTCTAGTCCGCTCACCTATCCAAAGAAAGTGAGCCGAAACGTCATAAGGAAGGCCTGTACGAGAATCGACTCTCGTCAGCGCTTTTTCGTATTCGAGAATTAGCGCTTCATGCGATGAATAGAAATCAACTGTTTTAAACTCTTCAGGGTTGATTCCAGCAGAGCGCATAAAGTCCAGAGCCCGACCGATTTCTTTCGCAAGCGCTTCATAGCGAGCGCCGGTAATTGAATCTTTTACAAAGCCTTTATTCCACTCATGCACTAAGCGGAGATCTGCAAAACCACCTTGGGTAAATGCTCGTACCAAATTTAGGGTCGCAGATGATGTGTGATAGACCTTGACCAACCTAGATGGGTCTGGGGTTCTGGCCTCGACTGTGAATTCAAGATCATTTACTGCATCGCCTCGATATGCAGGTAGTTCTACATCGCCACGCTTTTCGAAATTGTTGCTACGCGGTTTGGCGAATTGGCCCGCCATTCGACCTACCTTTATGACTGGCATACTCGCGCCATATTGCAAAACTGCTGCCATTTGCAGAATCGTCTTTATGCGATTACGTATTGAGTCGGCTGTTGCACCCGCAAATGTCTCAGCGCAATCTCCACCTTGTAGCCAGAAGGCTTCACCTCTTGCTGCCTGTGCAATTTTTGCCTTTAAGTTGTCGCACTCTCCGGCGAAGACCAGCGGAGGAAGAGACTTTAACTCTGCGACCGCACCTTCTAGCTTTGCGCTATCCGGCCACTCCGGTTGTTGGACAGCCTTAAGTGACTTATCGAAGAGGGTCTCTAGCTGGGCTGCCATAGGAGAAGGTTAGGTAGAAGTGCTGACTAGACGCTACTTAATTAGCCGAAGAAGACTTCAGCTTCGGCAAGTAGGCGCGGATCGACAGTCTTCAACTTATCCGTTGCAGATTTCAAAGGAACACGAACGATTTCGGTGCCATGGAGCGCGACCATCTTGCCCCAATCTCCTTCATGTGCAGCCGTAATCGCGTGAATTCCAAATCGAGTGGCTAGAACTCGATCAAAAGCGGTCGGGGTGCCGCCACGTTGAATGTGGCCAAGAATTGAGGTGCGAGCTTCGGCGCCAGTTCTGGATTCAATCTCTTTTGCGAGCCATTCACCAATTCCTGATAACTTCACATGTCCAAAAGAGTCAAGTGAACCATCCTTAGTAACGATGGTTCCATCCTTAGGAAGCGCTCCTTCAGCAACTACAACGATTGGTGCATAGGATTGCTGGAAGCGCGATTCGACCAACTTGCAAACTTTTTCGATATCAAATGGTACTTCAGGAATCAAAATGCAGGATGCGCCACCTGCTAGTCCAGAGTGAAGCGCAATCCATCCTGCATGACGACCCATAACCTCGACAATGAGAGCTCTGTGATGGGACTCTGCAGTTGTATGAAGTCGATCAATTGCCTCAACTGCAATGTTCACGGCGGTATCAAAACCAAAGGTGTAGTCCGTATTATTCAAATCATTATCAATAGTCTTCGGAACTCCAATTACTTTCACGCCAAGCGCGTCAAGTTTGGTTGCAACGCCCAAAGTGTCTTCACCACCGATTGCGATTAGGGCATCAACACTCATCTTTGCCAGATTTTCTTTTATTCGCTCGACCCCGTTTTCAATCTTAAATGGATTGGTGCGAGAGGAACCTAAGATCGTTCCACCTCTAGGGAGGATTCCTCGAGTCGCCTTAATGTTAAGTGGCATAGTTAAACCTTCGAGCGGTCCCTTCCAGCCATCTCTAAATCCGATGAACTCGTAGCCGTACTCTTTTTCGCCCTTTCGAACTACGGCACGGATAACGGCATTTAAGCCTGGGCAATCGCCACCACCAGTTAGAACACCAAAGCGCATTTTTTACTTCTCCGATGACTCAAATTAATGATCAACTCTGATCCAGAGCGAGATTCTACCCATACCCCGCTACTCTTTCCGTGATGGCGCCATCTGTTGACCGCAAAACCCTTATCTATCTTGCTCACGACAACCTAAATCGCAAAAAGGGTGCTCTCAAAAATGCCGATCCAAATACACATGAAATTCTATTTGTTGAGAGTCAGCGCATGCTCAAAGGGGCTCGCTGGCATAAGCAACGCGTATTTTTCTTACTTTCAGCGGCACAACACTTTGCCAAAACGTTACTTGAAGAAGGATTTACAGTCCATTATATAAAAGCTGAGGATACAGCGACGGGAATTAAAAGCCTTGCCAATAAATACCTGAAAGTGATATCGGTCGAACCCTCCTCTTATCGACTTACTGAGCAGTTGAAAAGTATTGATGTTGAACTAGTACCAAATGATTTCTTTCTAACGTCAAGGGAAACTTTCTCAGAGTGGGCAACGAAGCAAAAATCCCTAAAGATGGAGAATTTCTATCGCTTTCAAAGAGAGCGCTTAAATGTACTAATGGAAGAAGGTGAGCCAATCGGTGGAAAGTGGAACTTTGATGAAGAGAATAGATTACCTCCGCCCAAGCTTGGTCATCGTTGGCCCAGATACCCTCAGAACGTAAGAGATGAGATTGACTTACGAGTCATCGAGGAGATCTCGACTTTAGATCTGGTTGGTTCAATCTCCGATACAACTTGGGGCACAACTAGAGAGCAAGCCCTGGCCCAATTGGATCGTTTTTTGTCGAACGCATTCGCAGGATTTGGGCCGTATGAAGATGCCATGACAACCGAGAGTTGGGCACTGAACCACTCTCTTTTGAGTACGTATATGAATGTAGGCCTACTCTCTGCGGAGGAAATTCTCAGCGAAACATTAAAGCGCTTTTCGAAAGGTGGCATATCTATCGCTTCTTGCGAGGGATTTATTAGACAGATTATTGGCTGGCGCGAATACATAAATGGGCTCTATTGGTATTTCGGCAGCGATTATCGTAACTTAAATGAGTTAGGTTCAACGAGAGAGCTACTTCCGCTTTTCTCTGATTCAAAAAAGACCAAGATGAAATGTGTGAGCGAGATTGTCTCTCAAATTGAAGAGCGCTCTTGGGTTCATCACATCCCAAGGTTGATGGTCTTGAGCAATCTCGCTGCGTTGGCTGATGTTGAGCCGGCCGTATTCCTGGCTTGGATGCGTGAAGTATTTATCGATGCCACTGATTGGGTAATGGTTCCAAATGTCATTGGAATGAGTCTTCATGCTGATGGCGGGAAAATGTCAACGAAACCTTATGTTGCCGGCGGGGCCTATATTTCAAGGATGTCCAATTATTGTGGCGATTGCCCCTATAACCCTAAGACTCGAACCGAAGAAGACTCCTGTCCTTTTACCACTTTATATTGGCATTACATTGCCCGAAATAGTGAGAGATTCAAACGAAATCACAGAATGTTCCAGCAGATAAATGGATTGAAAAAACTTCGTGACTTAGATGCAACAATTAAGCGCGGTGAACAAGTTTTGCGGGACCTAGAGCAGGGCTTGATTTAACGAGTAACTGTTACGCCTTTACCGACAACAACTATTCCCCCTTCGGAGACGGTAAAACGCTCTCGATCGCGCTCTAAATTGATTCCGATTTGAGCGCCAGGTTCAACTATAACGCTCTTATCTAAAATTGCATTCTTTACGTGTGCCCCATCGCCAATTCGCACTGATGGCATCAGCACTGATCCTTCAACGCGGGCGTCGCGACCTACAAGAACGTCATAGGAAGTCACAGTTCGATGCATCTCTCCACCGGCAATGATGGAGCCAGCACCAATCACAGAGTCAAAGGCAATTCCTCGCTCTGAGAATTTTGCTGGTGGAAGCGAAGGCGGGTTAGTAAGGATGGGCCATTGGCGGTTATACAGATTAAAAATGGGATGAACCGAAACAAGATCCATATGCGCGTCATAGTATGAATCGATAGTTCCTACATCACGCCAATATCCCTTATCTCGATCTGTTTCGCCAGGAACGACGTTATTTGCAAAGTCATAAGCCTTTGCCAGTCCGTTCTTGGTCATAGCAGGAATAATGTTTCCACCTAAGTCATGACGGCTATCGATATCTTCCGAATCCAGTATTAACGCTTCTTCCATAGCATCACGTCGAAATATGTAATTGCCCATTGAGACCAGGGACAAATCTGGGTGGCCGGGCATAGCGGGTGGATTTTCAGGCTTTTCATGAAACGCCTTTATTGTGATTCCATCTTCAGCGAGTTCAATTACTCCAAATTGAGAAGCTTCACTTCGCTTCACTCGTATCGCGGCTACGGTGACGCCAGCATCTGTAGCGAGATGCTGTTGGTACATCTGGTCAGGGTTCATTCGATAAACGTGATCCGCACCAAAAACAAGAACATGTTTTGGATTCTCATCGTGGATGAGATTGAAGTTCTGCAAAATTGCATCCGCGCTACCCGTATACCACCGAGGTCCAAGACGTTGCTGGGCGGGTACTGGAGTCACATAGTTGCCGAGCAAAGTTGACATACGCCATGTTGTTGTTATGTGGCGATCTAGCGAGTGCGACTTGTACTGAGTTAGTACCGCAATTCGAAGGAATCCAGCATTTACAAGATTTGATAGGACAAAATCAACGAGACGATATGAGCCACCAAATGGAACAGCAGGCTTTGCTCGATCTGCTGTGAGTGGCATCAAGCGCTTTCCTTCGCCACCAGCAAGCACTATTCCTAGTGGTAAATCCAATCGCGCCATACGCGAACGATACTCTTGCTGAGTGAATAGCGGGAAGTCACCTTCAATAGCTCTCCTCACCCGGGAATGGCCACCGAAAATCTATGGTGGGGCTGGAGTTCACATTAAGAGCTTGGTCGAAGCGCTCCAAAACTCAAGCGCGGTGAAGACTCAGGTGCATTGCTTTGGAGCACCGCGTACCGATGCGATTGGCTACGAATTAAGGCCTCCATTTACTGAGATAAATCCTGCTCTTCAAACTCTGTTGATTGATATGGATATGGCTACACATATGCATGAAGTGGATCTCGTTCATTCTCATACTTGGTATGCGAACTTTGCCGGTTACCTAGCCAGCAAAATTCAAAATATTCCACACGTAGTAACGGCACACTCTTTAGAACCACTTCGCCCCTGGAAAGCAGAACAACTGGGTGGTGGGTATCTGATTTCATCATGGGTCGAACAGCTTGCATACGAGAACGCCGATGCAATCATCGCTGTAAGTGATGGAATGCGCAGTGATGTACTAGCCGCATACCCCAAGGTAGATCCAAAAAAAGTCTTTACCATTCGTAATGGAATCGATACCACAAAGTTCCAACCAAGTAGTCGACCAGAAGTTCTTTCAAAATATGGCGTAAGCGCTCCATACGCAATGTTTGTGGGGCGAATTACCAGACAGAAAGGACTGGCCCATCTTTTAAGGGCCTGGAAAGCCGTACCGAGTGAATTCACTCTCGTACTCGCAGCGGGAAGTCCGGATGAACCACAGATTGGCGCTGAAGTCGAATCTCTTGTGGCTGAACTAAATGCCGAGCGCGGAAATATTGTTTGGATTAAAGAAATGCTCGCTCATGAAGAATTAGTTGCGCTCTTAACTGATGCCCAACTATTTATCTGCCCTTCCGTTTATGAGCCTTTGGGAATAGTTAACTTAGAGGCGATGGCCTGCGAAACCGCGGTAGTTGCTACTGCTATTGGAGGAATTCCTGAAGTTGTTTCAAATAATGTGACTGGATTACTTGTTGACTACAATCAAGATTCCAAAATCTTTGAAGAGAATCTTGCGCTATCGTTGATGAAAGTACTTGGTGACGCATCTCTCGCCAAAGAATTGGGTAGCGCAGGACGGAAACGAGCGATCGCAGAGTTTGGCTGGGATAAGGTAGCGAACCAAACAATTGAGCTGTATCGGAGTCTTATTTAATGTCGCGTAAGGGCTGGATACTCTTCACCCTAGTTGGCCTCCTATGGGGTGTTCCCTATCTATTTATGAAAGTAGCAGTAGAGGAACTTTCTACTCCCATGATTGTCTTTACGCGTCTAATGATTGGGGCTGCACTTTTGGTGCCGCTTGCGCTTAGAGAGGGCTCCTTAAAGAGTGCGCTCAAATATTGGCGCTACATCCTTCTCTATGCAGTTCTCGAAATGGTCATACCTTGGTCCCTTATAACGAGTTCGCAACGTGATCTATCTTCTGGAGTCGTAGCGCTATTAGTTGCGACAGTGCCAATTTGGGCGACTCTGTTTGCCCATCAAACTGGTGATTCGACTGCTGCTCACCGAGTCCGCATCTTTGGAATCATTATTGGGTTAATCGGCATCACTCTCATTGTAGGAATTGAGAGTATCTCCGATTTTGGCAATATAAGAGCTCTGCTTCAAATTCTGGTGGCTGCCGCATCGTACGCGTGGGCAGTAAACATGATCACGCGAAAGGCTCCGGGGATTTCAGGTATTGCAATCAACGGGATTGCCATGATGATCTCTTCTGTGATTTTTGCACCCTTTGCCATCGCCAATCGACCCGAAACTCTTCCCTCACTGGAAGTTACTCTCTCAATGCTTGGGCTCGGAGTTCTTTGTAGCGGTATAGCTTTCTGGGTCTTCTTCGTAGTTCTTGATGAGATTGGGCCCGCGCGCGCCTCGCTCGTTGTTTATCCAAATACCGCTGTCGCCGTGGTACTCGGGATAGTAATTCTGCGCGAGCCAATCACTCTGGCAATACTTATTGGATTACCACTTGTATTAGTCGGTTCTTACTTCGCAAGTCGAAAGCCAAATTCACAGCCAATTGCTGCTTAATCAATCACTTATTCAATAACCCCAATTTCGATAACGCTTTTGCGTCACTCTGCCAATTGGGAATCACCTTTACATGAAGAGCCAGAAAGACCTTTGAATTCAGTTTTCTCTCAATCTCTTTGCGGGCGCGCGTCCCAATATCCTTTAGGTGCGCGCCTTTAGAACCAATAATTATCCCCTTTTGACTATCTCGTTCGACAACTATGGATGCGTGAATATCGGTAAGGTCCCTATCCTCACGTTTAGACATATCATCAATCACGACCGCAATCGAATGCGGAACTTCTTCAAAGAGTTCGCTAATTACCGCTTCGCGGATTAATTCAGAGAGAGTCGTTTCTAGCTCTTGATCAGAGCGCATCTCGGCTGGATAAAAGGCCGGGCCATCTTCTGCATGATTAGCTAAAAGTTGTATCAAGAGCGCGATTTGAGTATCGGTAAAAGCAGATACCGGCACAATCTCATCCCATTCAAAGCCAGCGCGCTGGGCAAGATCTTTAGCAGCAAGTAGTTGTTCTGGGAGGCTATTTTTGGAGCTCATATCAATCATTGTTATGACACAAAACTTCTTTGCTGATTGAAATGTGCCAATTTGTTTGGCTATATAAAGGTCCCCATCGCCAATCTCCTCAATAGCAGGTATACATTGAATGATGATGTCTACGTCATCAATGCTTTCCGTCACTACTTGATTTAACGCTGTACCAAGAGTTGTTTTTGGCTTATGTACGCCTGGAGTATCGACCAAAATTAACTGAAAGTCTTGCTCAGTGATGATTCCTCGTATAGCACCTCGAGTTGTATTGGGGTGGTGCGAGGTGATTGCAATCTTCTCGCCAACTAATGTATTAATAAGAGTGGACTTGCCTGTATTGGGTCTACCAACGATAGTTACAAACGCCGACTTATGAGCCATTAACGCAAAGGGTACATGTAATTGTAGGTAGAAATTCCATAGCATCTGCAACTGAGGTGACAATTTCGGCACATCGCTCTCCGATGAGTCGATGGCAACCATCACTCGTCGGCGAGGTGATTGGGCCAGGGACCGCAAGCACAACTCTCATCAACTCCGATGCGTTGTGGGCAGTTCTCAGCGAGCCACTTCGGAAAGCTGCCTCAACCACGATGGTTGCTCGAGATAGTGTGGCAATTAGTCGATTCCTTGTAAGGAATCTCTCTGGGCGCGCCTTCTCATTAGGCATTACTTCAGAGATCAGTGAGCCATTAATAAGTATCTCTTCGAATAACCTCCCATTACCAGCTGGATAACGAACTGAGATACCGGAGGCGAGAACTGCGGTCGTTCTTCCTTCTGCGGCAATAGCACCTCGATGTGCATGGGTATCAATTCCGTAGGCTCCACCACTTATGATCTCGATTCCTCGATCTGCAAAACCTGAAGCAAATTCGCTTGCTATTCGGGCACCATACTGAGTTGGATTTCGAGTTCCGACAAGCGCTACCGAGCTACAGCTTGGTGCATTTCCTTTAAGAATTATTCCGATGGGCGGAACCATTAGATCATCCAAAGTGTGAGGCCAATTTGGATCACCTTGAATCACAAATTTGCCACCTGCTGATTCGATTTCATCTTGGAGCGATTCGATACTCCGCTCCTCCAACCTCTTTTTTACTCGCTCCGCAGATTTCTTTGAAGATAGATATCGTCCAGTTTTTAAACCTTTGATGACTTCTTCTGGGCCCTTGTCGGTGATTTCTAAGTGCCAAAATTTATCTCCTGGCTCAGTTGCGTTAAATAGTTGAAGTAGAGAGCTCCTCATTCGCCTGGCATGCCACTTCTAAGAGTTAGGGCTTGTTCCACCTCGTCTTTTCCAGGAACAGTTACTCCTTTAAGATCGGCGATACTCCAACTCAAGCGAATGGTTCTGTGGAATCCCCTGGCGCTAATCACCTCTTGATCCAAAAGAGAGTGGAGAATTGTCATTCCCTCTTTAGTCGGCCGAAAATGTTCCCTAAGTAAGTTGGGTGGAATTTGGGAGTTCAACTTAAATGAATAAGGGGCGAATCTCTTAGCGGCGACCTTACGAGATCGTATTACTCGAGATCGAATAGTTGCGCTATCTTCATTTTCAACGCTTGATAGCTCAGCCCTTGTTGGTGATTCAACTGCGAGTCGGATATCCACTCGATCCAAGAGTGGACCAGACATCTTCCCCAGATATCTACGTACTTGAAGAGATGAGCATTGGCAACCCCTTCCTCTTCCAGCGAAGCGACCACAGGGGCAGGGATTAGCTGCGAGAACTAATATGAATCGAGCCGGAAAACTTGTCGTCAGAGCAGAGCGCGTAATCGTGATTGATCCAGATTCCATAGGTTGACGAAGCGCATCAAGAATTCCAGCGCCGCACTCGGGGGCTTCATCGATAAAGAGAACTCCACGATGAGCAAGGGAGCACGCGCCAGGTTTTATGTACTTGCTTCCACCACCAACCAACGCTGGGATGGTTGTGGAATGGTGAGGTGCAACAAAGGGTGGTTCTGTACTCAAAACATTTCGATCGTGCAAAGTTCCGGCAATTGAATGTATCCCAGATACTTCTATTGCTTCAGTCTCGTCAAGTGGTGGCAATATTGTTGGAAATCTCTCAGCGAGCATCGTCTTGCCGGAACCGGGAGCGCCAATCATCAAAAGGTTATGACCGCCGCTTGCAGCAACTTCAAGGGCTGATTTATTCTCAAAATGTCCGGCTACTTCGGACATATCTACGTTCGAGACCACTTTAGTAACATCGATCAGCGTCGGATTTTCAGTTTTGATACCGCTCTCGAGAAACCTAATAACTTCGTTTAGTTTTGAGAATGGGAAGACATTTAGTTCGCTAAGCAGTGACGCTTCTTGAAAGTTCTCGCGGGGTACAACCACATTCTTTACACCTGATTCTCGGGCAGCAATCAAGGTGGGCAGGACTCCACGGACCGGTCTTAAGTTTCCTTCTAAGGAGAGCTCTCCAAGGTAAAAAGCCTTTTCTAACTCCGAGTGCTTGAGCTGTTCTGAAGCAGTAAGGATTGCAAGTGCGATTGGTAGATCAAATGCGGATCCACTCTTAGGTAACCACGCCGGAGAGAGCGAGACAGTCACTTTTCGGTTTGGCCAATTCTTCCCGCTATTCAGGATTGCTGCTCTAATTCGATCTCTAGACTCATTTAAAGTGGCATCAGGAAGTCCCAGTAATGAGTAAGCCGGAAGCCCATTCGAGACATCGACTTCAATCTCAATTGGCTCGCCACTGAGTCCAATCAGATTTATCGATGCAGTTCGGGCTAGAGTCACAAAACTCCCTCGCGATAGTCCATTAAGAACTCCCCCGCTCGAGTAACCAAAATTCCGGCGGCATCAATCCGATACCGACTTCCTAGGCGTTGATGAGTAGCTAGCCAGGCAAGCGCTAAGCGTTGGATACGAAACGCTTTATCAAAGGAGATGGATTCCAAGGGATCGCCATGCGAAATGCTGGAGCGGGTCTTTACCTCGACAAAGACTATGGTGCCATCGCAATCTTGGGCGACTAAGTCGATTTCTCCCTCTTTTATTCTCCAGTTTCGATCTAAGACTCTTAGGCCACGAGATACAAGGGATTTAGCAACGAAATCCTCACCTTGTTCTCCTAATTTTGCTGCGATCTTGTTCAATGCCATGGCGGCAAGGTACGCACTAAGAACTTGAAAGAGTTAGAAATTTTCCTTGCTGTGGATTATTTGATCTCTGTTACCTGGTTAATTTAGCAACATTTGAGTAACTCTTTCGATGTATCGCTGTGACGCCGAGACGTTGCAAAGCCTCTGTGTGAGCCTTCGTTACATACCCTTTGTGCTCAGCCAATCCATACCCAGGATATTGAAGATCTAGCTCCTGCATCGCTCTATCCCGATAAACCTTTGCGATTATCGAGGCTGCCGAAATACTTATTGCGACTTGGTCGCCCTTCCAAACTGCAAGATTTGGCATCGCTAATCCTGGAACTTCATAGCCATCCGTCAAGATATATTCAGGCGGCGTTGTTAGCGCATGGATTGCGCGGCGCATCCCTTCGATATTCGACTTATGCAGCCCTCGGCTATCGATTTCATCGGTCGGGATGGAGATAATCGAGTAGGAAAGAGATTGTTGCAGGATAAGTTCATAAAGATTTTCGCGCTGTATTGGTGAGAGCAATTTTGAATCTCGTACATCACTTAACAACTTATCCCTTGGGTCTTTGAGAATGAGTGCGGCAATTACAAGCGGACCAGCACAGGCTCCACGCCCCGCTTCATCAACCCCGGCAATAACTTTTATGCCAGAATCAAGGAGCCGCTCTTCAATCATTCCACTACAGGAATCTTCGAGAGATCTTCGCCAACTTCTAGAACCCCTAAACTTGAAAGTGGCCAGATGACAAAGAGCGCTCTACCAGTGACTTTATCTAGCGGGACCATTCCATTATTTGGGTCTTGAGTGTGAAATCTCGAGTCAGCGCTAGCACCGCGATGATCTCCCATAACCCAGACAAAACCTTTTGGCACCGTAACATCAAACTCGCTATCAGAGGGATCATCTCCGGGATAGATATAGGGCTCATTGATTGGAGTTCCATTTACTTCAATCTTCTCGTCTGCGTTACAACAAACAACTCGATCGCCGCCTACGCCAATAACACGCTTAATCAGATACTGCTTGGCCGGATCTGGAAGAACTCCCACAAAGACTAGGGCATCTTTTGCGACTTTCTTAATACCAGTCTCTTCACTTGTCGGCACGCTCAACCAGTCAGCTGGATCCCTAAAGACTACGACCTCGCCTCTTTTAATTTCACTAAAGATTGCGCCGAATTTGTTTACTCCCACCCGATCGTTGACGAGGAGGGTGTTCTCCATGGATCCAGAAGGAATGTAAAAGAACTGAACAAAAAAAGTCTTAACAATCATCGAGAGAATGAGCGCCGAGACTAAGAGAATCGGCAGTTCCCGAAGTGCGGAACCTTTTCCGCGAAGTGACATTCCTTAAGCTTGTGGCTTATCTGAGGACTCTTCAGCGACCTGAATTTCAGGTTCAGTTGCTGGGACCTCACTAACGGGAGTCTCACTAGATGGAGCTTCAACTACGGGAGCAGTTTCAGTAACTGGCGCAGTTTCAGTTGCGGGAGCGGCTTCGGCATAGATTGCCTCAAGCTCTTCGCCACCACGACGCTCTCTGATCTTTGCAGCCTTTCCGCGTAGTTCACGGAGATAATAAAGTTTTGCACGGCGAACTTCGCCCTTACGAACCAACTCAATCTTTTCAATAACTGGAGCGTGAACTGGAAATACGCGTTCAACACCTACTCCGTAAGAAATCTTTCGTACAGTAAAGGTCTCACGAACACCGGAGCCACGACGAGCGATAACTAATCCTTGGAAGACCTGAACACGGCTCTTATTACCTTCAATAACGCGGACATGGACCTTTAGCTCATCGCCAGGGCGGAAGTTAGGGATGTCCTTGCGGAGGGAGGCGGCATCTACCGCATCGAGCACGTTCATATTTAAATCCTTAGATAGAGGTTGTTCTTCGCTAGCCGCCGTATCCTGCCATAAGCGGCGGTCTCTGTTAAATCCGGGCTATTTCATGCGAAGACTCAAGTCCATGTGGAGTCTCAAGTCCACGCGAAGTCCTAGGGGCTATCGGAGGTCATACCCGGTGGGGGCTAGCTCTGCGGCGAGGGTTTCAAAAAGGCTCGGGCCCGCAGTTAATACAAAATATTTCTCGCCGCCCCAAATCCCTTTGAGGTGGGCGAAGCGAGCACCAGCTTCTTGAGCAATCAATCCTGCGGCAGCGTAATCCCATTCATTTACGCCAGCTTCAAAGTGAGCATCTACAGATCCTGAAGCGGCCATACAAATATCTACAGCGCATGCGCCAATTCTCCGCAGATCGCGAATCTTTGGCAGAAGACTGGCGATGAAATCTGCTTGCGGTTTGCGCCTCTCAATATCGTAGGCAAATCCTGTAGCAATCAGCGCGCGATCTAAACTGACTGGGTTATTACATTTGATTGGAACGTTGTTACAGAACGCCCCTTGGCCACGGATCGCCTTCCAAGTCTTTTGCAAAGTAGGAGCATGAACTACTCCGACGAGCCCTCCCGCATCATCTTTAATTGCGATACTGATACTCGAGAATTAAGAATCGCTTCAACAATCAACTTCTCGCTCTCGTGATCCATCTGAGTAGCAAAATCTAAAACACCACTTTTTTGATCAAGTTCGAAATTTGAGGGGCGTTTCATTAGCAAATCGCCAGCCTTGAAAGCAATATCTTCCGCAAGCTGGAGAAGTTGCTCATCGAAGGTCATAGTTGAATCTAATCACAAGTAGACTCACCAATATGCTCGCCCCCTACAAGAAACTCTTTCAAGTACCAGGGGGATGGCGCTTCTCGTTATCCGCTTTCATACTGAGACTTCCCATCTCAATGCTCTATCTCGCCATAGTTCTATTTGTCGTAGCAGAAACCGACTCTTATTCAATGGCTGGAGCGCTCTCCATGGCAGCTTCAGTTGTGCTTTCAATTGCATCGCCACTCTGGTCAAGGGCAGCAGATCAATTTGGTCAAAGTCGAATACTTAGTATCACTGCCCCACTACACATTTTCTTTATGGGCGCATTTGTATTTCTTCTCAAGAACGGTGCATCCACGATTCTCTGGTTTACATCGGCTCTACTTTTTGAAGCCTTCGTCATTGGATCAGGTCAGATGGTTCGCCGGCGATGGATTCATGCCATTGGCCATAATCGTGCGCTTACCGATACGGCTTACTCGTTTGAGGCTTTTGTAGATGAAGTAATTTTCACATCAGGTCCAGTCATCGCCACCTTATTGGCTGTCTCTTTTGCACCAGAGTATGCAATCTTTGCCGCAATGTTATTTGTGGCGAGCGGTGGAATTCTCTTTGCTAGCCAGAAATCAACGGAGCCTCCCCCGCACCCTAAAGAGCCAAGCGCTGACCACTCGCTCTTAATTCGGTTGCCTTTTGTTCGAGCGCTTTTCATTCCCCTGATGCTCTGTGGTTCCTTCTTCAGCTCAGCTGGTCTCGTAATTGTTGGCTATAGCGAAGAGTACGGAATTCGAGAATGGAGCGGCTTCTTCATTGCAATCTGGTCGCTAGGTAGTGGAATCTCTGCGTTAATTATTGGAACTATCAAATGGAAAAGAAGTGAGGCAACTAGATTTCTAGAATCCTTATTCTTGCTCTTCGTTCTTACAATTCCCATCTACCTAGTTGCAATCCTTCGTCCCGAGAATCTAATTCTCATGGGAGTCGTGCTTCTCTTTAATGGGCTAGCTATTGCGCCACTATTAACCGCTGGATTCGCGGCCGCGGAGCGATCGGTAGCTGAGAATAGAAAGACTGAAGTTTTGGCTTGGGCAATCTCGGCCCTCAATCTTGGCGGAGCTCTTCCCCCAGCAATTACGGGCTACATCATTGACAATCAAGGGGTTTCTGTCGCTTTCATAATCCCACTGCTCTGTATGGCCTGCTCGGCGCTTTCAGTTCTGCCATATTGGAAACTTTGGCGGCTGAAAGTGAGGGAAATTCCACTCTGATTTCCACTGTTTGAGGAAGAGGTTGTGGCAACCTTGCCCTCGTGACTGAACTAAAAGTCGTAGGTAAATCCAGCGATGGCGATCAGATTGAATTGGCTGATGCGCAAGGTAATTCCTTTACCTTGCCAATTAATGATGCGTTGCGCAATGCAATCACAGAGCGAAAACTTGCTGCCGTAACTGAGCCAGTCTCTGCTTTTCCAATCAAAGAGATTCAGGCTCGCCTAAGAGCCGGTGAGAGTTTTGCCGAAGTGGCGAGAATTTCAGGGTTATCTGTAAACAAGATTGAACGTTATGCAAGCCCCATAATGCAGGAACGCGCTTGGGTTATCGAGCAGGCAGAAAAATCTTCACCAAAAGGAACTTCGCTTCCAATGCGAGAATTGATTATTCAGAGATTGGCGCCTCGTGGCGTGAACATGAATCAAATCTCCTGGAATACCTGGCGCCTAGATAATGGAAGCTGGTATCTCGTTTTGAGCTATCCATCTTCAGATGGAGTCAGAGAAGCGACCTGGAACTTTGATTTGAATAAGCGAACATTTGTCTCGCAAGATGATGGCGCCCGGTGGATCTGTGGTGAAGAGATACCAAAACATCAAGCCAAGCCAGACCGGATGAGCGATCATGGCGTTCTCTTTCCGGCAGAAGGTGACTCGCCCCAACCTCCAAGACTTGTTGCCGTAAGAACTGATCCTTCTTCGGATGACTCTCCATCAGTTGCCGACATTCCCAATGATGCAAAGAAAGATGGCGTGACTAGGCGAATTTCGATTCCATCATGGGATGACATCATGTTTGGAAGAAGTAAGAAGAAGGATGAAGAGGAAGAGTCTTAAAGTTGGTAAGTAAGTAGCGGAATTTCAACTTCTGCTGGCGCAATCCCGCCGTGATGCCCAACCATCGCACATTGCTGTGCCTCGCGTTCGATTTCCACGAGAATCAATTCATCCTTCGCAATCACCACTAAATCCCCAATGCGATCTAATATATGTTCCAAGACGGTCTCACCAAAGAGTCCTTCAGCTATCGCCTCGCTCCGGGTTTTGATCACAACGCGGTCGCCGAAGAAGTCTTGCCATCTTTCTCTGACATCTTCGATTGAATCTGGATCGATGTAGAGATAGCGGACGCGTGGCTCGCCAGCCATAAGTTTCACGCCGTCAAGCAGATTGTTCTCTTTTCCGATTACTTCATAATCCTTCCGGTTGATCATCCCGTGATCAGAGGTAACCCAGAGGCGTGATCCCTTGGGCAGTTTTTCCAAAAGCCTTCCGATTAATTGGTCAACCCGCTCTAAAGCGCTGAGAAACTTCGTGGAACCAAATCCCGCGCTATGTGAAGCATCGTCGACATCATTTAGGTATACATAAGCAAAGGAATCCGGATCTTTAAGGGCATGAGCTGCGCCCGATGAAATCTCATCAATACCATTTGCTCCAATATAGATTCCACCGCGAAGGGCTGCTTTTGTAAAACCAGTATCTGCATAGCGCTTACCGGCTACATGTGATGTTCGAATACCAAGGCTATTGGCTCTCTCAAAGAGCGTTGGACAGGATTGCCAAATAACAGGATCTACTCGTTCATCCCACTTGAGCGCATTGAGTACTCGCTCTGGATTGCCACTATGGGGAACGCGCATGGTGTAACCCACCATTCCATGTTGGCCAGGTGAAACTCCGGTACCCAATGAGGTGAGGCTCGTAGCGGTGGTGGATGGAAACGTTGCAACTAAAGTCTCTCGATATTCAAGCGATTTCAAAATCTTGGTTGTTGAAGCAAATTCATCGATCGCATTCTTGCCCAGACCATCCACCAATAGAAGACACTCGCGTTTACTTGTGTTTTCGGAAATGCCTAACGAATTTGCTGTTTCGGGAAGCCCCAGAGATGCGAATAAGGATTGCGATAGGTGAGCAAGTGTTTGGGGCACGGCCCCATCTTTCCAGTAACCTTCCGGCTTGTGATCCAATATTCGAACGAGGTCAAAGATGCGCTCGCAAGGAAGGGTGCAATTGTTGCTCTCGAATCAACCATAATCTCGCACGGACTGCCTCGTCCCAAGAATTTAGAAGTCGCCCTTGAAGTCGAAGAGATAGTCCGCGCAGAAGGTGCAACACCTGCCACCATCGCCATTATCGATGGAGTGATTCATGTTGGACTTGAGAATAAAGAACTCGACCGAGTTGCAAACGATTCAAACTTCACTAAGGCATCTATCCGTGACCTTGCAACTGTCACAGCGCATGGCTTATCTGCTGCAACTACAGTTGCCGCAACTTCACACATCGCAAACCTCGCCGGGATTGAATTCTTTGCCACCGGCGGACTTGGTGGCGTTCACAGAGGCGCACAAGAAAGTTGGGATGAATCAGCCGATCTCTTAGCGCTGGCAAACACACCAGTGCTCGTTGTCTGTGCAGGCGTGAAATCTATTTTGGATATTCCTGCGACTTTAGAGCGCCTAGAAACTCTCTCTATCCCCTTACTTGGTTACCAAACTAATAAGTTCCCAGGTTTTTACCTACCCGACAGCGGTTATTCCATTGAGCACCAAGTTAATTCGCCAGCCGAGATTGCCAGGATTTGGCAGGCACGCAATAGCGTGGGAACTGAAAACTCGGGACTTGTGGTTGCAAATCCCACCCCGCTGCCGATGAATGCTGAGCTTCATGGAAAATTACTAGAACAAGGATTAAGCGAGGCTCACGCAAATCGAATAACCGGTAAAGCGGTTACGCCTTTCTTGCTTGAATATTTTCATTCAAATAGCGATGGCGAATCTCTAAAAGTAAATATCGAGATTATTAAGAGTAATTCAAAATTAGCTGCTCAAATCGCCCTAGCCTAATATGAAGTCGATTCTCTGCATAGGTGATGCAATGATTGATGTCATCGTAAAGATGAAGAGCGAGATAAATTTAAATAGTGACACGCTCTCGGATATTTCGATGCATGGCGGTGGCGCTGCTGCTAATACCGCTACCTGGTTGGCACATTTAGGGGTAAATACAACTTTTGCTGGACGTATTGGTTCGGATATTGCAGGAGCAAATTTTCACGCTGAATTAGTTGCCTTTGGAGTGAAACACCTAAATTCACCGATTGCCGAAGCTAAAACTGGAACTGTCGTAGTTCTTGTCGATAAACAAGGCAATAGAACAATGTTTCCTGACTCGGGCGCAAACTCCGGACTCAGCGCGAGCGATCTGCCAGAACTTAGCGAATTTGATTCGGTATTTCTCTCGGGGTATTCGCTATTCAACCCCGCTTCAATTGATGGTGTAACAGAGATTATTAATGCCATCCGGGAATTAAAGATTCCTATATTCTTCGATGTTGCCTCTGTTGGAACTATGAGCGCTTTTGGAAAGGAGAGAGCGCTCTCCCTAATTTCCGGGTTCTCGGGTCTCTTCCTCAATGAAGAGGAGGCTAGATATATAACTGGATCAAGCGATACTGCCCAGCAACTTCAATCGCTTGTGACAAAAGCGCCACTCATCGTTATTAAAAGAGGGGCACTGGGTGCAATTGCAAAAGTAGAAGATGAAGCAATAATCGAGCAACCAGCAACTCATACCAAAGTTATCGATACCACTGGAGCAGGAGATGCTTTTGCGGCTGGATTCCTTGCCGCCTGGCTAGAAAGAAAGAATTTGTCTGCTTCCCTATCGCACGCGTTAGATATTGCCGCGCAATGTGTCGCAACTATCGGAGCAAGACCGAGAGTCAATCCCTAGAAATAAGCTTCCTCGTTGGCAGAATCGCGCCGTGGCAAAGCGAGAGTCTAAGAGCGGTCCAAAGCCTGGTGAGTTCCCCGGCAAAGTTGTCGACGTTGATGTCTCCAGCGAACTTTCGGATTCATTTCTCGAATATGCCTACTCTGTTATTTATTCAAGAGCGCTTCCAGATGCTCGCGATGGCCTAAAGCCTGTTCAGCGTCGCATACTCCATCAAATGTCAGAGATGGGACTGCGCCCAGATCGCGGACATGTAAAGAGTGCGCGCGTGGTTGGTGAAGTGATGGGTAAGTTGCATCCTCACGGCGATAGCGCGATCTATGACGCGCTCGTTCGAATGGCCCAGTCATTCTCAATGCGACTTCCACTTGTCGATGGCCATGGAAACTTTGGTTCTTTAGATGCAGGTCCAGCTGCTATGCGCTACACCGAAGCGCGCCTTGCTTCCGCGGCACAGATGATGGTTGATGAAGTAGATGAAAACACGGTCGACTTCGGCGCTAACTATGACGGCCAAATCATGGAACCACTCGTTCTTCCAGCAGCCTTCCCTAACCTATTGGTTAACGGTGCTACTGGTATCGCAGTCGGTATGGCCACAAATATGGCGCCACATAATCTGGGTGAAGTTATTGCCGCTGCTCAACACCTCATTGAAAATCCTGGAGCAACGGTTAAACAGCTTATGAAGTTGGTTCCCGGCCCAGATTTCCCGACTGGTGGAACTTTAATTGGTAAAGAAGGCGTTCTTGAGGCTTACCAATCCGGAAAAGGTGCATTTAAAGTAAGAGCAAAGGTTGAAATCGGAAAGGTAACTTCGCGTAAACAGGGAATAACAATCACTGAACTCCCCTATAACATCGGGCCTGAGAAAGTCGTCGAACGCATTAGTGATCTTGTAAGAAGTAAGAAAATTCAAGGTATTTCTGACATTGTTGACCTTACCGATGGACAGAATGGAACTCGAGTCGTTGTGGAGATTAAGAATGGTTTTGAGCCCGAGAAGGTTCTAGAGAATCTCTACAAATTAACTCCACTTGAGGATGCCTTCTCGATTAACGCTGTTGCTCTAGTCGAGGGAAAACCAAAGACTTTGGGTCTCAAGGAACTCTTACAAGTCTTTGTTGACCATCGAATAGAGGTTGTTACACGTAGGTCTACATTTAGAAAAGAGAAGGCAACTGAGCGTTTAAATCTTGTTGAGGGTCTTCTCAAAGCAATTGTTGATATCGATAAGGTCGTAAAGATTGTGCGTGGTAGCGAAGATGCTACGGAAGCTAAGGCCACTTTGATGAAGACCTTTAAATTAACCGATGAGCAAGCGACACATATCCTGGATATGCCACTTCGCAGGCTCACAAAAATGTCCAAGATTGAGCTCGACAACGAGCAAAAGACTTTAAAGAGCGAAATCTCAGCTCTTACCGCTCTACTTAAGAGCGAAGCGGCTCTACGAGGCAAGGTTTCGGAAGAACTTGGAGCTGTTTCCAAGAAATTTGCGACTCCACGCCGGACCATAATTGCCTAGCTAACAGAGCT
The DNA here is from genome assembly GCA_041163285.1 of Actinomycetota bacterium. Lineage (GTDB taxonomy): Bacteria > Actinomycetota > Actinomycetes > Nanopelagicales > Nanopelagicaceae > MAG-120802. Next base: position 5,550 of record JBEARJ010000009.1, on the reverse strand, counting down.
AAGTTTCTATTTAGGCGTCGATCCGCTCTCTATCAATATCAGCCGCAGAAATGAACTCCTTGCGCGGGGCAACTTCGTTACCCATCAGCAATTCAAAAATCTTTTCAGCATCAGCAGCATCTTTAATTGTGATTCGGCGGAGGGTCCGATGATCCGGGTCCATGGTGGTTTCGCGGAGCTGATCAGCATCCATCTCGCCTAATCCCTTGTAACGCTGGATCGGCTCACGCCATTTCTTACCTTGTTTCTTCAAATCGGCAAGTAACTTCTTCATCTCATCATCTGAATAGGTGTAGTGGACTTCGCCTTTCTTGCCACCGGAGCCCAAGACTTCGATGCGATGTAATGGCGGAATGGCCGCAAAAACTCTTCCATCTTCAATTAAAGGCTGCATGTAGCGATAGATCAAGGTGAGTAGGAGACATCTAATATGCGCACCATCTACATCGGCATCTGACATTAAAATAATCCGGCCGTATCTAACATCTTCCAAAGTAAATGACTTACCTGAACCAGCGCCAATGACTTGGATGATTGCTGCGCACTCGGCGTTATCCAGCATCTGAGAGAGAGAAGCTTTCTGAACATTCAAAATCTTTCCACGTAATGGCAAGATCGCTTGAAATTCAGAGTTTCGAGCAGCTTTCGTAGTACCTAATGCTGACTCGCCTTCAACTACAAATAGTTCTGTACGCGAAACATCCTCCGAGCGACAGTCCGATAATTTTGCCGGAAGTGCCGAGCTCTCTAAGGCATTCTTGCGCCGCTGAAGATCTTTATGGGTACGGGTAGAGATTCGTGTACGAGCTGCATTTGCGACTTTCTCGAGAATTAATCGACCATTAGCCTTATCGATTCGCTTTGTGGTGGTAAAGAATTTCTTTAACTCATCAGTTACAACCTGTTGGACAATCTTGGTTACGGCAGGAGTTCCAAGGACTTCTTTGGTCTGTCCTTCAAATTGCGGCTCTTGCATCCTCACGGTGACTACTGCGGTCAAACCCTCAAGAATGTCATCCTTGATTACATCAGGTTCATTCTTCTTCAATGTTCCCGTTGAGCGGAGGAAATCATTGAAAGTTTTGGTTAGCGCACGCTCGAAGCCCTGAACGTGGGTTCCGCCTTTGGGGGTAGCAATAATGTTTACAAATGAGCGGATATTCGTCTCATATCCATTGCCCCATTTCACGGCAATATCGACATCCATATCGCGTTCTACTTCTTTAGGTTCTAAATGGCCTTTTTCATCTAGCACTGGAACAGTCTCTTGGTAGTGTCCCTTGCCGGTTAATCGAATTACATCACCGACCGGTTCGTCACTCTGGATGAAATTACAGTACTCAGAGATTCCACCTTTGTGAAAGAAGGTCTCGCTCTTCTTCTCTTTGGTGCGATTGTCATTAACTTCTAAGGTAAGTCCAGGAACTAGGTATGAAGTCTGGCGAGCTCTCGTGTAGATATCTTCGATGTCGTATTGGGAGTCTTTAATGAAGATTTGCTTATCAGCCCACCACTTAACTCGAGTGCCAGTTATCTTCGCAGAAACTTTTCCGATTGTGCGAAGTCCCGATTGCGGTTCGAAGGGAGCATTTGGGCCATCACCCTCAAAAACGCCTGCAACGCCTCTCTTAAATGACATCCAATAAATTTTTCCATCCCGATCAACTTCAACATCAAGCCTAGAAGCTAGCGCATTAACAACTGATGCTCCTACCCCGTGTAGGCCGCCTGTGGCAGCGTATGACCCGCCGCCAAATTTTCCACCAGCGTGGAGTTTTGTCATTACAACTTCTACTCCAGTTAAACCTGTCTTTGGTTCTTTATCTACCGGAATACCACGACCATCATCATGGACCTCAATTGATCCATCCTTCTCCAAATTGATGATGATTTTTTTGCAATGACCAGCAAGTGCCTCGTCTACTGCGTTATCGATAATTTCCCATAAGCAGTGCATGAGTCCACGGCCATCGGTTGAGCCAATGTACATACCCGGACGCTTGCGAACAGCATCGAGCCCCTCTAGAACAGAGAGATCTTTTGCGGTGTATGCGCTCTCAACTGAACGCGTTTCTTTTTCAGCCACGACGGCGAAGGGTATCCAGCGCTATTCCACATATCGGGATTACGCGCCGAAAATGCTGTGAAAATGTCGATAAACGTGGGAAATGACACTCCCGAGCCTAAGAAAAATCTATTTTGACCTGCGGGGAATAAAGCAGAGATGGTTTGATGTTCCCCTCAGCAGTTAATGATGTTACAGAGAGGTAGGCAAATGACTGAGAACGTAGTGCTTGAGTCCACACCGCTTAATGCGCTTGATCGTTGCGACCGCTGCGGAGCCCAGGCATATGTGCGCGCTGTAATGGCAAATGGATTCGAACTACTTTTCTGTGGTCATCACGCCAAAAAGTATCAAGAAGGACTTGCGAATGTCGCTTCAAGAATTCAAGATGAGACTAGTCGCATCACCGAAGAATCAGTGGCTCAATAACTTTATTTAGCAAACTTGGTCTTCCAGTAATTCGCTCTTCTTTATCTGCAATTCCGCTCAATTTAACCAATGTGTTAATCCCAAGATAGCGAATTGGTTCAGGCTCCCACTTTCTGATTCGAGCATTGACAAAGTGAAGTCGACGTAGCTCGCTCTCTTTATTTAGAACCTCGTAAGCAAGGATCTTTGAGGCTAGATAGCTCATTGTCACGCCATCTCCTGCGTATCCACCGAGTCTTCCAAAACCGTTCTGGGGATCCCATTGAACATATGGTTCCCAATTACGCGTAACCGCAACTGCTCCGCCCCACGCATGGGTGAACTGCACATCTTTGAGAATTGGAAACCATGATCTCAGCAGCTCACGGATAGTTTCATGAACTTTAGCGGTGGACTCTTTACCCTCACTTAACTTTGAGCCAAACGGATATGTAGCTCCCCTGCCACCAATTGCAATCCTGTTATCGATAGTGCGCTGGGCGTAATTAATCATGTGTGAGTTCTCTGCAAAGGTAAAGCGCTCAACATTTCCCAATTCATCCCAAGTGGACTTATCCAACTCTTCTGTGGCTACCATCAAGGAATAGAGAGGGATGAAATCTCGACCCGGAATACCAAAGGCCTCGGTGGCTTGAATTACCGCTTGAGCCTTGATTAGCGAGCTATTTACAAGGACTCCTTTGCTTACGGGTGTGGCCCAGGAATTCTCAAAGATCGAAACTCCGGTTTGATGCAGGTACGCGGATAGCGCCTTAACCAGATTGAATGGATGGATCGTCGCGCAATGTTGGTTGAAGATACCGCCCAGGACTCTGGAAACACTCAATCGATTCTGAACTTCTTCAGCGCTCAACCAGAGATTTTCCTTATCAACTTTAGTTTTGAGTCGATTGAGTTGTGCCTTATTGCGCGCAAAATAGAGCGATCCAGACTTAACAAAGTCCACTTCTTTTCCATGTAGTGAGCAGAATCCACCAATCTCATCAATTGATTGATGAAGTGCTTTGAATAAGTCTTCAGTTAGAGGTGCGCCGATACGCTTAAGGAGCGTCTCCTTATAAACAGGATATTCACTAGAGGCCCAACCGCCATTACGTCCGCTCGCCCCAAAGCCAAGTTCTCTCGCTTCAAAGATTGCGATGCTCAACGATGGATCTAATTGCTTGAGGTGAAATGCGCTCCATAATCCACTGAAACCACCGCCGATAATGGCGATGTCATAGGCGTCGTGAGGGTGATTCTCTAAAGAATTACTTCTTGAAGGAGATTGAGACCAGAGAGAGTTATTAACCCTGGAAGCCGGCGTCACGATGTGATCCATCGCAGAATGGCTTCTCTTTCGAGTGGCCACAGCGGCAGAGTGAGAAGTTCTCTTTGGTTTCCATTACATTTCCATCAGCATCAACAAAATCAACTTCGCCTGTAACTCGAATAGAACCATTTGGCTTTACAAAAATCTTGGGACGATCTGACATATCAATCTCCTAGTCGAGGTAGTCGCGGAGGACTTGTGAACGAGATGGATGTCGCAGTTTGGACATGGTCTTAGATTCAATCTGGCGGATACGTTCACGGGTAACACCGTAAACCTTGCCAATCTCATCGAGAGTCTTTGGTTGGCCATCAGTTAGACCAAAACGCATCGCCACGACGCCAGCTTCGCGCTCAGAGAGAGTGTCGAGAACTGAGTGGAGCTGCTCTTGAAGAAGAGTGAAAGAGACTGCGTCAGCAGGAACAATCGCTTCAGAGTCTTCGATTAGATCGCCGAACTCAGAGTCGCCCTCTTCACCTAGCGGGGTATGGAGAGATATAGGTTCGCGGCCATACTTTTGAACTTCAACAACCTTCTCGGGTGTCATATCTAGTTCTTTTGCGAGCTCTTCTGGGGTCGGTTCGCGGCCGAGATCTTGAAGCATCTGACGTTGAACTCGGGCTAGTTTGTTGATGACTTCAACCATATGAACTGGGATACGGATGGTTCTTGCCTGGTCAGCCATCGCACGAGTTATCGCTTGGCGAATCCACCAAGTCGCGTAAGTGGAGAATTTGTAACCCTTTGTGTAATCGAATTTTTCTACAGCACGGATAAGACCGAGATTTCCTTCTTGGATGAGGTCAAGGAAGAGCATTCCACGGCCGGTATAGCGCTTGGCAAGTGATACAACAAGGCGCAAGTTTGCTTCGAGTAGGTGATTCTTGGCGCGGCGCCCATCATGTGCAATCCACTCAAGTTCACGTTTTAAAGCGCGATCTACTTTTTCACCTGAATTTAATTTCTCTTCTGCAAAAAGTCCGGCTTCAATACGCATTGCCAGTTCAACTTCTAGCTCTGCATTAAGAAGCGCAACGCGACCAATTTGCTTTAGATAATCCTTGACTGGATCAGCCGTGGCGCCAGCGGTTAAAACCGTTTGTGGCGGCGCATCGTCTTCCTCAGAATCTTTAAGGGTGAATTCGCCCTCTTCTTGTTTTGCTTCTTCCGATAGGTTAACGACTCGGACATCGGATTGTGAGTCTGCACCATCCTCCGGAGTTTCTGAAACTAACTTCTCAAGATCTTCTAGTTCTACTTCTTCTAACTCAACTTCCTCGCCATCAATCTTTACCGTTTTCTTCGGTCCTGGTTTGCCAGTCGCTTGAGCTGTTGATGTCGCAGTAACTGGCTTCGTGCCAGATGCTGCTGCCTTCATCGCTTCTAGTTCTGCCTTTGTTGGGAATAGTCTGGGGCCAGTTTTCTTAGCTTGATTTTTTGAGCCTTTATTTGCAGAACCAGCCTCGCGAGCGAGCTTCATCGCTTCTAGCTCAGCTTTTGTTGGGAAGAGTCTTGGGCCAGTTTTCTTCTTACCCTTATTTAAATCTTTTTTTCCCGCACCCTTTTTTGCGCTCTTCTTTGCAACCGACTTCTTCGGGGCTTTTTTGGGCGCACGAGATACAGGCACAAATAATCCTTTGCTTTTGTTCTAGCGATTTACTAGAGACTTGCCATTTGGGGAGATGGCTATGGCTATATTATAAATTGTCCACAGGCCGAAATGCACTTTTTAGCCCTTTGCCAC
>JBEARJ010000008.1:0-42812 GCA_041163285.1 Actinomycetota bacterium | reverse complement strand
TGGGACTAACTCCAATGAGAAAGCGGTCGCACCAGCTGAAGCAGCCGCATCGATGTTCTCACTAGCCGTGGTCGGTGAGAGAAATGAAATTGTTATTGCGCCACGCTTGAGCGATTTAAATTGATCAATCTTTAAGGGCTGGACCGATAAAACAACATCAGCAACCGAAAGCTCCTTAATGGATTCGCTAGCAGCAACAATTTTTGCGCCCGCACCCGAAAATTCTCGATCACTGGCCCCAGCTTCTAACCCAGCGCCACTCTCAATAGATACCTCAAAGCCAGCTCTAGTTAGCTTTGAAATCAACTCTGGAACAAGCGCTACCCGCTTCTCGCCTAGGCGGTTCTCTTTGGGGACATAAATCTTCATTAGGGGATTAGTTTCCCTTTAACTCGCCACGAGTCAAAAGATAAAGCAGCGCTTGGATGGTGGTCCTGCGATGGAAAGCCTCTCGCCACACAACTGATTTTTCGCCGTCAATTACCGAGGCCGCAACCTCTTCACCACGATGAGCCGGTAAACAATGCATGAAAATTGAATCTTTGGCTGTTAATGAGATCAATTCATCGGTTACCGCAAAGCTAGATAGCGCCTTGAACTTCTCGGCTCGATCGCTTTCTGAGTCGCCCATCGACATCCAGACATCGGTATAGATAACAGAGGCACCTTCGGCTGCAGCCCTCGCATCGCTCGTAACCTCAATTTTTCCACCACTCTTCTCGGCAATAGCGCTAGCTTTCGCGACCACATCAGCAGCGACGGCAAATTTCCCAGGAGGAGTTGCAGCAACTACATGCGCTCCCATAATCGCGCCCATCAATAACCAAGAGTTAGCAACATTATTTCCATCGCCAACATATACGAATTTGCGCCCGGAAATATCTTCTCCGAACTTCTCTCGAATCACCATCCAATCAGCGAGCGATTGAGTGGGGTGATCGTCGTCCGTAAGTGCATTTATTACTGGTATCGAAGCATGGGCGCCTAGCTGATCAACATCGCTCTGGGCAAAGGTGCGAATAATGAGAGCTGAGCAGAACTGGCTTATGACTCGAGCAGTATCTTCAATCGTCTCACCGCGACCAATCTGGAGTTCATCACCACGCAGAAAGACTGGCGTACCACCGAGATGAGCAACTGCGCTCTCGGAAGCCAGTCGCGTGCGGGTAGATGGTTTTGTCATGTAGATGGCAACAGTCTTATTCGAAAGCGCAGCCGCCGATTTGAGTGGGTTGGATGCAAAATCTGATGCTGTCTTAAGGATTAACTCAACATCGGCGCGCGAGAGGTTCTCGGTACGAAGAAGATCCTTGAGAACTTGATTTTGGGCGCCGCTCACCGGCCTAGTCTAGTTATTAGGCTCGGCCTTATGATTTCGCTATGAGCTCGAAAATGGGTCTCTTCACACGTCGCGGAGGCGTTATTGAGGAGCAGGACACCTCAACTGACCTCGAAGGCGAAACCCGGGAAGAACTTGAGTCCGGTGACCACGAGCGCTTTGCGCATTATGTAAAGAAAGAGAAAATTGTTGAATCAGCTGTAAGTGGAAAACCTGTCACGGCTCTCTGCGGTAAGCGCTGGATCCCTAACCGCGATCCAAAGAAGTTTCCCATCTGCCCTACATGTAAAGAGATTTACTCAGGTCTTCGTAAAGGCCCCGATGACTCAAGTAATCCAGGATCGGGAGAATAATCATTGGTCGCGATAGGAACACTGACTGAAACTGAGACTGATTCTGAAAGCGAACTAGACCTAAAAGCAGATAAACCCTGGGTCTGCGTTGTCTGGGATGACCCAGTTAATTTAATGACTTATGTAACTCATGTATTTATGGTCCTCTTCGGTTACTCAAAAGAAAAAGCAACTGAATTGATGTTGAAAGTTCATAACGAAGGAAGAGCAACCGTCTCATCGGGAACACGTGAAGAGATGGAGCGAGACGTTCAACGGCTCCATGAGTATGGGCTATGGGCAACGCTTCAGCGCGCTGACGAACTCTAAAACTCCAGAAACAAAAAATCAGGGCCCGGTTTCCCAAGCCCTGATTTTTAGAGAACTTTTCTAATTTCTCATTTCTGAGAATTAGTGATCGTCCTTCATGCCTTCTGCAATTGACTTCATTCTTGCGATCTTGACGATGGTTAGACCCCATACGCACTTTGCGAGAATGTCTGCGATTGTGTAACCAACCTGGCGACCGACATATGCGCCTGAACTTGCTGCGCCGTCTGCATCGATGATTGGTAGAAGGTATGCAATTGGGTAAACGCCCCATGATGCGATGAGGAGGAGGCGGAGACGGCCGACAGTTGCGGCGACTCCCTCAGGCTGACGATCAAGGGACTTGCTCAACTCTACGAAGAGGATGTAGAGGATGTATAGGAAAGGAATGGTTGAGAGAACACCGTAAAGAATCTTGGTTCCCTGGTCTGAGGAGATTTCGCCTGGGTAGCCAAGCGCGATCATCGCTGCAGATGCAGGAACAAGTCGGGTGATCAATGACTTTGAAGCTTCTTTTGCAAGAGCAAGAACTGCGATTACTTCAACGAGAAGTAGTGGCACAGTAAGAATCCAGTCAACATAACGATATCCCTCGTTAAATGCGTCTGGGTGTCCTGCAGTTACGACCTTACCGACTGCACCTTCCACCATTGATGCTGAGTGGAATGAGTCAAAGATACGGATGTAGTGATACCCAGCGATGAATGTGACCATCGAGGATAGGACTAGAGCATTCCGGTACTTCGGTAGAACGCGGTTTGTTGAGACAAGGGTGTAAACCGTTGTAGCGAGCATCGAGATAAGTCCGAATGAAAGGACGTTATATACGGCGCTCCACTGCGTTGCAGTTAACTCCATGGTTGTTAACAAATTGGGCCTCCGTGGGCTTTTGACTTGCTCAAGACTCCGGTTTGGAGTGAGCCGTTGCGATCTCTCACGCCCTGGTTATGAGCGCTGCTGATAGCAATTAGGGTTAAGAGTGCTACCTACTCACGAGTTGTTCAACCTAGAATCGCAGGTAATTCAAAGATTTCTCGCCAATCCTGAGAGAAAATATCCCCTCCAATAGGGCAAATCGGACATCTATGGGAGCGCTCTAAACTTCGCAGGTGTCCGAAAGCGATCCTTCAACTCGTCCGATTGGAATCTTTGATTCCGGCGTGGGTGGATTAACTGTTGCGCGAGCCATAATCGATCAACTTCCAAACGAGTCAATCATTTATTTCGGAGACACTGCGCGCGGACCATATGGACCTAGGCCACTTGCAGAGGTTCGCACCTTTGCCCTCGAGATCATGGATCGAATGGTTGATGCAGGTGTAAAGGCGATAGTCATCGCATGTAACACGGCCAGCGCTGCGATGCTTCGCGATGCGCGTGAGCGCTATTCAGTTCCTGTTATTGAAGTTATTCAACCGGCAGTCCGTCGCGCTGTATCTGCGACTCGGTCTGGAAAGGTGGGAGTAATAGGAACTCAGACCACGATTGATTCAAAAGCTTATGAAGATGCATTTGCTGCGGCGCCACAACTCGAGTTGACCACTCAACCATGCCCAGATTTTGTGAGTTTTGTAGAGCGTGGTGAAACCTCGGGTAGTGCGGTAACCGAATCTGCAGAGCTCTACCTGAAGCCGCTCAAAGATGAGGGTGTGGACACCCTGGTTCTTGGTTGTACTCACTACCCCTTGCTCACCGGAGTTATCTCCTACGTAATGGGTAACGATGTCACGCTCGTCTCAAGCGCCGAAGAGACAGCCAAGGATCTCTATCGAGTTCTAGTCGAGAAGAATCTAATGAGAACGGCAGATACAAGACCTACCTATAGATTCATCTCTAGTGGTGACCCAATTTCATTTACCAATCTCGCCCGCAGATTCTTGGGGCCTGAGGTTGGCGAAGTGAGACGTAGTGAAGGGCCGCTAATTTAAGGAGAAACATGACAGAGACCCAAATAAAGAGAATCGATGGGCGCGGGCCGCAGGACCTGCGCGCAATTAAGTTTGAGCGTAATTGGCTAAATCAAGCCGAAGGCTCAGTTCTAGTCTCTTTCGGCAATACAAGAGTTCTCTGCGTTGCATCATTCACTCCCGGAGTTCCGCGCTGGTTGGTCGGAAGCGGTAAGGGTTGGGTTACTTCTGAATATTCGATGTTGCCACGTGCAACACATACACGATCGGATCGCGAGAGCGTAAAAGGAAAACTAGGTGGCCGTACCCAAGAAATATCGAGGCTAGTCGGAAGGTCACTTCGATCAATCGTTGATATGAAACAACTGGGTGAGAACACGATTGTTTTGGATTGCGATGTATTACAAGCCGATGGTGGAACTAGAACTGCAGCCATCACAGGTGCGTACGTTGCGCTTGTGGATGCATTGAATTGGGCAAAACCAAAAGGCCACATTTCCTCAATTCCACTTAGTGGTTCAGTCGCTGCTGTCAGCGTCGGAATAATCAACGGGACGCCGATGCTAGATCTTTGCTACGAGGAAGATGTATCTGCAGAGACTGATATGAATATCGTCTGCACTGGCGATGGAAACTTTGTTGAAGTTCAGGGAACAGCTGAAGGCAAGCCCTTTGATCGAAATCTTCTCAATCAGTTACTCGACTTAGGAGCAAAGGGTTGCCTAGAGTTGAGTAATCTACAAAAATCCGCGCTTCAATCTTGATAATTTATTTGTGAAGACTCTTGTAATAGCAACTCGCAACAAAGGAAAAGTCGCCGAGATTGAGCGCATCCTTAGATTCGATGGAGGGCATCCAGTTGCGATAACCGTTAAGTCGGTAGCTGAATTTGATCTCCCTGATGTCGAGGAGACCGGAGAGACCTTTGAAGCGAATGCGCTTTTAAAGGCCCTAACGGTCGCCCGCGCTACTGGGCTTCCGGCGCTCGCTGACGACAGCGGACTTGCTGTCGACGCCCTCGGTGGAGCGCCAGGCATCTTTTCGGCGCGCTACAGCGGTGTTCATGGAGACGATGCTGCCAATATTGAAAAACTACTAAGGGATTTATCCAAAACTGATTTAGAGCGCTCAGCAAAATTCGTAGCCGTAATTGCAATAGCAAAGCCAGATGGTTCACACATTATGACAAGAGGCGAGCTGCTCGGAAGTATTTCTACAAGCAAACGTGGCATTAATGGTTTTGGTTACGACCCGATCTTTATACCTGCTGGTAGCTCCAGAACCTTGGGGGAGTACCAGCCGGAAGAGAAGGATGCGATAAGCCATCGCGCCCGAGCCCTGGCCGAGATTGCGCCTCAGGTGGCCCCTTTTTTGAATGCATAGCTGATGCAAACATTAAGTGAATCTCGGTAAATGCCAAGCCATCAGGAAGGTCGCGAGTAGGCTTCCGGCAGGAGAAGTTTGAGGAAACTTCCAAAGTCGAAGGAGCCAAAGTGGCCAGTAAGAAGAAGTCTGCTCGTCCGGCCCGAAAGAGCGCCAAAAAATCAGCGACGAAGAAAGTCGCTACCAAGAGAGCTGCCACCAAAAAGTCGTCCGTAAAGAAAGTAGCCAGCAAGAAAGCAGCGAGCAAGAAATCAGCTAGTAAGAAAGCAGCTAGTAAGAAAGCAGCGAGCAAGAAGAAGTCCGCGGTAAAGAAATCTTCAGCTAAGCGCCCGATTAAGAAGGCTCTTCCAAAGCGTCCGGCCGGAGTTGATGCGGCAAAAATTGTTATCCCACCAGTTCCTTCACGGGGTGATACCTCCACCTCGAACACAACATCGGTAGCTGCAAAACCTGTTACAACTTCGACCACACCAGCAAAGAAGAATTCTTCGAGCGTTCTCTTCTTAGTGATCGCTGGCGTTGTGCTTCTCGCAATCTTTGCGCTCGCCAACTCCTCTTCTGATGATGATGCAGCTCCGAAACCAACAGCATCTGCTTCTGTGAGTGAAGAGCCATCCGAAGAACCGAGCGAAGAGCCCTCTGAAACTGAGAGCCCATCGAATTTGGTCTACGAAGCCCCTACCGGTTTTGTCGCGATAAATAATGGAAGCGGTGGAGTCACTCTCCGCTGGAAGGCTCCGGCTGCCACCGAAGGTCTAACTGGTTATCTGGTTTCAATTTCCTACAACACAGTCGACTTTATTGAATTAGGTAATCCTTCAGCCGATGAGTTCACTTTAGATGTTGCCAAGATGGGCGATGAAGGTGGAACTCAGTTCTTCATCCAATCTCTCTACTCTGATGGAACGAAAGCTGATGGCGCCAAGTTCGCACTAAAGGGTAAGTACGGAAACTAGCCAACCAGCACTTTATTTTTTAAGTGCTATTAGTTTTTTAGTACTTCTAAAATCGCTGAGACGTAGGCATTTACTCCTGGCGGATTGAGATGCACACCATCAGAGGCGAAATACTCGGGATGGTTCTCTGAGAGCGACTTCCAATCAATCAAAGTCGTGTTTGCGTAACGCGAACTAACCCGATCAATGATGGCATTGTTCTCATCTCGCCAACTACGCGGTACGGCGGTATTTACCACAATAACTCTGGGCTGATTCTTAACGATTTCAAAGAGCTCTACAACATCACTCTCAACTAGCCTATTGTTATTTCCCAAGTTGAGGACAACTGGAGAATCAGCAACAAATTTCTGATCAGTCCGAGCAACCTCTATTAACTCTGAAATCTGTCGTCCAACTCGAGCATTGATCAACTCAATCCGCTCATAAGAGGCAAGTACATTTCTAATTCCTAGGATTACCGAATCACCCGTCACCCATAAGCCCGGGGTAGCGCTTTCGATAACCACATCATCCTCGCTACCTTGAGCAACCGCTTCTTGATCGGCTAACTCTTGTGCCGCAATTTGATCTGCACGGTCAATCGCGTTGATAGAGACAATCGTTGTTGCAAAGAGAGTCAGAACGACGGCCAAAAGCGCTGAAAACTTCTGGCGAATACGAACTGCGGGTGTTCGGTACTTCATTCCTCTGAACCAGAGCTCGAAATACCCTCTCCGGACCGGAGTTTCAATGTAGCGATAGGAGATATCGGCCAAGGCGAAAACGATCAAGACTCTGAGCGAATAGAGCGCCCAATCATCACCTACGAGATCAAGTGATGGTCTAGTTAACTGGAAAACAATCCAATGCCATAAATAGATTCCATAAGAACGCTCTCCAATCCAAAGCGCTGGGCGGGTACTCAATATTGGAGCAAATCGTGAGGCCGGATGGATCACTGAGATCAAAGTTGCACAACCAAACAAAGCTGTCAAAGGAAATGCAATTCGATAGAGCGTTGGATCACTCTCATTTATAAAGAGGAATGCACTCAAGAGCCCCAGAAAACCAAATACACCAATTAGGTCAACAAAATCTTGTGCACGTTTAGAGATTTCCCTGGTTAAGTTCTGCGGTTTCCAACTTACAGCAAGGGCAGCGCCAAGAAATAGACCAATTGAATGGGTATCAGTACCGAAATAAACATGGCTAACAGCAGACTCTCTGATATCAATCTGTACCGAATATAAAAAAAGCGCAACTCCCGATGCAAGGGCGATGGCCAGCGCAACAAAAGAGATGTTCTTCTTTCCAAAATAGCGGAGCACGAATAGCAGTACCAAGGGCCAAACTAGATAGAACTGTGCTTCAACTGCTAGTGACCAAGTGTGTTGGAGCAAGGGCGGACGGCCAATAGTTTCGAAATAATCTTGCTCCCGATTTACGAGCGCCCAATTTATTGTTCCGGAAAATACATAAGGAAGATCGGCCAAGAATCGACGGACTGTTTCAGTTGCATAGACGCCGATATACAGAGTTGTAAGAATCACCATCGCGACTAAAGCTGGGAGCAATCTTCTGATTCTGCTCAAGTAGAAAGCTCTTAAATCAAGCCCACCAGATTTTTCAATTGAGTCAAGTATCAATCCAGTAATAACGTAGCCCGAGATAACGAAGAAGAGATCTACCCCTAAGAATCCACCCGGAATCCAATCAATACCTAAGTGATATAGAAGTACCGCGATTACTGCGACAGCCCGGAGTCCATCGACAGAATGTATGTAGCGATTACTGCTGGCGGACATCACCGACGACGCTTAGATTGAGCTTTCTTACTCTTTTTCGGTGCAGCTTTCTTCGCCGTATCTTTTTGAACCGATTTTGAAGCAGGTGCTTTTGCAACTTGGCTCTCCTGCGCAGCTGCGATTCGAGCAACTACTTTGCTATCTCCAGTTGGGGTGCCATCGGGACGGATAGCATCATTTACCTGACGTTCGAGATCGCTCAAGCGATTAAATGCGCTATCGAGGCGCTGCCGTGATTGCTTAATTGCATTTTCAGCAGCATCTAGTGATTGAGTTTGGATTCGATAAAGGCGTTCTGCTTCACCGATTACTTGAGATAACCAGCTTCGATATTCGGCAACTTCGGTTGTGGCCCCTTGTACGAGTCGCTCAGCTTCTCGCTTCGCATTACTCGTGACTGTATTCGCCTCGCGCTTTCGCGAAGCAAGTAACTCTTCACCCTCACGTTCTGCTGTTGCGACGATATCGGTGGCATCGGCTTCTGCAGCTTCGATATATTTTCGACCGCGACTTTCAGCCGCAGTCAAAGTTGACTTTGCTTTTGCTTCTGCACTTTCTAAAGCTGTGGCCGCGCTCTTTTTGCTCTCATTTAAGATTCGTTCAGCGCTGGAATTTGCCTTCGCCTCGCGCTGTTGAGCGGTGCGGATGATTGACATCGCAGTCTCGGTAGCGAGGATTTCAAATTCTTCTTTCGAGAGTGATGTGATATCGCGACGAGAGCGCAATTCAGCGAGTTGTGATTCGAGTTCGCGAATCCGTTCTATCGAAGCGGAACTACTTGCAAGCGGCTTAGCGCTGGACTCTTCTTCGCCTTTAAAACCAACCCAGGATAAGAAGTTCTTTTCTGCCATCACTAGCTCCTAAATCTATTCTCGTAAAACTCAAATGGGGAGGGCGCATCTTCCCACGACTTTGCGAGAGAGAGAAAGGGGTCGTTTACAGGTAGCCCATCACGGGTAAAGCCCACGGAGGCGATGGGCCTGGGCAACCCGCTCGACGCTAATCATGTTGGCAGCTTCGCGCCAAGTGACCCTTCTGGTTGAGGAGACTTCGGCTACCTCATTTGTTGCGCGCATCATGATTTCATTTAAATTCTCAATCACTTCCTCTGCGCTCCAAAAATACTTCTGTTTATCTTGAACCCATTCGAAATAGGAGACGATTACTCCGCCCGAATTCGCCAAAATGTCAGGAACCACCAGGATTCCCTTATCGTTCATAATCGCATCACCTTGCGGAGTAGTTGGCGCATTTGCTCCTTCAACAACAATTTTCGCCTTAATTCCGGGCGCTGACGCTTCAGTAATTGAATCTGCAAGCGCTGCGGGCACTAGAACATCTACAGGAAGATGTAGTAACTCCGTGTTTGTTATCGATTCAGTGCCGGGAGTTCCAACAACACTTCCGGTTTTCTCTAAATGAGCCTTAACCTCTGCAACGCTCTTAAATCCAGTAACTCCACCATTTACATCACTTACAGCTACAACTTTTAATCCCTGTTTCTCAAGTGCAACCGCGGCCCAATAACCAACCTTTCCAAAGCCCTGAATAGCAACTGTTGCGCCGGCAGGATTTATGCCACGCAATTTCAGGGCCTCTCTAACCGAGATTGCTACTCCATCACCAGTAGCTGAGGCTCTACCTAACGAGCCACCAAGGACGATTGGCTTACCAGTAACAACGCCGGGAACCGAATATCCTGCATTAACAGAATATGTATCCATGATCCATGCCATGTTCCGCTCATCAGTACCAACATCTGGTGCCGGGATATCTCGTTCTGGTCCGATGATTGGCAGAATTTCGGATGTATAACGACGAGTTAATCTCTCATTCTCAGAAAGTGAAAGCGTCTGAGGGTTTACTGCAACGCCGCCTTTAGCGCCGCCATATGGAAGATTTGTTAGCGCACATTTCCATGTCATTAACATCGCAAGCGCGATGGTTTCATCAAGATCTATATCTTGGTGAAATCTAATTCCACCTTTTGCCGGACCACGAGTAGTTGAATACTGGACGCGATAACCCTTGTACATCTCAACCCGACCATCATCGCGTCGTAATGGAACAGCAACTTCCATTAATCGCCGGGGAGTAGAGAGGGTGTTCCAATCGTTCTCAGTAAGTTCAAGTTGATCGACAGCTCTCCTAAGTTGCGAGAGCGCAGTTTGCAGGGGTGATTCATTTGATGACGCCATTGTCATGGTTGAAATCTACGCCGGAAACTGCAACACCACCCTCCTTCATTTCTGAGAGTTTCGGGTCTAAAGTTGTGATGTCCGATATACACGCGGGAAATCTCGGAGGCATGATGGTCGATAATCCAAGTTGGAAGTTTGATACCCAGCAGATTCACGCAGGACAAGAACCCGATCCAACAACTGGATCACGAGCGCTTCCGATTTATCAGACCACTGCCTATCAGTTTCGAGATACCGAGCACGCCGCTAACCTCTTCGGTATTGCTGAGGCAGGAAATGTTTATACCCGTATCAATAACCCGACCCAGGATGCGGTTGAGAAACGAATTTCCACTTTGGAAGGCGGTAAGGCTTCACTTCTTGTAGCAAGTGGAATGGCGGCCACAACGCTTGCAATTATGAATGTCGCGGAAGCAGGAGATCACATTGTCTCTAGTCCATATGTTTATGGAGGTACTTACAACCTATTTAATTACACCCTTCCGAAGTTTGGTATCGAAGTAACTTTTGTTGAAGATGCCCAAGATTTAGATTCTTGGAAGCGGGCGATAAAACCAAATACGAAAGCTTTCTTCGGAGAGGGTATATCAAATCCGCTTGGAGCAATTCTTGATCTCGAAGGAATTGCAAAGGTAGCCCATGATTACGGCGCTCCCTGGATAGTTGATAACACAATCGCTACTCCTTATGTAACGAAGCCGATTGATTATGGGGTCGATGTGGTCACACATTCGGCCACAAAGTTCTTATCCGGTCATGGAAACGCAATGGTCGGAGCCATAGTCGATGCAGGTACTTTTGATTATTCGAAATACCCAGATCGTTTTCCTGGATTTAACCAACCAGATCCAAGTTATAACAATATTGTTTATGCCAAGAATCTTGGAGTCGGCTCCGATTTTGGAAATGTTGCCTACATCTTTAAGTGTCGCCTTCAACTACTAAGAGATATGGGTCCATCGGTATCGCCATTCAATGCCTGGCTGCTTGCTCAGGGCCTCGAATCCCTCAGTATGCGCATGAAGCAACACCTCGAAAACTCTCAAGCAATTGCAGAATGGCTTGAAGAGCATCGACAAGTGGCTGGCGTTAGTTATGGCGGACTTCCATCTTCGCCTTGGCACGCAAATGCGAAGAAGTACGCCTCAAAGGGCGCTGGCGCCGTAATGGCTTTTGAGATAAAAGGCGGACTAGCAGCAGGAAAAGCATTTGTTGAAGGCTTAAAGATGTTTAGCCATGTTGCAAATATCGGCGATGTTCGCTCTCTCGTCATTCATCCAGCATCTACTACGCATTCACAGCTCGGGGAAGAAGGATTGCGCGCTGCAGGTATCAACCCCGGCATGATCCGGCTAAGTATTGGATTAGAAGATATCGACGATATCAAAGCTGATATGGAACGAGGCTTCGCAGCAGCAAAGTAATAATCTCATTAGTTGAATCTGGTGCGGGAGGTGGGACTTGAACCCACACGTCCGAAGACACAGGTTCCTAAGACCTGCGTGTCTGCCATTTCACCACTCCCGCAAGAGTGAACGCGAAGAATACCGATAAAGGGCTAATACCTAAAACTCGCTAAAACAGCATTCATACCAAGGTTCCGAGCCAAGTACCCGATCTAGGAAGTGGTTGCGCCCCGCCGCGAGAATGCATCTATCGATGCAGACAAGAGCAGCACGCCGCCGGTAACCATAAATTTGATACCCGCTGGGTAACCAAGAAGCGCCATGCCGTTATCGATAACCGCAACAACCAGGCCACCAAGGATTGCGTCACTAACTTTTCCTTTTCCGCCAAAGAGTGAAGTTCCGCCAATGACTGCAGCGCCAACTGCGTAAAGAAGCGTTGAACTACCGCCAGTAGTTGGCGAGATTGAATTGGCGCGGGAGACAAAGATCATTCCCGCAACGGCTGCAAAACCGGAGCAGATCATGAAGGCCGAAATTCGCACCATTCGCACGTTGATACCTGCGCGCCGAGCAGCCTCAGCATTTCCACCTACTGCGTAGATATGCAGTCCAAAGGAAGTTCGCGTTAATACAAAAGTAGCGCCAACTAGAAGTAGAAGTATCACTGGAACTACATAGGGAATTCCGCGGAGGCTAACCAGATCAGGGTTATTGCTCCGCTCGACAGTTAGCGCCAACGTGGCAATTCCACCGAGAGATACGAGAATCGCAGTCTTGATTAACCAGAACTTAAAAAGATTATCGATTAGACCAGCTCTACGACGACGAGCAAATTTCCAGAGCCCTGATAGAACATAGATACCTGCTGTGATAACAAAAAAGACCCAACTAGCCAAGACTGGAAGATTCTTATTCTGCACAGCAAGGATTGTTGGATCTTCAATTCGAATCGTTCCCCCTTCGCTTACGAGAAGGAGCAAAAGCCCTTGGAAAGCGAGAAAGGTTGCGAGTGTTACAACGAATGAGGGAATCCGAAGTTGGGCAACTAAATAACCAATGAAGGCTCCCAAAACAACACCACAAAGAATGCTCGCCGGAAGCGCTACGTACCAGGCATAGTCCATCTCGGTAATCATGATTACCAAGATCGCGCCACAGACACCGGCTGCGTAACCCGCCGATAAGTCAATCTCCCCGAGTAGCAAAACAAATACCAAGCCCATCGCGATGACAGTTATCGCTGCTGCTTGAGTTAACAGGTTGGCAAAGTTTCCGGGCGTTAAGAAGACTCTACTTTGCGAGCTAAATGCAATACAGAGAACTAGTAATCCGAGAATTGCGGGAAGTGCTCCAACTTGGCCAGCTTTTACCCGACTCGTCCAATCGCGGAGTGATTTCTCGATTGTGATCTGCTCGCTCATTTCTTCACCCCAGAGGTCGCCTCTGATTTTCCGGTTGTAATTAGTTTTACAACATCATCTGAAGTGACTGAATTCTTATCGACCTGGGCTGCCATAGAGCCGAGGTACATCGCGGCGATGTTATCTGCGACTTGAAATACATCATTTAAGTTATGGCTGATCACAATTACAGCCAGGCCGTTATCGGCAAGTTGTCTCACCAACTTCAATACCTGCTCAGTCTGAGCAACTCCGAGAGCAGCCGTTGGTTCATCCAAGATTACTACTTTGCTATTCCAGAGCACAGCTCGGGCGATCGCTACGGTCTGACGCTGTCCACCACTCAGTGATGCGACTTTCTGGCGAATTGATTTAACAGTGCGAACACTTAAGCCATCAAGCGTTTTCTTGGCAAGAGATTCCATATGAGATTCATTTAACGTGATGCCGCTCTTCTCTTCGCGACCCAAGAACATATTATGAACAATGTCGAGATTGTCACAGAGAGCCAAATCCTGATAAACGATTTCAATTCCTAGCTCAGTCGCATCGCGCGGCCCAGCAATCGTTACATTATTTCCTTCAAAAATAAATTCGCCAGTCTCGGGTGTATAAATTCCAGCGATGCACTTGATAAGAGTGCTTTTGCCCGCGCCGTTATCGCCAACTAGCGCTGTTACTTTTCCAGCATAGGCATCAAAATTGACATCTTTAAGAACATGGACGGGACCAAAGGATTTATTAATTTTTCGAAGCGAAAGAATCGGAGTAGTCATTTGACCTCCTAGTAATCTCCCAGTTAATGATTCAGCCCGAGCATTTCTACTCGGGCTGAACCGTTACTACTTTTTGCGTTTCTCTAAACTACTACAAAATCCTTAGATTCCGTTAGCAGAGCAGAGATCTTCGATGCCTTCGCAGACTGCTTCACGTGTCTGGAAGCCATCTGCAATTACATCAGCAACGTTTGATTTGGTGATTGAGACTGGAACAAGGAGTACTGAAGGAACATCGGTTGTGCCGTTCTTAATTGCCTTGTAGACAGTATTTGAAAGATCACCAGTCAAGATTGCGCGGAGACCATCAACGGTTGCATCTTGTCCGGAGACGCAGACCTTGCCGTTAAGTCCATTCTTCTTTAGAACTGCAACAGCTGCGAGGCCAAGGCCTTCGTTAGCTGAGACGACTGCATCTAGTTTGCCGCCAGCCTTTGCAAGTTGCTGTTCGAAGATTGTTCCACCCTTGACGTTGTCCCAATCTGGAACAGATTGATCATCAACTAGTGTGTAATTTCCAGCATCAATCGATGGACGGAGTACTGAGTCATAACCAGCCTTGAACAAGGTTGCGTTGTTATCAGTAGGTGAACCATTTAGATAAACGATGCGAGCATTTGACTTACCTGCATTGTCGAGGCATGCCTTGATTCCTTCGCCTTGCAGACGTCCGACAGCTTCGTTATCGAAGGAGACGTAGTAAGAAGCGGAACCGTTCAAAGTCAGACGGTCATAGTCGATTGTTGGAACGCCCTGCGCAGCTGCTTTGTCTTGAACAGCTTTTGCTGATTCTGAGTCAAGGTTTACAAGAATTAGAACCTTTGCTCCAGCGGACAACATTTGATCAGCGATTGTTTGGAATGCTGCCTTGTCGCCATTTGCATTCTGGATATCTGCCTCAACGCCAGCAGCATCGAATGCAGCTTGTAGGAATCCGCGGTCTGCGGTCTCCCAGCGAGCTGATGAAGCGGCATCAGGAAGAATTACACCTACGAATCCATCACCAGATGAATCATCTGATGAACCACAACCGGTAAGAATTAAAGCGAATGCTGCGACGATCGCAGAAAGCGCTAAACGCGGTTTTTTCATTTGATAGTTACCCTTTCGAAAGTACCTACGGAGAGAGGGCTTTCGCCCGGATCTCCTACAGTGAGTCATCGGGAAACTACCTTTCAGGAGCAATTATGTGAATCCCCAGGCTCGTTATTTGGAGCACTGATTGATAACGATTCGATAAATCCCTCCGGCTTAAATCCCGTGTGAATCAGTACCCTTAGCCGGGTGTCTTCGCCTAACCGTCCCCTAGTCGATCTTCTCTCGGCTAGCCCAATTGTTGGCCTGGGGCAGGCCCTCCTCGAAGTTATCTCAGCGGCACTGGCATCTGGAACTCTCCATGGCGAGGCCGCTAAATCTCTAGCTATCGATCGAATTCCCATAGAGCGACCGAAGAATCGAGAACATGGCGATTACGCAACATCAATTGCACTTACTCTTTCGAAGAGCGAAGGAAAAGCGCCGCGCGAAATAGCGGAAATTATTAAATCGGGATTAGAAGAGGTGCCTGGAATTGCGAGCATTGAAATAGCAGGACCCGGCTTTATAAATGTAACCCTCGACAAATCTAGCCAGGGAGCGATAGTCAATCGCATCTTGAGTGAACGTGATCACTTTGGTCAAGTGACGTTCCTTAAAGGCAAAAAAATAAATCTGGAATTCATAAGTGCAAATCCAACTGGCCCCTTACATCTTGGTCATACACGTTGGGCTGCAGTCGGTGATGCTCTTGCAAGTGTTCTTGATGCTGCTGGCGCTGAAGTTGTACGAGAGTTTTATGTCAATGATCGTGGCAATCAAATGGACTTGTTTGGCGCATCAATCCGCGCAGCGGCACTTGATATCCCCAGACCTGAAGATGGCTATCAAGGCGAATACATCAACGATTTGGCTAAATTAATTCTCGCGCAACACCCAGAATTTAAGTCACTGCCTGAAGGTGAAGGGATTGTCGCATTCCGTGAGGCCGGTTATGCGCTCCAACTGCAAGAACAGAAAGATGTACTAGATAACTTTGGAACACACTTTGATATTTGGTTCTCCGAACGTTCGCTCCATTCTGGTGATGCGCTCTCAAAATCTCTTGCCAAACTGCGTAACCAAGGTCATGTCTTTGAACATGATGGCGCGACTTGGCTGAGGACGACCGATTTTGGTGATGATAAGGATCGCGTGCTTGTTAAATCAGGTGGCGAACTAACTTACTTTGCATCGGATACCGCCTATTACATTGATAAACGTGAGCGCGGCTTTGATATCTGCATTTATATGCTCGGCGCAGACCATCACGGGTACGTGGGTAGGCTGAAAGCAACCGCTGCTTGTGCTGGAGATGACCCTGAGTTCAACGTCCATGTTCTAATCGGCCAACTTGTGAAAATTATGGAGGCAGGACAGGAAGTAAAGCTTTCAAAGCGCGCCGGAACGATAATTACCTTGGAGGAACTGGTTGCAAAAGTTGGAGTAGATGCAGCTCGATACACCTTGATTCGTTATCCAGTAGACACTCCAATGATTCTTGATGTTGATTTATTGAAGCGTCGTACCAATGACAACCCTGTCTATTATGTTCAATATGCGCATGCGCGAATTGCAGCAGTCTTACGTAATGCCGCTGAACTAGGTGTACCGTTCGGCGTTGAACATTACGATCCAGAACTTTTAACCCATGATCGCGAACGTGAGCTGCTAGGTGGCTTAGCTCAATTCCCAGAGATAATTAGTGGAGCTGCTGAATTACGCCAACCACATCGGGTAGCTCGCTACATTGAAGAACTCGCAGGTCTCTATCATGGCTTCTATAGCGATTGCCGGGTCTTACCGATGGGTGAAGAGAAACCTGCTCCAATTCATTCCACTCGCGCCACGCTCTGTGAGGCAACACGACAGACTATTGCAAACGGATTAGCGTTACTTGGCGTTAGTGCCCCGGAGCGGATGTAGTCATGGTTTCTATCTGGCCGATTAGCGCAAAGCGAGTTTCGGGAGAACTCCAAGTTGGTGGTTGCTCGGTAACCGCGATTGCCGAGCGATTTGGAACTCCGATATTTGTTTTAGATGAAAGTGATCTAAGGAGTCGCATCACAAAGTGGAAAAGTAGCTTCAATTCAATTTTCGCTAGTAACGCTGGAGAGATCTATTACGCTGCCAAAGCTTTCATTTCGGTAGAAATTGCAAAGATGATTGATGAAGGTGGAATAAGTCTGGATGTTTGCACAGGGGGAGAGCTAGCTGTCGCGAGAGCTGCGAAGTTCCCTGGCGAACGAATTGAGATGCATGGGAACAACAAATCAGAAGCTGAAATTGCAGCGGCCATTGATTATCAAGTTGGCACGATTGTGGTGGATTCACTACAAGAGATTGATCGAGTAGCTCGAATTGCACATGCGAAGAACCGGGTACAGAGCATTACCCTGCGATTAAATCCTGGGGTTGAAGCGCACACTCACGAATACATTGCAACCGCACATGAAGATGTGAAATTTGGTTTCTCGATTGTTACTGGCGCTGCATGGGATGCGCTTCTCTCAGCGACGAAACATGAAAGTTTGAAACTGACTGGGGTTCATTGTCATATCGGCTCACAGATCTTTTCGGCTGAGGCTTTCTCGACGAGCGCAATTCGTTTACTTGGATTTATGGCCCGCTACAAATCGGAGTTTGGTAGCGAACTGGAGAATTTAAATATCGGCGGCGGCGTCGGAATCGCTTACACTGAAAAAGATACGCCGATGAATGTCGATGTATTTCTTGAGACGGTTAGAAACGTCATCTTCCAAGAGTCAACAAAGCTAGGGCTGGAAATTCCGCGAGTTTCTATTGAGCCAGGAAGAAGTTTGATTGGTCCTTCGATGGTTACTCTTTATCGAGTTGGTACAACAAAAGAGATCCAACTTGAAGATGGTAACAAGCGACTTTATGTTTCGGTTGATGGCGGTATGAGCGACAACATTCGAACTGCGCTTTACGGAGCTGAATACACCGCAGAGATCGCAAATCGAGATTCGAGCGCACCTGTTCGCGACTGTCGATTGGTTGGAAAGCATTGCGAAACCGGCGATATTGTCATTAGCAGCATCAATCTTCCCAGCGATATTGCACCGGGTGATTTGATCGCGATACCTGCAACAGGCGCTTATGGCCGGAGCATGGCCAGCAATTACAACCATGTGCCACGGCCCGGAGTGATTTCCGTTGTAGATGGGACGGCGCGCACCATAGTTAGAAGTGAAACAGAGGCCGACCTTCTAGCCTTAGACGTGGTTGAGAGCGCTATTCAACTTGAGGAAAAGCAGGGTTAGAACTCGTGGGAAAAGGACGAAAAGCGTGAGCGAAGTAAAGCGAGAACTGGGCATCGGAATGCTCGGCTGCGGTGTTGTCGGTTCCCAAGTTGTTCGCCTTCTCAATGAAGATTCTGGAGACTTTGCAGCGCGCTCTGGCGCAAGATTGAACCTAAAGCGAATTGTAGTTCGCAATCTAAAGAGTAACCGTGAACATGTCAAAAGCGAATTGCTGACCAATGATGCAGATGCGCTAGTAAATGATTCTGCAATCGATATTGTCATAGAAGTTATGGGCGGAATCGAACCGGCTCGTACTTTAATTTTGAAAGCAATTGAAAATGGTAAATCTATTATTACCGCGAATAAAGCTCTGCTAGCCAAACATGGCGCTGAACTTTTTGAAGCCGCCGATAAGAAAGGTGTAGATCTCTATTATGAAGCGGCTGTTGGTGGCGCGATTCCGATACTTCGCCCACTTAGAGAATCAATCGTTGGAGATCATGTTCATCGCATCATGGGAATTGTGAATGGCACAACAAATTACATTTTGACCAAAATGGATGAAGCGGGAAGTGATTTTGGAGCAGCGTTGAAAGAGGCCCAACAACTCGGTTTTGCCGAGGCCGATCCGACTGCTGATGTAGAAGGACATGATGCTGCTGCTAAGGCTGCGATTCTGGCTGGACTCGCTTTCCATACGCGAGTTACTAGCGAACAGGTTGCTGCTGAGGGAATCACAAAGATTTCAGCGCGCGATGTAGCCGTTGCTCACGAGATAAATCATGTAATTAAATTACTTGCGATTGCCGAGTTAACAGAAAGCGGCGAAGTAAGTGTCCGAGTCCAACCAACTCTCTTACCTCGCCAACATCCATTGGCTGCAGTGCGCAATGCATTTAATGCAATCTTTGTTGAAGCAGAGTCGGCTGGTGAATTGATGTTCTATGGGCGAGGAGCTGGAGGTGCACCTACCGCGAGCGCAATTCTCGGAGATCTAATTGCAATCGCTCGAAATGTAACTAGCGGAGGCGCAGGCCATGGCGAGAGTGATTATGCAGAGCTTAAATTTGCCGACCCAGGCAGCGTAAAAACCCGCTATTTAATCCGTCTTGATGTCAATGATCGCCCCGGAGTCTTGGCCTCCGTGGCCCAAACTTTTGCCACAAATAAAGTCTCAATCGAAACTGTCCGCCAATCTGGTCGTGACGATAGCGCTGAACTTATTGTGATGACTCATACCGCCGATGAAGGATCACTCAGAAATACTGTCTCAGCGCTTGCTAAAAGTGATGTAGTAAAGAGCGTTGAGAGTGTACTTCGAGTCGAAGGAATTCGTTGATGGGATTCTTTAAAAAGAGTGGCGCCCATCAATGGCGCGGCGTGATTGAGGAATATCGCTCTCGCCTTCCAGTATCAAAGAAGACTCCAGTCGTTACTTTGCATGAAGGCGGGACGCCATTGATTTTCGCCTGCAACATCTCAGAGATGTTAGAGAATGAAGTTTGGCTTAAATTTGAAGGCGCCAACCCGACGGGATCCTTTAAAGATCGCGGAATGACAATGGCAATTTCTAAAGCCGCTGAAGATGGCGCTCGAGCTGTTATCTGTGCATCGACAGGAAATACAAGTGCGAGTGCGGCGGCTTACGCAACCAAAGCTGGTATGACTCCGGTTGTTCTTGTCCCAGAAGGAAAGATTGCGATGGGCAAATTAGCTCAAGCGATTGCGCATGGTTCAAAACTTCTGCAAGTCGATGGAAATTTCGATGATTGCTTGACGCTAGCTCGAGAACTTTCAGAAAAGTATCCCGTCTCATTAGTTAATTCGGTAAATCCTTTTCGAATTGAAGGACAAAAAACTGCATCATTTGAAGTAGTTGATGCACTTGGGTTTGCTCCCGATATCCATGCCCTGCCGGTAGGAAATGCTGGAAACATAACGGCATATTGGAAGGGCTATATCGAATACGAAAAAGATGGAATGGCAAAGAGCAAGCCCGCTATGTGGGGATTCCAAGCAGCGGGAGCTGCGCCAATAGTAAGAGGCGAAGCGGTAAAGAATCCCGAAACAATCGCGACCGCAATCCGAATCGGAAACCCCGCTTCCTGGCAGCAAGCTTTAGATGCCCGTGATCAATCGGGAGGTTTGATAGATATGGTCTCTGATGAAGAAATTTTGAGCGCTTATCGAATGGTGGCCGCAAAAGAAGGCGTATTTGTTGAACCTTCCAGCGCTGCAGGTATTGCCGGGTTGATCAAATATAAGAGCGCTGGCAAATTGCCGAAGAATAAGAGAATCGTCATAACCGTAACCGGAAATGGACTTAAAGATGTGCAATGGGTTCTTGATGGTGCACCGGCTCCCACAATTATTCCAGTGGATGTTAAGCGAGCAGCCGAAGTGATTGGTCTGGCATAACTATGGCCCGTGGATTTAAAGATCGCCTCACCTACAAAGCAACCCCAATTCAAGTTAGCGTTCCGGCCTCTGCTGCAAATATTGGTCCAGGATTTGATGCTCTAGCGCTTGCCTTAGATATCCGTGACATTTACGTCGCCCAGATTCTTGATGAAGAGGCTTTTGATGTTGACGTAACTGGTGAAGGCGCCGATGAAGTTAAGCGAGATGGAAAACATTTAGTAATTAAAGCGATGATGCGCGGATTCGAGTTTATGGGTGGAAAGCCTCGCGGTATTGCGCTGCGCGCACTAAATCAGATTCCACATGGAAGAGGGTTGGGCTCTTCAGCCGCAGCCATCGTCGGCGGCCTAAGTCTCGCGCGTAATTTGGTTTTATCTGGAACTTCGCTAATGACCGATGATGACTTGATCGCACTTGCTACCGACTTAGAAGGCCATCCCGACAATGTCGCCGCAGCCGCTTTAGGTGGCGCAACCATTTCTTGGATGGAGGATCGAGTTGGAGTCCCAACTGGTTGCGCCGTTCGATTTCCTGTTGATCAATCGATTCGCGCTCTTCTGCTAATTCCAAATACTCAGCTCTCAACCGGCAAGGCGCGCAAGATGCTGCCAGACTCTGTTCCCCATAAAGATGCTTCTATAAATGCCGGCAGATCAGCCCTTCTGGTACATGCGTTAACCGCTCGGCCAGACCTCTTATATGCGGCCACTGAGGATCACCTCCACCAGCTCTATCGTCGCGAAGGTATGCCTAAATCAGTCGACCTAGTAACCAAATTGAGGCGAGCAGGGGTCGCTGCCTGTATCTCTGGCGCGGGGCCCTCGGTATTGGTCCTGCATAACAGCACGAGCGCAGAGCACGATGACATCGTTAAAAGTGCTGGCGATGCCTTCCGGCCGATCGATGTCGAGCTTTCCCCGATGGGAGCGCAGGTCGCCAACGCTTGATTTTGCCGATTTGTTGAGTTTGGGGGGCGCCTGATAGATTTCTAACCGTTCGGCAGTAATCGAGCCGAGTCTTAGAAAATCCAATTCTTGTAGGGCAAGCGATTCTTTGTTGCTCACAATTCCCACGGGTAAGCAATTTGAGAATCTAAGAAGTCAAAAATCAAAATCTCCAAAACCAGTTCAAAACCAATAAGAAAACAACTAGCCAAGAAGAAAGAAAGATAGATGGCAGAAACCAGCACACGTGCTCGGCGAGATTCCGGCGACCTCTCTGCGTTGCTACTCCCAGAGCTAAGAAAGATCGCCGCCAATTTAGGTATTGAAGGCGCTAGCGATCTCAAGAAACCAGATTTAATCCAAGCAATCTCAGATCTTCAAGCAGCGAATAGGGAAGCGGCTCGCCTTGAGCGCGAGGCTAAGCGGAGCGCACGTATGCAGCGCCGCAATCGAAATTCTCAAAATGATGAAAACGGGAGCGAAGAGAGCGAAGATTCCGAGAACGAGAATTCAGAACAAGAAACTGTTTCATCAAATGTGAGATCAAGTGGAACAGATGACGGTAATTCATCAGAGAGTGACCGCGGCGATCGTGGTTATGAGCGCGATCGTGATTTCCGTCGCGACCGCCATCGTGATCGTGGCGACCGCGGACGTGACCGCCATCGTGATCGTGGCGACCGTGGTGAGCGCGGAAGAGATCGTGAGATTGTTATCTCTGAAGATGATGTCCTACTACCCGTAGGTGGACTCCTCGATATCCTTGAAAATTATGCATTTATCCGCACCGGCGGTTACCTGCCTGGACCAAATGATGTCTATGTTTCACTCCATCAAGTTCGACGTTATGGATTGCGCAAAGGTGATGTAGTAACAGGTCAAGTTCGTCAACCTCGCGAAGGCGAACGACGTGAAAAATTCAATGCGCTAGTACGCGTAGACACGGTAAATGGAATGGATCCTGAATCAACTCGTGATCGAGTTGATTTCTCCAAACTTGTTCCGCTCTATCCACAAGAGCGCCTTCGACTTGAAACTGAACCCAATGTATTGACCACCCGCGTAATTGATTTGATTTCACCAATAGGTAAGGGTCAGCGTGGACTTATTGTTTCGCCGCCAAAAGCGGGTAAGACAATGGTTCTTCAGGCAATCGCAAATGCGATCACAGAGAACAATCCCGAGTGTCACTTGATGGTGGTTCTAGTGGACGAACGTCCAGAAGAAGTCACTGATATGCAACGTTCGGTAAAAGGTGAAGTGATTGCCTCAACATTTGATCGTCCAGCCGATGATCACACTACGGTTGCTGAGTTAGCAATTGAGAGAGCCAAGCGATTAGTTGAACTTGGACATGATGTTGTGGTTTTGCTTGATTCAATTACACGTCTTGGACGCGCATATAACATCGCAGCTCCGGCATCAGGAAGAATTCTCTCAGGTGGTGTTGATTCTGCTGCGCTATATCCACCGAAGAAATTCTTTGGCGCGGCTAGAAATATTGAAGATGGCGGCTCGCTAACAATCCTTGCCACCGCACTCGTTGAAACTGGTTCGAAGATGGATGAAGTTATCTTCGAAGAGTTCAAGGGAACCGGAAATATGGAGCTAAAGCTTGATCGCAAGTTTGCCGATAAGCGCATCTTCCCAGCCGTTGATGTCGATGCTTCTGGTACACGTAAAGAAGAAATCTTGATGGGTCCAGAAGAGTTGAACATCGTCTGGAAACTTCGTCGAGTTCTACATGCGCTGGATTCACAGCAAGCGCTCGAGCTACTGCTTGAGAAGATGAAGGGCACCAAATCAAACGTCGAGTTCTTGATGCAAGTTCAGAAGACCACGGTCGGCCCAGATCAAGGTGGGAATTAGCCCTTTTTCTGCCACCCCGGTAGCCTTCGCATCCGCTGGTTCACCGACTCGGCTTCATCGCTGAGATGGACCCAGCCAATATCAAGGAGAAGAAATGAAGAACGACATCCACCCAAATTACGGGGCGACCACAGTCACTTGTGGTTGTGGCGAGACTTTCCAAACTCGCTCCACAATTGAGTCCGGCTCATTATTCGTTGAAGTCTGCTCGGTCTGCCACCCCTTCTATACCGGCAAGCAGCGCATCCTCGATACCGGTGGACGTGTCGCCAAATTCCAAGAGCGTATTCAGAAGGCAAAGCCAACCAAGAAGTAGCTTTTCTAAAAGAGGCCGCATCTCCCGAGTAATTCGGGGCGCGGTCTCTTTTTATTTATCAAGGAATGTAAGCGAATTGAAGTTCTCAAGCGAGAGGAGCAAGCGATGAAAGAGAAAAGGACCGAGCGCTTCGCCTCTATGCCGGAAATCTTAAAAGAGTATGAATCTCTTGAAGCTCAGATGGCCGATCCCTCAATTCACTCAGATCAAGGTAAGGCGCGACAATTAGGAAAGCGATATGCACAACTCGGTCCGATTATCGCGGGGTACCGAAACTATAAAACTTGTGATGATGATTTAAAGGCAGCTAAAGAATTAGCAGATGCCGATCCAGATTTTGCCAGTGAGATACCTGCACTAGAGCAAGCTCTTGCAAGCGCTGCTGAGAAACTTGAAGAGCTATTGCTCCCGCGAGATCCAAATGATGATCGCGATGTGATTCTAGAAATTAAGGCCGGTGCTGGTGGTGATGAATCAGCGCTCTTTGCCGGTGATTTGTTAAGAATGTATCTTCGATACGCAGAAAAGCAGGGCTGGAAGACTGAGATTATTGATGCAACAGAGAGCGATCTTGGTGGATATAAAGATGTATCTGTTGCTGTGAAAGCTCGTGGAAATGCTGAACCTGGAAGCGCACCCTTCTCAAAATTGAAATTCGAAGGCGGAGTCCATCGAGTGCAACGAGTTCCGGAAACTGAATCCCAGGGACGAATACACACTTCTGCAGCCGGAGTGCTGGTGCTACCCGAAGCCGAAGAGATTGATGTGCAGATAAATATGAATGAGCTCCGTATTGATGTCTATCGATCATCTGGCCCTGGCGGACAGAGCGTTAATACGACAGATTCTGCGGTGCGAATCACGCACATCCCTACAGGAATCGTGGTCTCTTGCCAGAACGAGAAGAGCCAACTTCAAAATAAAGAATCTGCGATGCGAATCTTGCGTGCGCGACTACTTGCTGCCGCCCAAGAAGCTGCCGACGCTGAAGCAGCTGCCACAAGAAAGAGTCAAGTTCGCACGGTAGATCGCTCCGAAAGAATTCGTACCTATAACTTTCCTGAAAATCGCTTGACCGATCATCGGGTAAATTTCAAAGCAAATAATCTTGATGCAGTAATAAATGGTGAACTTGATGAAGTTATTGGCGCGCTTCTCGATGCAGATAAGGCAGAGAAGTTGGCGGCTGCCGAGGCGTAAGCCATGTTGAAAGAGCGTTTGAGAGCTGTCCGAAAAGAGTTTTCAGAATTAGAAATCTCCGAGGTAGATGCTGAGCTCTTAGCGGCCTTTGTCCTCGGTGTTGGACGGATGGATTTACATGCAAGAGAGTTTGAATTCTCCCCGGAGCAAGAGCTCGAATTTTCTAATCTAATTCAAGAGCGTAAGTCAGGTATTCCAGTTCAATATTTAACTGGTGAAGCTCACTTCAGATATCTGACCTTTGATGTTGGCCCCGGAGTCCTAATTCCAAGACCTGAAACTGAGTTAATTGTTGATGCAGCGCTTGTTGAAATAGAACGGATTCAATCCCACGAGAGTTGGAAATCTGGAAATCGCACATCTGTGGTTGACCTCGGCGCTGGAAGTGGCGCTATCGCAATATCAATTGCAGCCGAGGCGCGCACCAGAGGGATGGCTATTCAAGTTGTCGCAGTCGAGAATCAACCTGAAGCGTTGGTCTGGTTAGAGCGAAATATTGCAAAACATGATGTGGATGTACGAGTTCTAAAGAGCGATGTTTCAACTGCCCTAGAGGGGATCAAATGCGATGTGGTTGTAGCGAATCCGCCGTACATACCTGATGGTTCGCCATTGCCAAAAGAAGTCTTGAGCCATGAACCAGCGACCGCGCTTTTCGGTGGAATAGCGGGGCTTGAAACGCCCGCTAAATTCATTGAGAGCGCCACTCGAATTTTGAAACCAGGCGGATTTCTGGTGCTTGAGCATCACGAATCTCAATCAGAACCTCTTGCAGCGCTACTAGCAGGTGACTACTTTGAGGCTTCCCATTATCAAGATTTAAATAATCGTCCAAGATGGATTACCGCGCGGAGAGTTTATGATCCAAAGAGAGGAGGCGAGTGATGGCTGAGACAGTTTCACTATCTGACTTGATTGCATCTGGTTCTGAGCTAAATGAAGAGGTCTCAAATGCGGTCAACGCACTTAGAGAGGGCCGATTGATTATTGCGCCCGCAGAGCATGCCTATGTATTTGTCGCAGATGCCTTTAATCACGGAGCAGTAAAGAAGATGCACATCATTAGGGGAGATGCTCTAGGTGTTGCGGCCCAAGTCATAGTAGGAAATTTAAAGACTGCATCTGGCATTACCAACGACTTTGACCCGACCACAAAATCAATCTGTGAAAAATTTTGGCCTGGTTTGCTAACTTTAAATATCGCCCCAGCTAAAGGTCTGGTCTGGGATCTTGGAGATGCTAGATCTTTAGAGCAGATTGCAATCAGAGTTCCAGCGGCTGAATTCTTGCGAAGAGTTGCGCTCGAAGCAGGTCCGCTAGCCATGGCCTCAGCTAATCGCGCTGGAATGCCGGTAAAGCGGCGCGGTCCACTCTTTCCGGCGTTAGATGCCGATTATGCCTATTTCTTCGATGCCGGTGAGTTGCCAGAAGGCCCATCGAGCACTGTTATCTCCGTTAAATCAGAGGGAGTAACTCTGGTGCGAGCGGGAGCCATTTCACTCGCCGATTTACGCTCAGTAACGCCGAATATTGCCGTCCCCGCCTAGGATTTCGGCTATGTCGCAATTCTTCGGCGCGGATTTTGCAGAACTTCAGTCACAAGATCCCGAGATCGCATCAATACTTCTCTCTGAACTAGATCGTCAGCGAAAAAATCTTCAATTAATCGCAAGTGAGAATTTCACATCGCCGTCTGTTTTGACCGCTTTAGGTTCAACGCTCTCAAACAAATACGCCGAGGGATATCCCGGAAAGCGTTACTACGGTGGTTGTGAAGAGGTTGATAAAGCCGAATTAATTGGAATTGAGCGCGCAAAAGAATTATTTGGCGCGGAGCACGCAAATCTCCAACCACATTCTGGTGCGAGTGCAAATGTCGCGGTTTACCAAGCTTTCACAAAGCCAGGTGACACAGTTCTTGCGATGTCATTGCCTCACGGAGGCCACTTAACACATGGTTCAAAAGTTAACTTCTCGGGTAAGTGGTTTAACGTCGAGTCATATGGCGTTCGCAAAGAAGATGAGCTAATTGACTACGACGAACTACGCGAGATTGCTAAACGGGTGAAACCGAAGATGATCTGCTCGGGAGCAACTGCTTATCCGCGATTGATTGACTTTAAAGCTATCAGAGAGATTTGCGATGAGGTTGGCGCAATCATGTGGGTCGATGCCGCGCACTTCATTGGTCTTGTCGCTGGCAAAGCGATTCCATCTCCAGTTCCTTACGCAGATGTTGTCTCGTTTACTACCCATAAAGTTCTGCGGGGTCCAAGAGGCGGCATGATTCTCTCTAAAGCAGAACATGCAGCTGCGATTGATAAAGCAGTATTTCCGGGGATGCAGGGCGGGCCGATCATGAGCGCGGTAGCCGCAAAAGCAATTGCTTTGAAAGAGTGCCAACAAAGCTCCTACCAAGATTATGCAAAGCAGGTTATTTTGAACTGCCAGGCCCTTGCTGCGGCGCTCGAGAAAGAGGGGATGCGTGCGGTTTCGGGTGGAACCGATACTCACCTTGCCCTCATTGATATCCGAAGTACTGGAATAAATGGAAAAGTGGCCGATGAACGTTGTGGTCGATCGGGAATTACCCTAAATAAAAATGCAATCCCATATGACCCAGAAACACCTGCGGTAACTAGTGGTATTCGGGTAGGAACGCCCGCTGTAACAACTCAAGGAATGGGAATCTCGGAGATGCCCATCATTGCTTCCTTAATTGCGCGGGCGATTAAAGATGGTGCAGATGATTCGAAGGCCAGTGCAATCCGCAGTGAAGTAAATTCATTAACTGCTAAATTCCCTGTCTACCCACGTTAATGCGCGAGTACTCGCTTACTCTGCTCATTGCGGCGGTTCTCACTTACATGCTTACCCCGATTGTGCGAAGCGCTGCCCTTCGCTTTCGAGCTGTTGCACAAGTCAGGGAGCGCGACATTCACACTGAGGTAACACCCCGTTGGGGCGGAGTTGCGATGTGGCTTTCTATGGCGGCAACCTTGATTGCAGTTCAAAATCTGGAGCTAGTCGGGAAAGCCTACAGTCAAGAGTTGCTTGGAATATTTCTCGCTGGAACTTTTGTATTGCTAATTGGCATGCTCGATGATCGATATGAACTTGATGCAATTACCAAACTTGCCGGACAAGGTCTCGCTGCCGGTATTCTGCTTATTTTTGGGATTCAACTTCTATGGTTACCAATCAACGGAATCATAATTTTGCCGACAAATATCGGACAATTCTTGACGGTTTTAATCGTGATGATAATTATCAATGCCGTTAATTTCGTTGATGGGCTTGATGGTCTGGCAACTGGAATCGTTGCGATATCTGCTGCGGCCTTCTTTGGTTTTGCCTACTTGCTGGCAGTTGAGAATGGATTTAGCCGAGCTGGTGCGCCATCGCTTGCGACTGCGATAGTGATAGGTATCTGCCTTGGGTTTCTGCCGCACAATATTTATCCGGCACGAATCTTTATGGGCGATTCAGGTTCGATGTTCCTGGGATTGCTGCTCGCTGCATCAGCAATCACGTTGATGGGACAGATCGATGCAAATGCAGTCTTCTCCGAAAATATCGGCCCGGCAGCGCTTCCATTACTTCTCCCATTCGCAGTTCTTGCCGTTCCATTACTTGATTTCGGGTTAGCTATCTTGCGCCGCCTTCGTCAAGGTAAATCGCCATTTGCTCCGGATAAAGAGCATCTCCATCACAAACTAATGAAGTTGGGTAATTCGCAACAACGAACCGCGGTCATTCTTTATTTTGCAACTGCAATGCTGGCAATCCCGGCAATGCTCTCAGCTTTTATCCCACCCTGGTTGGCTTTCGCTTCAGGTCCATTACTTTTTCTAATCGCGTTTGCGATCACAAAACGTAATAGGGATTTATCAGGGGTTTGATTAGAAATATGAAAAGTTCGAGCGGTCAGATGTGGCGAGGTGCATTAATCCCATCGCTTGTAGTTACCCTTTTGGCCGCAATCATTTCGACAATCCTTTATAGTTCGAGTGGATTACTTGCCGCGATCCTTGCTTCGTTTACGGTTGTAATATTTTTCTCGGTTTCACTCTTAGTTGGAAAATTGACAACAGATGTAAATCCAATCGCCACCATGGCCCTGGCATTGTTCTCTTACTTCACAAAACTCTTCATCATGGCGCTCTTCTTAATAGCCGTAACCCGCTTAACGGAGCCAGAGTCGGTTAACCGCGGAGCCTTTGGCGTGAGCGCTCTAGCGATTTCTTTCGCTTGGTTAAGCGGGGAAGTTAGGGCTTTCTTGAAGCTACGGCTACAGTTACCGCTACCAGATAACGGGAAAGGGGAGTC
This sequence comes from Actinomycetota bacterium, assembly GCA_041163285.1. Lineage (GTDB taxonomy): Bacteria > Actinomycetota > Actinomycetes > Nanopelagicales > Nanopelagicaceae > MAG-120802. The sequence goes on along the minus strand of JBEARJ010000008.1, from coordinate 13,573 downwards.
GCAAATATGAGTTCAAGAAATGACGAAAATGCTTTTTGGACTATTTTCGGCTACATGCTCTCCGGGCTTCTCATCTGGGGAGGAATTGGTTACGGCTTGGATCGATGGCTAGGTACCGGATTTTTTCTTCTCAGTGGCCTGCTTTTGGGTATGGGGTCGGCCCTCTATCTGATCTGGCTCCGGTTTGGTCGGAACTAGGCCGACGACTCTCTAGGCCCACCACCCAACGGAAATCCCCAATAACGCCACTCTAGTAGCGCAGACCACGCGCATGAGGCTCAATTTCGATTTCGCAGAGATGCGGAATTACTAATAGGGTTGCGCCGAATTCCCCGCCACAGAGTTTTGGTGAAACCGATAAGACCGTCAAGGAGTCATGTTGCGCGCATACGCAGCTACTGAAGGCGTTAAGGATGAGGGTTTCAATCCTCCCGACGCAGGTGACTTTAACCTCCCTCCATTTATTGATGGCAACTCCTTTGCAACCAAACCCATCCTCCTTGCTTTCCTTTCGGTAGTAATTATTTCGATTTTCTTTTTCCTCGCAGCGCGAAAGTCAGCCGTAGTCCCCTCAAAACTTCAATTTGCCGGGGAGAGCATCTACGGGTTTGTCCGCAATGATCTTGGTCGAGATGTCATCGGACATGAGTTCATGCGCTTTGTTCCTTATTTGTTCACACTCTTCACCTTTATCTTGGTGAACAACGTCTTTGGAATTGTTCCATTTATTCAATTCCCAACCATGTCAAGGGTTTCTTTCCCATATGTTCTCGCTGCGATAACTTTCTTTGTATTCCATTACATTGGAATCAGGCGCCATGGATTAATTTCTTATCTAAAAGGGATCATGTTTATCCCCGGAGTCCCCAAGCCGGCATATATCTTGATCACTCCTCTTGAGTTGGCGACTTACTTCATCGTTAGGCCGATGACATTAAGTCTCCGTCTCTTTGCAAATATGTTTGCCGGCCACCTCCTACTGCTTGTCTTCATACTCGGCGGTGAACACCTACTTCAGGGGGTCATTGGACTCAAACTCGTTAGTCCATTCTCATTTGTTGTGGCTATCGCGCTAACGTTCTTCGAATTTATGGTCCAGTGCTTACAGGCCTACATATTTACGCTCTTGACCGCTTTATATATAACGGGGGCTCTGGCCGACGAACACTAAAAGTACAAAAAAGGTTTCCCATTCCAAAAGGGATGCGGGATAAGGAAAGATGGAAGAAAGGTAAGAAACATGGAAGGCACACTCAACCTGGTCGGTTTTGGCCTCGCAGCGATTGGACCGGGTATTGCAACCGGATTGATCTTCGCCGCTTATATCAATGGCGTCGCTCGTCAACCAGAAGCTCGCAACGTCTTACAGCCGATTGCATTCCTTGGCTTCGCTTTAGCTGAAGCTTTGGCTCTCTTCGGACTAGTTCTAGCGTTCGTTCTCTAATCAAAGGCTTATCCAAAATAGTTTGGAGGAACCAGAGGAACTATGCGCACTATTCAATTAGCTACAACTGAGTTGGCAGCGGGCGAGGAACTTAATCCCCTCATTCCGCACACCTCAGAGATCATCGTTGGCTTTGTCGCGTTCTCACTTCTTTACATGGTGCTTCGCAGAGCTGTTGTGCCAAGGTTTGAGAAAGCATTCGCAGACCGCACTGACGCTATTCAGGGTGGTATGGAGCGCGCCGAGAAAGCGCAACGAGAAGCAGAAGCAGCTTTAACCCAATATAAGACTCAACTCTCTGATGCTCGAGGCGAAGCCCAGCAGATTCGAGAAGAGGCCCGTGTCCAAGGAGCAGCTATCATCGAAGAGATGCGAGCAAAGGCTCAGGAAGAGGCCGCGCGAATCACATCTACTGCGCAAGCTGCCATCGAAGCAGAACGTCAACAAGCGATTAATTCGCTCCGGAGCGAAGTCGGAACACTTGCCACTGAATTGGCATCGAAGATAGTCGGAGAAGCACTTGATGACCAGGTCCGACAATCTCGAATCGTCGATCGCTTCCTTGCTGACCTAGAGAAGCAGAAGTAGGCAGATCGAGATGACAAGAGCAATCGCAGATTTAGGTGGAACGAGCCGGCAATCACTTGCCGCGGCTCGCGCTGCTCTCGATACTGCGCTTAAAGGAAAGCAAGAGAATGAAGCTGCGAAGTTTGCAGCCGAACTTCTCGAAGTTCTTGCTGCTCTTGATTCATCAGCGCCACTTCGCAGAGCCCTAACGGACGCATCGCGGGATGCGAAAGATAAAGCGAAGCTTGTTACCGACATATTTACAAAAAGTAGTGGGGAAGTTTTATCAACTTTGACTAAGTTGGTTGAAGTCAAGTGGTCAAAACCGAGCGACCTTGCTAACGCAATAGAACAACTAGCCGTTGAGGCTGAAGCATCTTCAGCCGACATCGCAGGAAACTTAGATAGATTGGAAGAGGAACTTTTTGGGTTCTCAAAAACCATCTCATCAGATAGCGAACTTCTGCAAGCGTTGAATTCGAATAAGTACAGCGCTGATGGTAAGCGAGTTCTTGTCGCGAAACTTTTTGGTGGAAAAGTGACACCGTCTACCTCTCGGATGTTGGGACATCTTGTAAGTGGACTACGTGGTCGAAATCTAGAAGGAACAATCGCCTTCTACATTAAAGCGACGGCTGCTCGACGAGAGCGAACAATCGCAACCGTCAAGAGCGCAATCGCCCTGACAGATGCGCAACGAGAGAAATTAGCCGCAGCTCTTGCGGCCAAGATCGGACAACCAGTTCGATTAAATGTCGAAGTCGACCCAACTGTTATTGGTGGGATATCGATTCGATTTGCTGATGAATTGATTGACGCCACAATCGTCAATCGTTTGGCCGACGCGAGCAGATCGCTCGCAGGATAAGTAGGGAGATAAACCATGGCGGAACTCACGATTCGACCTGAAGAGATTCGTGATGCCTTAGCGAACTTCGTTAAGTCGTACGAACCAGGCGCTGCGTCCCGTGATGAAATCGGAACTGTTGTTGAAACAGCTGATGGCATCGCTCGAGTTGAAGGACTTCCTTCAACGATGACTAATGAGTTGCTCAAGTTTGACGATGGCACGCTCGGAATCGCGCTAAATCTAGATGTGCGCGAAATCGGCGTTGTTGTACTTGGAGATTTCAGTGGAATTGAAGAAGGACAGACTGTTCGCCGAACCGGCGAAATTCTCTCTGTCCCAGTAGGTGATGGCTTTCTTGGTCGCGTCGTTGACCCACTAGGACGCCCAATTGATGGCAAAGGCGAAATCAAGGCCGAGGCAACTCGTGCTCTAGAACTTCAGGCGCCTACTGTCGTCCAACGCCAACCAGTTAAGGAACCGCTTGCAACTGGTATCAAGGCTATTGATGCAATGACTGCGATCGGCCGCGGACAACGTCAGCTAATCATTGGTGATCGTCAGACCGGAAAGACTGCGGTCGCGATTGACACCATTATCAACCAGCGCGATAACTGGAAGAGCGGCGATAAGAAGAAGCAGGTTAAGTGCATCTATGTTGCGATCGGCCAGAAAGGTTCGACGATTGCATCTGTTAAAGCGGCGCTTGAAGAAGCAGGTGCGATGGAGTACACCACCATCGTTGCTGCGCCAGCCTCTGATCCAGCAGGTTTCAAATATCTAGCTCCTTATACCGGTTCTGCAATTGGTCAGCACTGGATGTATAACGGTGAGCATGTACTAATTGTTTTTGATGATCTCTCTAAGCAAGCAGAGGCATATCGCGCCGTCTCGCTACTACTTCGTCGTCCGCCAGGCCGCGAGGCTTATCCAGGCGATGTCTTCTATTTACATTCACGTTTGCTAGAGCGTTGTGCAAAGCTCTCCGATGAGATGGGCGGCGGTTCAATGACTGGCCTTCCCATTATCGAAACAAAAGGAAATGACGTCTCTGCATTTATTCCGACAAACGTAATTTCGATTACCGATGGACAGTGCTTCCTTGAGACTGATCTCTTCAACTCAGGCGTTCGCCCTGCCATTAACGTCGGTATTTCGGTATCGCGCGTTGGTGGTTCTGCCCAGACAAAGGCGATGAAGAAGATCGCCGGACGTCTCCGTCTTGACCTCGCCCAGTTCCGCGAACTAGAAGCATTCGCAGCTTTCGGTTCAGATCTCGACGCAGCCTCAAAGGCCCAACTCGAGCGCGGTTCACGCCTTGTTGAGCTCCTAAAGCAGGCTCAATACACCCCATATTCACTAGAGCGAATGGTCGTCTCAATCTGGGCCGGAACAACTGGCCAACTTGATTCAGTTGCGGTCCAAGATATTCGTCGCTTTGAATCAGAGTTCTTGGACTACGTCGGCCGTTCTCATAAGGGAATCTTTGACGTTATCGCTGAAACCAAAGAGCTCACCGATGACACCGTTGCGAAATTGACCGCAGCCGTCAACTCATTTAAGGATGAATTCAAGTCATCGGTTGCAAAACCGGTAAATGAGGCTGAAGCTGAGGCCCAGGGCAGCGATGGCTCTGAGCAGATTACGAGATATAAGAAGTAATCCATGGGCGCACAACTACGAATCTATCGGCGACGGATCCGCTCCGTTAAGTCGACCAAGAAGATTACGCGAGCGATGGAGTTGATCTCTGCTTCGCGAATCGTCAAGGCGCAACAACGGGTCGCAGCCTCAACTCCTTATGCAAATGAGTTGACCCGTGCCGTAAGTGCAGTAGCAACATTCTCTAACACCAACCATCCATTGACCACCGAGTCTGCCAATCCAAAGCGCGCTGCGGTTTTGATAATCACCGCCGATCGCGGAATGGCTGGCGCGTACTCGACTAATGCGATCAAAGAAGCAGAAGGCTTGATTGTTACTTTGAAGGAGCGCGGGCTACAGGTTCTAACATATGTGGTTGGTCGCAAGGCGGTTAATTACTACAAGTTCCGTAATCGGGCCGTGAAGAATTCTTGGACTGGTTTCTCGGATAAACCAACTTATGCAAATGCAAAAGAGATCTCTGCTGAATTAATCGCTGCATTTTTGAAGGATGCTGCAGTTGATATTGAGGGAGTAGATGAACTCCATATTGTCTTCACAGAGTTTAAGTCGATGATTACCCAAATCTCCCTAAATAAGCGGATGCTTCCGCTTGAGGTTGTTGAAGCTGATGGCCCAGCTCCAGCAGGCCTTCTTCCTATGTATGAATTCGAGCCAAATGCCGGTGAAGTCCTCAACGCACTTCTTCCGCGCTATATCGAATCTCGCGTATATAACGCGCTCTTGCAGTCGGCAGCGTCCGAGCATGCAGCGCGTCGCCGCGCGATGAAATCAGCAACTGACAATGCTGATGAGTTAATTAAGTCGTTGACCAGACTTGCAAATGCGGCTCGTCAGGCCGAGATCACGCAAGAGATAAGCGAAATCGTGGGCGGCGCAGACGCGCTTGCCTCAGCAAACGCAGGGAGCGAATGATGACAACTAAGACAGCAACCGGGCGCGTAGCGCGTGTGATTGGACCGGTCGTTGATATCGAATTCCCATCGGGTTCGATGCCTGCGATCTACAACGCGTTGCAGATAGATATCACCATTGGAGGTGAGAAGCGCCTCCTAACTCTTGAAGTTGCCCAGCACATCGGCGACAACATGGTGCGCGCAATCTCAATGCAACCTACCGACGGTATGGTCCGTGGCGTAGAAGTCCGTGATACAGGTGCAGCCATCTCTGTTCCAGTCGGAGATGTAACCAAGGGTCACGTATTCAATGCGCTCGGCGAATCGCTAGATGTTCCGACATCATCGCTAGATGTCAAGGAGCGTTGGCCAATCCACCGCTCTGCTCCTGATTTCGATCAGCTTGAGTCCAAGACTGAAACATTCGAAACCGGTATCAAAGTTATCGATCTACTAACTCCTTACGTAAAGGGTGGAAAGATCGGTCTCTTCGGTGGCGCCGGTGTTGGTAAAACCGTTCTTATCCAAGAGATGATTTATCGCGTCGCAGAAAATTTCGGTGGCGTTTCAGTATTCGCCGGCGTTGGTGAACGTACCCGCGAAGGTAACGACTTGTTCTTGGAAATGACCGAGACAGGCGTTATCAATAAGACAGCGCTCGTCTTCGGGCAGATGGATGAGCCACCCGGGACCCGTCTTCGCGTTGCGCTATCTGCGCTAACGATGGCTGAGTATTTCCGCGATGTTCAGAAGCAGGACGTGCTCCTATTCATCGACAATATCTTCCGATTTACTCAGGCAGGCTCCGAAGTTTCAACGCTCCTTGGCCGTATGCCTTCGGCTGTGGGTTACCAGCCAACCCTCGCCGATGAAATGGGCGTTCTACAAGAGCGAATTACCTCAACTCGCGGTAACTCAATTACCTCGATGCAGGCGATTTATGTTCCTGCCGATGACATCACAGATCCAGCTCCACACACAACATTCACCACAGTTCTATCGCGTCCGATTTCCGAGTTGGGTATCTATCCTGCTGTGGATCCACTTGATTCAACTTCACGTATCTTGGATCCCCGCTACATCGGTGAGAATCACTTCCGCGTCGCAAACCGCGTAAAGCAGATCTTGCAGCGTTACAAGGATCTACAAGACATCATCGCAATTCTTGGTATCGATGAACTCTCTGAAGAGGATCGAATCCTCGTGGGTCGCGCACGTCGTATCCAGCGCTTCCTTTCTCAGAACACCTTCGTTGCAAAGGTCTTTACCGGAATCGATGGTTCATTTGTTCCGCTAACTGAAACTATTGCCGCATTCGATGCGCTCGCTAATGGCGATTACGACCACATCCCAGAGCAGGCATTCTTCATGTGCGGTGGCCTTGAAGATGTTGAGCGCAAAGCTGCGGAACTAGCGAAGAGCTAAATCTAATGAGCGATAACGTTTTAACTGTCGAATTCGTAACGCCAGAAGCGCGAATCTTCTCGGGTAAAGCAAAGATGGTCTCTGCTCGCACCCTTGAAGGTGACTTAGGTATTTTGCCTAATCACTCACCGCTTCTCGGCGTTCTGGTCGATGGAAAAGTCGTTATCAAGAGCGTGGATGGCGGTGAGGAAGAATTTCAAGTAAATGGTGGCTTCCTCTCAGTTGCGAATAATCGGGTCTCGATTCTCGGTGAAGCAAGCGCCCTTTAAAGCGCTTCTCCTTGCGCTTCTTTTTTTAGCAACTAGCGCGCTTCCTGCCGGGGCGCACCAACCCGTTCTTTTGACCGCAGAATCAGCTCGTATCCCAACCAGCCCGGTTCTCGTTGAGGGAAGCATTTCCTTTGCTGTAACAGCCAGCTTTACCAAGGCGGGGGAGCGGAAGCACTTCCGCTTTGCGCTAAGCGAAGGCGAGGCGTTGAAACTTGAGTACCTGATTCTTGATCGAAGCCCAGAAAATCGATTGAAGAAATCAAAACTTCCTATTGTCAAAATAACTTCACCAAGCGGTAAGAAATTAAATCTAAAGATTAATGAGCGAACAAAATTCTATGAGCCCTATGGGCGTCAGAACTACCTTTTCTTATCGAGAGAAAATCAGGGTGGTGAAAATGGAATTTATTCCGTGACATTGCGATCCAGAGCTAAGGCTTCAGTCCTTGTCGCGGTTGGAAGCAGAGAAGTTCGTGGTGAGATAATGGAAATTGGCGCAAAAGAGGGAACTTGTCCTGAGAAGTTGAGCCAAGAAATTGAAGTCAGCGAGAAGCGAGCTTCCCAGCTAATTGGATTGAGCGAACGTGCCGGAGAGTTATGCGCCACCCTTAATGACTGGGGATATCGAGTAGTGCAGAGAGATGGCGAAGATTTCGCGGTAACCATGGATTATCGTTCAAATAGAATTAATGTGAAAGTTAAAGACGATAATATTTTTGAAGTAACGGTTGGCTAATCTGCATCTAATCGACGCGACTTACATCTGCGCCTAAAGCGCGAAGTTGTTCAGCAAACATCGGATAACCTCTATCAACATGGTACGCACCTTCAACGAAAGTTATTCCATCGGCGACTAATCCAGCTAAAACGAGGCCGGCTCCAGCACGGATATCAGATGCAACAACTGGGGCAGAGGAGAGTTTGGAGATTCCAGAAACTGAGGCGTGGTGGCCATCGACTCGGATATTCGCACCCAGACGCAATAACTCATTTACAAACATGAAGCGCCCCTCAAAGACATTTTCGGTAACGAGCGCCGTTCCATCTGCGATTGAATTTAGAGTTATGGCGAAAGGTTGGAGGTCGGTGGGAAAGCCGGGATAGGGCAGGGTTGCAACATCAATTGCAGTTGGGCGGCGTGACATCTTTACCCGGATGCCATCTGGGGTTGTCGTTACGACGGCTCCGGCCGTGACCAACTTATCTAGTGGCAGTTCTAAGTCGTTGGGCCTGGCTCCTTGAATTGAGATATCACCTTGGGTAATTGCAGCAGCAAATGCCCAGGTCCCAGTAACAATCCGATCAGGTATCGCGGTGTGATCAACTGGATGCAGTTCAGATACGCCATGAATTGTGATGGTGGGAGTTCCTAGCCCTTCGATTTGAGCACCCATTTCATTTAAAAAATTTCCGATATCTACTAGATCAGGTTCGCGCGCCGCATTTTCAAGTACCGTCGTACCTTTTGCTAGGACTGCTGCAGTCATAATGTTTTCAGTTGCACCAACGCTAGGAAAATCCAATTCAATACGTGTGCCTTTTAAGCCATCTCTTGCACTGGCAATGATGTAACCATGCTCATTATGTGTCTCAGCGCCAAGTGCGACAAGGCCACGGGTGTGAAAATCCAAACCACGCGATCCAATTGCGTCGCCACCAGGAAGTGCAACTTCTGCCCTTCCTAACCTAGCAACCAAAGGACCAAGTACATTTATAGAGGCGCGCAATTTACGAACATATTGGTACTCAGCTCGATGAGCTAATTTCTCAGGGACTGTTATAGAAACTTCGCTCGTATTGATATCGCGATTGATTGAACATCCCAGGTTTATTAGTAGTTCACCCATCATTACTACATCGGCGATATCAGGAACATTGCGGAGGGTGTACTTGCCAGGAGCCATCAGGGTTACTGCCATTAGTTTCAAAATTGAGTTTTTTGCCCCTGAGACTGTCACATCTCCAACCAAATGAGCGCCACCTAGAATTTGAAAGCGATCAAGCGCGTATTCGCTCAATTCATCGCCCCGCTCTCTTCTGGTTAGTCAGTTGATTGATGACTCGTCAGACCTCTCTTGATCCGAGTGGTCACATGTTAGTGAACCCAATAGGCTCACCCCATGGTCAACTTAACGCGGATTTACACTAAAACAGGCGATGATGGCACTACCTCGCTTGGCGATATGAGTAGAACCTCGAAAAATGATCCGCGCCTAGAGGCTTATGCCACCGTTGATGAGGCTAATTCCTACATCGGCGTTGTCCTTGCAGTTTCAAATCTCTCTGAAGATGTCCGCAAGTTGTTAATCCGAGTTCAAAATGATCTCTTTGATGTAGGTGCTGATCTCTGCACTCCGGTAGTTGATGCTCCGCAATACGAACCGCTTCGAGTTCTTGAGTCTCAGATTTCATATCTTGAAGAGCAGATTGATAAATATAACTCTGAACTCGCACCCTTGAAATCTTTCGTACTTCCCTCTGGAACGCCAGCCTCCGCACATCTACATGTGGCCCGTACTGTTGCCCGTCGCGCAGAACGTCGTACCTGGCAGGCAATTCATGCATTCGGAGAAGGCGTTAATAAATTGACTGCAAAATACTTGAATCGGCTCTCCGACTTACTATTTGTTCTTGCGCGATATGAGAACAAGAGTGAGGGCGATCAACTCTGGGTTCCCGGAAAGAATCGCTAGCAAGAATCGCTAGCAAGAATCGCTAACTTCTAAGAATTGCCTCGGCCGCTTTAACTTCTTGCTCGAAGACCATTACACGTGGACCTCGCTTTGTCTGGGTTAGCGTTGCCTTAATTCCATTTTCAAGAAGTTTTTGACGGAGCATCTCACCTTCAATGTGATTACCTGGGCGAGCTACAACTTTTAACAATCCATATTCTTCATCATCACCAACTCGAGGCGGCTGAGCAACTACAGAATTACCGCGCGCAAAGGCCCACTTAAGTAAAGCAATTAATACCAACATAACAGCAAATCCAGCTAAGGATTGAAAAAAGAGTTGGTTGTTGATGCCACCTAGCATTAGTTCTCCGGCGCAACAATCGGGTTATAGACGTTTCGTGGTTTTGGAATATTGGTCGACTCGCGATGGCAGATAACGCGGATGTTTCCCAGTGAAACGCTTACAGCAACCGGCTCTTTGCTAAGAAGAAAAATGGTGCCTTGCTCGCGCGAATCTGTTCCCTTTGCGTACGTCACGAGTGAGCCGATCCGCTCTTTTGTGAGGGTATCGGGATTTACCTTGCGAACGGCTGAGTTAACTTCCCACCAGGTGCAGCCTCGCTCTGCGGCTACAAATACTGCGCCACAGGCAAACTCTTCACAATCTTTTAAGAATCGCTGAAGGGATCGCTTGGCCGATAAGTGGCCAATCAATTCTTTGGTGCTGGGTACCTTTGCGAAGACGCCATCAATTTCTTTGAAACCCTTCGGGGGCCAGACTGGTTTAGGGGAAGTCGCAGGAATTGGTTTCTTTTTCGCAGCATTAGCTGTATGTGAACCTGGCATCGCAGTTATAAGCAATCCGATTGCGATAGCAAAGATGCCAAGAGTTCGCTTTTGCATGGCTCAATCTTGCCCGAAATAGGTAAGAATCTCCCTGTGAGTCCTCGGAGAAACCACCCTAAGAAGCGCGGTTCCAAGAACTCGAAGCAGAATAGGGGTGAGGAAGAACGCGATATCGCCGCTTCCCACGAAACAATTGAAGAACATGACGAAGGTATTTACCGAGTTCGAAAGATAACCGGTTCAAGCTCCACTAAACCCTATCGATGCCCAGGTTGCGATCAATTAATCCGAATGGCCACGCCACATATCGTTGCATGGATTGAAGGTGATGTTGAATCTAGAAGGCATTGGCATTCGGCTTGTTGGAGCAAACGTGAACATCGAAAACCTAATGTAGAACGAACTCGGAACGCTCCACGTTACTAAATATTTCTAGCGGATTCGGCGCTTATGAAGCAATCTGACTAGTCGGACTAGAATTCGATCAGCTCGCTCGCTGCGATCAAAAGTTGTAAATTCAAGTGGAATCTTGAAGCGACGTCGTACGACCGTCCTTGGGTAAGTGAATTCAAGCAAACCTTCGGCTCCATGAATTCTTCCATAGCCACTTTCCTTTACGCCACCAAATGGGACCGCCCCAATTGCAGCAAATGAGAAAGCAGAATTAATCGAAACCATTCCACATTTGAGTAGCGATGCGATTCGCTTTCCATTTTTCTTGGACCAGACCGCGGCCCCGAGTCCGTAGCCAGTCGCATTAGCTAAATCAACCGCTTCATCCATATTTGACACGGTGTTGATTACCAAAGTCGGACCAAAAGTCTCTTCGGTAACTGCAAGTGAGTCTTCCGGTACATCAGCGAGGATCACCGGTTCTACATATCCGCCTTTAATCGAATCCTTGCCACCGAGTAGGAAAGAGCCTCCTTTTGAGAGGGCATCATCGAGATGGCTCTTGATTACCTTTATTTGGGAGGGCATGGTTGCTGGTCCATACTTTGCGCCATCTCCAAACCCAGGTTTAATTTCCTTGGCGCGCTCGACGATCTCTCTTTTGAACTTATCTGCGACTTGGCGATGTACATAGACACGCTCAGCTCCGATACATGATTGACCAGCATTAGACATTGCATGCCAAAGGGTCATCTCTGCTGCCTTAGCGATATCAGCATCCTTATCAATGAGGACCGCATCTTTGCCACCGCATTCCAAAACAACTGGTGTCATGTTTACTGCACAAGCAGCAGCCACCTTCTTCGCAGTTCTAGTGGAGCCCGTAAATGAGATCTTGTCTACGGGACTTTCGGTCAGTGCTACACCGGTATCAGCGAGTCCAGTTACAGTTGTGAAAATATCTTTAAATGGCGCAATTCGTTTCCAACTCTCTTCGAGAAATGCGCCAATTGCGGGGGTGTATTCACTCGGTTTAAAAACAACGGTATTTCCTGCAGCCAAGGCATAAGCGATAGAGCCGACTGGTGTGAATATGGGATAGTTCCAAGGTCCAATAACACCAACAACGCCAAATGGAACTCGTTGTACCTGGGCGGCCATATTAAACATCAGTAGCCCTGCTGGACGTGATTGGCGACTCAATACGCGGGGCGCAAACTTTCCAGCCCAACCAATATGTTCAATTGCAAGTGCGACTTCAAGAGTTGCATCACTTAATGGCTTACCCGTTTCACGATGAATTAACTCAGCAGCCTCTTTCATATCGCGCGTAAGGATTGAAGCCCAATCACGAAGCGCAATATGTCGTGCTCTAAAACTTAAGCTTCCCCATCTCTCGGCAGCGTTCTTGGCGCGCAAAACCGCCTCATCGACCTCAACTTTGGTCGCTACTGGAAAGACTCCAACTACTTCGCCAGTTGCCGGATTAATTGATTCAAATGTGCTGGGGTTTTTTGCGCGGGCAGATCGGGGTCTAGTGGCCATTGGCTAAGACTAAACTCATCTTCATGGCTGAGCTGATTAGACCAAGCACAGTATTGCCGGCCAAGCGCGAAGCAATAACCATAATCACATCAGATGGACTCCACTTAATTGGCGAATTCGCCACCCCGGAGAATGACGATCGGAGCCGCGGAATTCTCTGTCTGCACCCTCTTCCCACACATGGGGGGATGATGGATAGTCATATCTACAAAAAGGCGGCGAACCGTTTACCTGCTCTCGCTGGCATCTCGGTAGTTAGGTTTAACACTCGCGGAACAGAAAGTGCTCAAGGCAAGAGCGAGGGTGAATTTGGTTGTGGAGTTTCCGAGCGCGCGGATGTTGTCGCGGCAATTGAATATTGCTTCAACAATCTCAAGATAGAGAATCTCTGGGTGGTTGGTTGGTCATTCGGGACTGACCTGGCGCTACAACATGCTACTGATCCAAGAGTTAAGGGCCTAATACTCTTATCGCCACCACTTCGAACCACAACCGAGGAAGAGTTGAAGTTCTGGAATAAGGATGGTCGCCCAGTCTTGGCGTTGGTACCCGAGCTTGATGATTTTTTGAGACCAGATGAAGCGCGTACAAGGTTTGGTCCCTTAACTCAAATCAAACTCGTAGCTGTCAAGGATGCCAAGCATCTCTGGGTAGGGGAGCCTTTCGTTCATCGAGTATTGAGCGAGATTGTTCAGGTCGTTAATCCGAATCGACTTCCACTACCAACCGAGTTCTAAAGTTTAAGAATTATCAGTTTTAGGGAATACAACTTCATCCATAATCAACAATATTGCGGCGGCGATGGGTACGGCAAGAATGCCACCCACTAGACCGAGCAGAGAAGTTCCAAGCAGGGCCGCAACGATTGTGACTAGACCAGGAATTGCGAGATTACGTTTCATGATTCTTGGCGTAATTAAGTAATTCTCAATCTGCACATAAAGGGTGTATAGCAAGAGCGCCAAGATTCCTTTCGTGGGGGATTGAGTTAGGGCGACAAG
>JBEARJ010000007.1:0-23879 GCA_041163285.1 Actinomycetota bacterium | reverse complement strand
CACGGCTACGACACCATCATGGCGTCCCACCCGCAGGTTATCCCGCTGGGCGACATCATGGGTGAGGACTACTCGAGAACCTTGACCAATTCGAGAGAGAACGGTCAACAAGACGCCGCGCTCTAGCGATTGGGCCTCATCGACAATTACAAAGGCATCATGAAGCGAGCGCCCACGAATATGAGTTAGCGGAAGAACTTCAATCAATCCGCGATCCATAATCTCTTCAATAACTTGGTTAGAGACCAACGCTCCTAAAGTGTCAAATACTGCCTGGGCCCAAGGCGACATTTTCTCGCCCTCAGTGCCCGGCAGGTACCCGAGCTCTTGGCCGCCAACTGGGTAGAGCGGGCGGAATACAACAACTTTCTTATGTAGACGACGCTCCATGACCGCCTCTAAACCTGCGCAGAGGGCTAGGGCAGACTTGCCTGTACCTGCTCTACCGCCAAGAGAGACAATTCCGACTTCATTATCGAGTAGTAGATCTAGCGCGACGCGCTGTTCGGCAGAGCGGCCGTGAATTCCAAAAGCGCTTCGATCCCCGCGGACCAATACGAGAGACTTATCGGCGGTCACTCTTGCCAGAGCGCTTCCCTTTTCAGAGTGAAGGACGACTCCGGTATGGCAGGGAAGATCCTTGGCAAAAGATTCGCTTATCTTTTCACCGGCGTAGAGCGAATCAATAACTTTGCTACCAACGCTCTCTTCGACCATTCCGGTCCAACCGCTATTTGGTACCAACTCTGCTCGATACTCCTCCGCGGTGATTCCAACTGAAGATGCCTTAACCCGGAGCGGAAGATCTTTGGTTACAAGAACAACATCTTTTCCTTCGCTGACCAGATTTCGAGCGATAGCGAGAATTCGCGAGTCGTTGGTACCGTCACGGAGAAAACCGTGCGGAAGTGAAGAAGTATCGGTGTGATTTAACTCGACAGAGAGAGTTCCGCCGGCGGCATTGATCTTCAATGGCTGATCGAGGCGGCCATGAGCAACCCTCAAGTCATCGAGTGCGCGCAGGGCGGCCCTTGCAAAATAGCCTAATTCGGGATGGTCGCGCTTAGTCTCTAGCTCCCCAATCACAGCGATGGGAATGATTACTTCATGCTCTTCGAATCGATAGAGGGCGGTGGGGTCGGCAAGCAAGACGCTCGTATCTAAGACATAAGTCTTAACAACTTCAGAGCTACGACGGGCCAATTGGCTCCTCTTTCGGCTCAATATTCTCTTTTTCTCGCACTAACGACCTTGTTAGTGAGGGAAGTTGGCTACTGGAAAAAGGTAAATCCTGGAGCGAGAACTTTTTGGCGACACGCTCAAGTTCAGGTTGAGGTTTTTCTAACGACCTAGCCGTCGCTCCCGGATGGCATATGAACGTAGTGCGCGAAGGAAATCAACCCTGCGGAAATCTGGCCAATAGGCCTCACAGAAATAGAACTCAGATTGGTGGCTCTGCCAGAGTAAGAATCCGCCGAGGCGCTGTTCGCCAGAAGTTCTAATAACCAACTCTGGATCTGGCTGGCCAGCAGTGTAGAGATACTGATCTATCTTCTCAGCTGAAAGTGCGCTGGCAATTTCATCAGAACTCTTTCCAATTGTGGCCGCCTCGGTAATGTAACGCTTAACCGCATCAACGATCTCAAGGCGGCCGCCATAACCAATCGCCACATTCACGGTTATGCCATCAATTGCGGAAGTCTGGGCCTCAACATCTCGGAGCATCTTCTGTAACCGCTCTGGCAGAAGCTCAAATGAACCGACGGGTCGAATCCTCCATCTGCCAGCTGAACGAAGTCGCCCTACTGCATCTTCAATGATCTCTAGGAGCGATTCAATCTCATCGCTATCGCGCTTGAAGTTATCGCTTGAAAGCAACCAGAGGGTGACAACGCTGATTTCAGTATCTTCGCACCAGTCCAGTAATTCGATGATTTTTTCGGCGCCCGCAATATGGCCGCGCCTAGGTGAGATGTCGCCGGTTGCAGAAGGGTTCTCTCTTGACCATCTTCTATTTCCATCCAGAATCACCCCGATATGGTGCGGGGTCTTCTTCAAGTCAAGGCTCTTTAGAATCCGTTTTTCGTAGAGCGGATATAGCGCAGATTTTATTAGTGATTTGATCGCCATGAATTCAAACCTAGAACTTGTACTCTCGCGAGACCCTTCGCTCTGCTATAAAAGAGAAAACGGGCAAAGTTCCCGCCAGAATAAAAAGGATCATCCGCCTTATCGTAAATCGCGCCTTCGCTGTGAAATGGATGGCGGTTAAAACATAAAAAGCATAGATATAACCATGGACAAAGGGAATCCATTTAACCCTCGCCTCTAATTCAGGCGCATCAAAGAGATAAACAACTGGGAGCTCTACAAACCAGAGCAGCAGCGACATAATCCCGGCCAGAAGAGCCATTATCCGGAATCTCAGGACCACGCCCTTCACTCGCTCGGTGCCCCTTCCCGTTCTCGAAATCTGCTGTATATCGGCAAGAAAACTACTACGAGCGCCATCAGCCACCAAATAACAACATAGGCGATGTGTTGCCAGTAGTAGCCAGGAATAGTTGGCGAGGCGGGATCGAGGGCAACCCGAGGTAGCTCTAAAGCGAATCCATCTCTAATCTCGCTCTGGGCCAAGACGAATCCATCAAAGTAATCTCCTGGAAATTCGCTCACAAGTAGCGATGGATCAAGTCGGCTTAATGCGCCATCGCTTTTACCGACTACATCTTCGTATTGGCGATGGAAGAGCCGACCGGTCACAAAGATATCGCCCCGGGGAAGGTCGCTATCCAAGTTACTCCTGACGACCATTATGTATCCACCACCATCAACTTCCATTAACCCAACCAACCAAGTGGCGCTTTCGCCATCACGATCAACTTGATTTGGGGCTGAAAACTGAGCCACATAACTCCCTGAAAATTCGACAATTCGATTAACAGATTCCCCTGCGAGATTTGTATTTGGTTGGGAGACTTTCGAAAGCGAGACGATCGGTCTTTCTTGATAAGGCTTTCGCAACTCTTTTACTTGGGCCGCACGATCAAGCTGCCAAAAACCTAAGGCGATAAAAGTTGAAAAAGCTAAGAGAACTAAAAGTGCGGTTAAGAGAGACTTACTTCGACTCATCTTCGATCCGTCGTTGCTCCATTCGCTTCTGACGTTTGTAGAAACTTCTAAGGAGAAAAATCATCGCCACAGTAAGCGAGATCATTATTATCGATCCGGCTATTCCTTGATCTAGATATCCGCTCTCCATTTCCATGCGAGAATCATCCCATGTCAAAGAGTTCTGGCGGGCCGGACCGATTCAAGGACATCTTTGACCAGCTTCCAAAAGAGACTCAAGAACTTCTCGTAACTCGCTATGGCGAGCGCCCCCGAAAGCTCTGGAAGTTTCTAGCTATTGCCATACTGGCGGTTGGATTGCCCTGGTTGATGTGGAGCGCTTGGTACCACTCAAACCCTGAAACTCGAGTGACGCTGGTGAGCTTTAAGCCGATTGATGCGCGTTCGATAGAGATAACTTTTGAGATTGATAGAAGAGATCCCCAGGTTTCCCATATCTGCACTTTAATTGCGCGCGACTACGAGAAGAACGTGGTGGGCGAAGTTGATATCCAGGTCGCCCCAAGTAGCTTTAGCCGATCACAGATAACCGCGGTAATTCCAACGAGATTGACCGCTGTTAATGCTGGTGTACTTGAATGCCGACGTAGTTGAGTGACCTCTAAGCCAGCGTTAACCTCAAAAAGTCGCAATAATCTCCTCCTTATGGCACCCAAGACATGGCTTACGCAAGAGGCTGCGGATCGACTCTCCCAGGAATTGAAGGAGCTCGAAACAAGCGGCCGATCTGAAATCGTCAAGAAGATTGAGGCTGCACGCGCTGAGGGTGACTTAAAAGAGAATGGTGGCTATCACGCGGCTCGGGAAGAACAGGGAAAATTAGAGGCGCGAATTCGCCAACTTAAAGCGCTTTTAGAGAACGCAGAAATCGGAACCCCAACTGGTGAAGCAGGTCAGGTTAATCCTGGGATGAAAGTCGCTGTCGAAATCATGGGTAAGAAAATGGAATTTCTCCTCGGTTCGCGCGAAATAGCCAGCGGTGAGTTAGATGTTTACAGCGAACAATCTCCGCTTGGCGCTGCAGTCCTTGGCGCAAAGGTCGGCGAGGAGCGCAGCTATACAGCTCCAAATGGTAAGGCGATTAAAGTAAAGGTTCTCGCCGCTGATTTCTTTGCTTAACTTTGCAAACTATCTCAACCTAATTACTTGAGCCTAATTATTTGGATGCAACATTTACATATTTTCTGATGCTAAGCGGAACAAAGACCGCCATTATCAAAATCATATAAATTAAGGACATCTCTAGCGGATTCTGGCTCGGCCAAGAATTTGCCGTAACTCCAAAGATATTTTGAAGTCCAAATAGCTCGCGGCAGGCTGCAACCATCGTTGAGACAGGATTCCATTCGGCAAAATACTGAAGGGGCTTCGGCATCCCAGTAGTTGGCGCAAATGCATTTGATAAGAAGGTAAGCGGAAAGACCGCAATAAATACAGCAGCGTTTGCTACTCGAGCAGATCTGACCGATAGCCCAATCAAGATACCGATCCATGCCATTGCAAAACCAAAGAAGAGCAAAAAGATAAAGCCAAGCATTACTTTGAAGAGCCCAGAGTCTGGACGCCAACCAACTAGGTAACCAGCCAATCCCATTACAAAGAGCACTACGATGTTAAGTAAACCGTCTCCGAGCGCGCGACCAAAGACGACTGCGCCTCGAGAAATGGGAAGTGAACGGAACCGATCAATCAGGCCTTTCTGCATATCTTCGGCAAGGCCAACGGCAGTTCCGGCAAGGGTAAATGCGACAGTTTGAACAAATATGCCCGGCATTAATAATTGAACATAATCAACGCCAGGAATACCAGTAGAGATTGATCCGCCAAATACATAACGGAATAAGAGTACAAACATGACTGGCTGAATGGTTGAAAAGATCAGCACCTCTGGAACCCGCAGCAACTGGAGCCATTGTCGTTTCGTTACAACGAGCGCGTCAGAAACAGCATGTGACATTACTTTTTCCTCCTGCGTCCACGGGTCTTGGCACCGCTCTCTTCTTCTGGCTTCTGCTCTTCGGCAACATGTCCAGTTAGCGAAATAAATACATCATCTAAGGATGGGCGCTTTAGTCCAATATCAAGTGGATGAATTCCCAAGTCATCAAGTTGGCGCGCTGCTTCAATCAAGGCCTTTGATCCAGTTGTGACTGGAGCAGAGACTTGGCGCATACCTTCATCAACGCTGACACTACCGCCGGCGATCTTGGTGACAATCTCTCTAACTTGAGCAAGATCTTCCGTTGAGGCAACTATCTCTAGTCGCTCGCCCCCAACTTGGCGCTTTAGTTGATCCGAAGTGCCTCGAGCAATTACTTTCCCTTGATCAACCACAACGATGTCATCCGCAAGTTGATCAGCTTCTTCTAGATATTGGGTGGTCAGTAGAAGTGTTGTACCTCCACGTACGAGAGTCTTGATTACGCCCCACATTTCCTGGCGGCCGCGTGGATCAAGTCCGGTGGTTGGCTCATCAAGAAAAAGAATCTTTGGCTTAACAATTAGTGAAGCAGATAAATCAAGCCTTCTTCGCATTCCGCCTGAGTAAGTTCGGATGGGACGTTTTGCCGCATCGGTGAGACTGAATTGCTCAAGTAACTCTTCGGCACGCTGCTTCGCCGCTTTGGGTGACAAGTGATACAGACGGCCAAACATGATCAAGTTATCCCAACCAGTTAAGGTCTCATCAACCGCTGCGTACTGGCCGGAAAGTCCGATCACTTCACGGACTCTTTCAGGATGCTTGATGACATCGATACCAGCAACTGTCGCATGTCCTGAATCCGGAATTAACAACGTAGTTAGAACGCGGACAGTAGTTGTTTTACCTGCACCATTTGGACCAAGCACACCAAGAACTGTGCCTTCACTCACATCAAGGGTGAGTCCATCAAGAGCGCGAACTTTGCCGTCGTCGTAGGTCTTCACCAAATCTTCTGCAATGACGCTTTTCACTATCGTCAGAGTAGTAGCCTTACTACTCAACGCAAAATCACGTTAGGAAGAAATGACTAAACCCCTCACTCATCGCGAAATCATGATCATTATGAGCAGCCTTATGACCGGCTTACTCCTAGCAGCTCTTGATCAGACGATTGTTTCGACAGCGCTAAAAATGATTGTCGAGGATTTCAATGGTTTAAATCATTATTCATGGGTTGTTACCGCCTACCTTCTAACCTCTACGGCATCTACGCCGCTCTACGGGAAAATTTCAGATTTGTACGGAAGACGTCCTGTTTACCAATTTTCAATCGTTGTCTTCTTAATTGGTTCATTTCTTTCTGGCGCAGCAGCTTCGATGGAACAACTAATTTTCTTCCGCGCCATTCAAGGACTAGGTGCTGGCGGATTGATGGCGCTCACATTTGTAATTGTTGGCGATATCGTTTCGCCTCGCGAACGCGGAAAGTACCAAGGTCTATTTGGCGCAGTCTGGGGTTTATCTTCTGTTGCTGGCCCACTCCTCGGTGGTTTCTTCTCCGATAGAAGTGAAATTCTTGGAATTACCGGTTGGCGTTGGATTTTCTACATAAATCTTCCCTTTGGTATTCTCGCCCTAATTGTTACTTCGATGGTCTTACATATTCCAAAGACAAAGCGCGAACATAAAATTGATTATCTTGGCGCATTACTCGTAGTTGCTGCTGTAGTTTTTGTACTAGTAGGTCTCTCTGTTCTTGGACCTGAAAATGGCTGGAGCGATCCGCGCACTGTCGGGGCGCTCTCACTTGGCACAATCATCGTTCTTCTGTATATGTTCTGGGAGAAGCGAGCAGTGGAGCCGATTTTGCCGCTCTCACTATTCAAGAACCACACTTTCACCCTTACTTCAATAATTGGATTCATAATTGGAGCGGGCATGTTTGGTGCAATCATCATGCTTCCGCTCTACCTTCAAATTGTGCAAGGCGCTACTGCCACTGAGGCCGGTCTCAAGTTAATTCCCTTAATGCTCGGCATTCTTACTGTGACGATTACGAGTGGCAGAATCATCACAAAGACAGGTAAGTACAAGATTTTCCCCATTCTGGGCACCATCACAATGAGTCTCGGTATTTTGCTGATGACCCGCCTTGAGGTTGATACACCATATTGGCAGCTATCAATTTATGCGGTGATTGTTGGCGCCGGACTTGGCGCCTCCATGCAAACTATTGTTATTGCGCTACAAAATGCAGTTGACTTTAAAGATCTTGGAATCGCAACCTCCTCAAATACTTTCTTCCGTTCGCTCGGTGGAGCCTTTGGTACCGCAATATTTGGAACAATCCTCAGTACTCAAATTGGCAGAAATTTGGAGAGTGGATTTGCAAATCTCGCTACCCAGAACCCAAATCAGTTAGCCGGAATAGACCCAGCACTACTCGGCTCACTAGAAAATAACACCGAAGCGATTTCAGCTCTGCCCGTCGAAGTTCAGAACACAGTCTTGGATGCATTTATGAGCTCGTTCCAAACTGTCTTCTGGGCCGCCTTCCCTCTCTTATTAATCGGATTTTTCTTTGCTCTCTTTCTTAGAGAAAAGCCGCTGCAGGATAGCCAAGAGCATGCCAGTGCGCGCCAAGATGCTGCAGGAGAGTCGATAGCTTGAAGTTGAAGTCACCTTTTGCGGGGCTTCCCCGCGAAGTATCTGTGCTGACCACAATCTCATTCTTAGTAGCTATTGGTTTCGGTCTAATAATTCCTGCTATTCCAATCTTTGCTAAAACTTTCGGCGTAACAAATACGCTCATTGGCTTAATAATCTCGAGCTTTGCAATTATGCGATTTTTATCTGGCTTATTCTCAGGAAAACTCGTTGATCGTTTCGGTGAACGTTTAGTGCTCGGCACCGGTCTTCTCATGGTCTCGGCATTCACTCTCCTAGCCGGGCTCGCACAAACTTACGGTCAATTACTCTTCTTCCGAACTGCTGGCGGTCTGGGATCTTCTATGTTCTCTGTATCGGCTGGGGCACTCTTGCTCCGGGTCGTAGGTGACGATCAGCGGGGCCGCGCGCAATCACTTTATAACGGTGGTTTTATCGCAGGTGGAGTCGCTGGCCCAGCATTTGGTGGCGCACTGCTCGCTATCTCGCCACGCGCACCTTTCTTCATTTACACAGCGCTACTTGTTGTTGCCGGAACGGTTTCGTTGATCTTTCTACATGAGAAGCGGTTAGGGAAATCTTCTCAAGCTGTAGAAAATGATGGCCCAGCCTTAACAATTCGAGAGGCGATAAAGATCCGTCCCTATCTCTACTCACTGTTCTTAGCATTCCTAGGTAGTTGGATCTTCTTTGGTATGCGTTCTTCAATTCTTCCTCTCTATGCAATTGATGATCTAGGAGTATCGACCGCGGTTGTCGGACTGAGCTTCACCTTGGCGCTTATTGCACAAGGTGCAGTAATGATTAGAGCAGGAAAATACTCAGATAAGAATGGTCGCCGTCCCGTAATTTTGATTGGTTTTGCGATCACTCTACTTTCATTGATTCTCTTGACCTTAGCCACAAATGTAACGTTCTATCTCATTTCAATGTTGGTACTTGGATTTGGTGCTGGATTTGCCACATCGGCCGGCGCAATAGTTGGCGATGTCATTAAAGGAAAGAGTGGAAAGGTCTACGCCTTCTGGCAGATGGCCGGTGATGCTGGAATGATGGTTGGTCCGTTAATACTTGGAGTTGTGGCTGATTTATTTACCTATCGCACAGCCGTTTTGGTAAGTGCAATGGTCTTTTCAATCGCAATTTTGATTGCAATAAAAATCCCCGAGACGAATTCGGCCCGTCTCGGGGATTCTGCTAAACCACAGCTACGCGAGGATTAATCATTTCCGCGCAAAATTGCGAGCAAGCGCAAGATCTCTAGATACAACCAGACGACAGTCATAACTAGACCAAATCCAGCGCGCCAGGATTCTTCTTGCGGAAGGCCCATCCGGACACCTTGTTCAGCTTGGTCAAAGTCAAGAATTAGGAAGAAGCTAGCGAGAGCGACGCCAACCATGGCAAGCATTGGACCAAAGACGCTTAGTGAGTAAAGGCTTTCACCACCAAAAAGAACGCTAATCAAACTTCCCAAGGCGAGAACCAAATAACCAAGAGTTGCGCCAATTAGAACCTTAGTAAATTTTGGCGTAACACGGAGTCTTCCGCTCTTGTACAAAAAGAGCATTCCCACAAATGCGGCTACAGTTGCAACAACCGCTTGCTGCACTATTCCCGGATAGAAAAGTTCAAAGGTTCTGCTTAATATTCCCATCAATAAACCTTGGAATACCGCATATGTCATATAGAGGGCTGGACGTACCTTCTTACTGAAGGCGCCAACCAGGCCGGTTACAAGTCCACCGACTAAACCAATAAATAAGAATGATGGCGGTAAATTTAAATACCAGGCAGCAGCGCCAACAGCGACTGCAATACCAAGAAGGATTCCGGTGCGAGCGACAACATCATCCATCGTCATCCGGCCAGTGCGAAGTGAGGATGCAGCAGGTGCGCTAAATGTCTCTTCCAAGTTATCTTCAACTCGAGTCTGAGGCATGTTGTCCATGGCCGCGTATCCGCGCTTACCGTATGCACGGTTTAGAATCGGATTCGAACTATTCATTGCTCTCCTTAAGTAGGTTTTCTTTTTTATCACTTATTTAGTTTTTTGTTTTTCTTTAGAACTGCGGTGCCCCCGGTGGGGGTCGAACCCACACTTGGACGATTTTAAGTCGTCTGCCTCTGCCATTGGGCTACAGGGGCGAACCAGCGTGGGCAAATCTACCGGCCTTGCGTACAACCGAATCCAATTGGGATCTAGTCAGCTTTCCCGTGAAAGTATTCTGTTGGCTGGGATGGTAACTCCCGACGATCAACCTAATATTCCCGTCACTTCCCTGAAACTTGAAATTGGCGCCATGGCTGAACTTTGGGCGCTTTCTAGGCAATTCCTCACCAATCTCGCCCAGGGCCTTGATAGTCGCCTTCCATGCAAGGCCACCCAGCGCCAGAAAGGAGCGAATGGTTGGAAAGAGGGCTTGAATCTCTTGATTTAACCAGTTGCTACATTCGGTGATTTCATCAAGCTCTGGTTTATTTCCAGGTGGCGCGCAATGAACGGCACATGTAATTCGAGTATCAAAGAGCGCTTGACCATCATCTTTTGATTTGCTCGTCTCAATTTTGGCAAGACCATTCTTGTAGAGCGAGCGATATAACCAATCTCCGGAACTATCTCCTGTAAAAATCCGACCAGTTCGATTGGCGCCATGTGCACCAGGAGCTAGTCCGACGATTAATACCCGTGCATCGCTTGGACCAAAACCAGGTACGGGTCTTCCCCAATACTTTTCAGCTTGATAAGCCTTACGTTTTGTAACTGATATCTCTTCTCGCCATTGCACTAATCGCGGACAAGTGCGACATTTGACCAACTTTTCATCAATTAAAGATAACTCTTTTCCAATTCTATTTTTCTGCAATAGACCAGGCCATTCCATCGAGAATATCCCGTTCAGATGCAACAAACTCTTTTGCCCCTGTTGCCTTCATGATTCGATCGAGAACTAGCGCTCCGGCTGCAATTACATCCACTCGTCCTGGATGCATGTAACCGAGTGATGCAATCTCATCACGCGTCATTGCAAGGAATCTCTGTGAGACTTCAGATGTTTTAGCAGCGCTAATACGAGATAAATGAATGGCGTATCGGTCATATTCAACAAGTTCCAGCGCAGCTGCGGCAACAGTTGTGGCTGTACCCGCCACCGCGATCAGTGTGCGAGCTTCTTTTAACCGAACTACCTCTGCTGCTTCAGCAATCGCCTTATCAATATCAACGATCGCTTCTTCAATATTTGTCGAAGCTACCGGGGCGGTCGAGAAATGGCGTTCGCTCATTCGCACACAGCCAATATTCACGCTCTTTGCAGCCTTGACTTCACTATTGCCCAAAACAAATTCTGTTGAACCCCCACCTATATCGATGACCAAAAAGGGCGCATCAGATGGGTGCATCTCACTTACTGCGCCGGCGAAAGAGAGTCGAGCCTCTTCCTCGCCTGAGATAACTTCAGGTTCAACGCCAAGAATTTCACGTACTCCATCTATAAATAGGTGACGGTTCTGTGCATCTCGGGTTGCACTCGTTGCACAGAACCGAATTGCAGTCACACCACGACGAGCTATCTCTTCACTGAATTGTGCAGTCGCCTTCAAAGTCCGCTCGATAGCCGCAGGGTCGAAACTCTTATTCTTATCAACGCCTGCTCCAAGTCGGACAATCTCCATGGTTCGGTAAATCTCTCGAAAATTACCACTTGAGATATCTGCAATCAATAAACGTATGGAATTGGTCCCACAATCTATGGCCGCCACTCGACTCACTTATTCACCACCGTCGCTCTTCTGGTGGCCTCTACGCTCGAGACAATTTCCATTTCTCCACCACTCGCCAATCTGGGCGAGCGCCTCGTCACCTAAGGGATTTACGCCTGGACCAGCGGCAAGTGAGTGCGCAACTAAAGAGTGAAGACACTTAACACGATCGGGCATCCCGCCGGCTGAAATCCCAGCAACTTCCGGAACATCAAGACCTAGCGCGCTTCTAGCGGCAATGTAATCATCATGTGCTGCTCGATATTCGCCGGATAACTCGGCATCATCTTGCAACCTCTGATTCATTTCATCCATCAGATTTGAATTCTCCAATGTGGAAATTTCTGCCGTGAGATTTGGACAGGTCGCGTAATAGAAAGTTGGGAAAGGTGTTCCATCACTAAGTCGTGGCGGTGTTTCAACTACTGCAGGGCTACCACAAGGGCAGCGATAAGCAATTTTGTGTACATCTCTTGCCGGTCGACCAAGTTGGATCTCTAGCGCGACAAGATCAGATTTATCTGGTTTCTCACTCATGAATTTCTAGGGGTTTCCGCTTCCAACGCCGACAGAGGTAATTGAAGAGATAATGCGGGAATACCAGGGAACTCCAAGGGGAAAATCCTCATTAATTGGGGCGGCCGCTTCACCTGAGTCTGCAGATTCATTTCTTACGCCCAATATTATGTATTGACGCTCACCGGGTAAGACAAAATGAAGTCTAGTTCTTGCTTGCGAGCGAACATATTCAGGATCTTTCCAGCGCTCCAATTCTGCACGCGCCTCTAGCAACCGGGCGCGATTTGACGCAACGCTCGCTTCGAGTGCGCTTATTTGAGCGCGCTGTGCGAAATATTGTTGGGTCGGCGGAGCTAGCGTTACTGCAATTGAAAATAAAACTATAAAGAGAATCAATAACCGAGTGGAAATTCCACGTCGCTCGGCAAAATCATTGAAGGCGCCTTGAAGGGAGAATCTCCGCATAATTCTCTGCCCTCCTAACCTTTAGATTCAGCCTTTAAATCTTGGGAATGCTCCGCGTCCCGCATACTTAGCGCGCGCACCAAGTTCTTCTTCGATTCTCAAGAGTTGGTTATATTTTGCAACTCTCTCACTTCGTGCTGGTGCACCAGTCTTTATCTGGCCACACTCAGCAGCTACTGCAAGATCGGCAATCGTCGTATCCTCGGTTTCACCAGAGCGATGGCTCATCATCGAGCGATATCCAGCTTTATGGGCCATCGAAACTGCATCGAGCGTCTCTGTAAGAGTTCCGATTTGGTTGACCTTAACTAGAAGAGCGTTCGCAGTCTTTGCCTCGATTCCTCTGGATAGTCTCAGTGGATTTGTTACGAATAGATCATCACCAACTAGTTGTACCCGCTCACCAAGTACTTTGGTGATTTCGCCCCAGCCAGCCCAGTCATCTTCTGCTAGCGGATCTTCGATCGAAACAAGTGGGTATGAGTCGACTAATTCTTTGTAATAGGCGATCATCTCGGAAGCGCTTAGCGATGAACCTTCAAAGTTGTATTTGCCATTTTCGTAAAATTCAGTGGCAGCTACATCCATGGCAAGTGCAATTTGGCTTCCCATTTTGAAGCCAGCCTTCTCGACCGCTTCAACAATCAGATCTAGCGCAGCCCGATTGCTCTCAAGGTTTGGGGCAAAACCACCCTCATCGCCAATGCTTGTTGCAAGGCCACGCTTCTTCAATACAGATTTCAGGCTGTGATAAATCTCGGCGCCCCAGCGAAGTGCCTCTTGAAACGTTCTGGCTCCAATTGGAGCGATCATAAATTCTTGAATATCAACATTGGTATCTGCATGCGCGCCACCATTGAGAATATTCATCATGGGCACCGGCAATAAGCACGCCTCATCGCCACCGATATATGAGTAGAACTTTGCACCTTTTGAATTAGCAGCTGCTTTAGCTACCGCAAGCGATACGCCCAGTATTGCGTTCGCGCCGAGTTTAGATTTGTTGGCCGTTCCATCCAATGCAAGCATCGCCTCATCCAAAGCACGTTGATTGAATGGGTCGCTACCAGTTATTTTCGGTGCAATCTCTCTTTCAATATTTGCGACCGCGCTCGCAACTCCCTTGCCTAGATATCGGGAACCGCCATCGCGCAGTTCAACCGCTTCAAAGGCGCCCGTTGATGCTCCGCTGGGGACGGCAGCCCTTGCAAAGGCCCCATCACTTAATGTCACATCAACCTCAACCGTCGGATTTCCACGGGAGTCGAGAATCTCTCTAGCTTTAATAGTTTTTATCGTAGTCACGGGCGCGGAGTCTATCGGGATTCTTTCAGCGAATCGCGGTATTTCAGCGCTGCCTTACGAAGTGCAGATTCGGGATCAATATTTTCTGAAACAGACCACGAAATTAGGGAAAGGAGGGCATAACCAAGTGCGCTCTCTTTATCAGTATCCAAAATCTCTGGAGCGCTTTTTGGCGGAAGTGGAAGATCGTTTTTTTCTGCACGTAGCATTAATTTTGCGGCTAGTGGGAGTGCCGGTTGGCCGATTGGCACGCCTGCATCAAATTCAGTTCTACCTTTTTCAGCATTCTTTATCTTCTCCCAATTAGCGAGCACTTCATCGCTTGAATTTACTTTCGTATCACCAAAAACATGCGGATGACGAGAAATGAGCTTATCTGCAACTGTACGAGCAACATCATCGAGATTGAAAGGTTGCTTTGGGTCTTCTTCCGCTATCCGGGCATGGAAGTAAACCTGAAGCAACAAGTCTCCAAGTTCTTCCTGCATATCAATCCGATCGCCCGCTTCGACAGCTTCAATAAATTCATAAGATTCTTCAAGTTGGTATTTCAAGAGACTCTCGTGAGTCTGCTCCGCATCCCATGGACAACCTCCTGGAGACCGAAGTTGATCCATAACTCCTACAAGGCGGATCAAATTCTCGTAGGACATTTTGGAATTCAAATTACTTATCAGTTACCGCATCACCAGCGGGTTCAGCCGGAATAACAGCAAATGAGTTGCTATCCCACACGCCATACCGCGGATTGATAACAATCTTAAGATTGTTTGCTTTTTCAGTTACCAAACCTTCAATTAACTGATTGATAGCTGCATCATCCGAGCCCGCTTCGGATGCTGCGGCACTAATCTTCTGCAAAATCAGATCCCGACGAAGAACAGCATCCAGGCTTTCCGGAGCAATGGCGGCATTTACCAAAACTGAAGGAAGCATCTCTTCGCCACCAATGTTCTGATAGATCTCAATTCGGTAAGCCTCAAGTTCAGAGTTGGCAATCTCGATCTCTACATCTTTCGCAATTTCGTCGATGAGAATATTCGAGATCATAAAGGAGAGTTGATTTCTAGTTAGCGCCTCTCCACTCTCTAGTTGCATTTGAGAGGTATCAACCTCTTCGCGTTCAGCCAGGATCGAATCAACCTGGGATTGGAGCGCTTCCAAAGTGATTTCGACATCGCCAACCGTGGCGGCGCTATTCATCTGGGAACAACCAGTTAGGAATAATGCCAACGATGCTAAGGCGGCAATGATGTACTTTCTCACTCAACTACTCTTTTCTGCTTCGCTCGCGCTTGATTGACTCTTTTTCGATGAATCGGTGACCTCAGCGATTACTTCATTCACCCAATCCAGGAGCGCAGTATCTCCTATCTCGCCATCATCCGAGTAATCCGGCTGCTCCCAGGCTGCGACCGCCGGGCGCGCAACTAAGAGGGTATTTGTCACAGATTTCACGATTGAACCTGGATATATTCGAGAGATCCGCAACTCGCGAGATTCACTTAATTTCATCGGGGCAATCTTTAAGTATTTACCTTGAATTGCCAGGTCACGTATTCCAGCGCTCCTGACCTTAATTCTTAATTTTGCAATCTCCATTAATCGCTGCGTCTCCGTTGGGAGATCTCCAAATCGATCTTGAAGTTCTTCTTTTATTGAATCTATCTCGCCATATTCTTTGGCATCTGCTAACCGGCGGTACAAATCGAGTCGAAGACGATCAGATGGAACGTACTCTGTCGATAAATGAGCGGTCACAGGTATTTCAACTTTACACTCAAATTCCTCCGCCTCCCCATCAACAATGCCGCGTTTAAATTCAGTTACTGCTTCTCCTACCATCCGCATATATAAATCAAAACCAACTTCAGCTATATGTCCAGACTGCTCTCCTCCCAAGAGATTCCCCGCTCCTCTAATCTCAAGATCCTTTAGCGCGACCTGCATTCCAGATCCAAGTTCAGAATTACGCGCAATGGTTGTCAATCTTTCAAGAGCGACTTCTGTAAGAGGTTTTTCTCCTGAATAAAGGAAATAAGCGTAGGCCCGTTCTCTGCCTCTACCAACTCGACCACGTAATTGGTGCAATTGTGAGAGTCCAAATTTGTCGGCTCGATCCACTATTAATGTATTCGCATTTGCAACATCGATTCCATTTTCAACAATAGTTGTGCATACCAAAACATCATACTCACGATTCCAAAAAGAAAGCACTACTTGCTCAAGCGCGCTCTCATTCATCTGACCATGAGCAATTGCGATGCGAGCTTCCGGAATCAAGGTGCGTAACCGTGCGGCTACATCATCAATACTCTCTACTCGATTGTGAATGAAAAATACTTGCCCATCCCTAAGTAATTCGCGATGAATTGCTGCAGTGACCTGTTTTTCGTCGTAAGCACCGACATAAGTCAGAACCGGATGGCGCTCTTCTGGGGGTGTAGCGATTGTGGACATCTCGCGTATCCCGGTAATTGCCATCTCTAGCGTTCTTGGGATTGGGGTAGCTGACATCGCCAGAACATCAACACTGGTGCGGAGCCTCTTCAGTTTTTCTTTATGCTCTACGCCAAAGCGTTGCTCCTCATCGACAATTATCAGACCAAGGTCGCGGAACTTGATGTCCTCCGAAAGCAATCTATGTGTACCAATTACTACATCAACGGTCCCATTTGTTAAGCCCGCAAGAGTTTCCGTGATTTCTTTCTGGGTGTTAAATCTTGAAAGAGCGCTTACCTTTAATGGGAAGCCTGCATATCGTTCTGCAAATGTGGCAAAGTGCTGTTGCACGAGCAGAGTGGTGGGCACTAGCACTGCGACTTGCTTTGCATCTTGCACCGCCTTGAAAGCGGCTCGCACAGCGATTTCAGTCTTTCCATAACCAACGTCGCCACAGACAATTCGATCCATGGGATATGGGCGTTCCATATCAGCCTTAACTTCATTGATTGTTACAAGTTGATCGGGGGTTTCCACATATTCAAATGAATCTTCAAGTTCGCGCTGCCAGGTTGTATCAGGCGAGAAGGCGAATCCAGGAAGACTGGTGCGAGCTGCGTAGAGTCGAATTAATTCACCGGCAATCTCTTTTACTGCCTTCTTGGCTCTACTCTTTGTTTTAATCCAATCGCTACCACCAATTCGGTGCAGCGCAGGCGTTTCACCGCCCACATATCGAGTAACTAACTCAAGTGAATCTGTCGGAACAAAAATGCGATCTGCGGGTTGCCCACGTTTGGACGGTGCATATTCGATAACGACATACTCACGCTCAACGCCACCAACACTTCTCTTGATTAACTCTTGATATCTTCCTACTCCGTGAATTTCGTGAACTACATAATCGCCGCGTTTAAGTTCAAGTGGATCGATTGCCTTCTTGCGGCGCGATGGCATTTTTCCAGTTGCAGCGCGACGATCCTTAACTCCGGTGATATCTGATTCGGCAAGGAAGATGATCTTGTTGGATTTATCCTTAAAACCAGAGTCAAAGCTAGTGCTAAGTAGGTAAACGGCATCTCGCGTAGGAGTTGTAATCAAATCCTCAACAATCCGAGCAGAAATATCTGCTTCTGAGAGAAGTTGAAGATAGCGCTCGGTGAGGCCATGGCCGCGAAAGCCCAGCGCTACTAAATATCCAGTACTTCGCCAATTTTTGATATCTGTAATGAGCCGATCTGCATCGCCTCTATAAGGTGAAATCTCTTCAAATTGGGTGATAGCTGGGTCATCTTCATCGCCAAAGAGGTTGATTGATCGCCAATCAATACTAAGTTTCTGGGCCGATGCCTCAACCTCTTCAATTCTCAAGTAGCCTGAACGCTGTAATTCGCTTCGTAATGGCACAGAGATTCCCGCTGCGCTAGATGCGTTTGACCACGCCGCCTCTAGAAACTCTTCGCTGGTATTGATTAAGTCGAGATTCCTATTGCGGATCCGCTCACTCTCTAATAGGACTACATCCGTCTCTTCGGGTAGGAAATCCAAGAACTCACAGACCTCAGGATGTAACAAGCCAATTAATGACTCCATTCCATCTGTATAGATTCCCTCTTCAACTTTATTCAAAATCTCAATTAATTCTGGATACTCTTTTCGAGCTCGACTAGCTCGCCCTTTGACCTCTTCCGTAATCAAGAGCTCTCGACATGGGTAGATCACAAGACTTTTGGTTATAGGAGCAAAAGTGCGCTGACTTCCAATTTCAAAATTTTTTATTTCTTCAATCTCATCACCAAAAAAGTCGATGCGGATTGGATAGTCCGAGTCTGGGGGAAATAAGTCGATGATTCCACCTCTTACTGCAAACTCGCCTCTACGCTCGACTAGATCAACTCTTGTAAATGCCCGCTCAACAAGCTTTTCAATCAACTCATGAAATAAAAACACATCACCTCTAGCTAACTTCAAAACTGGTGTGTCTTTAATTGAAGAGATAATTGGTTGAACTAGAGCGCGTATTGGTACCACAATTATCTCTGCACTCTTTAGGTTATAAATGGTTTTAATCCGTTTAGCGACGGTATCGTTATTGGGGCTGAGCTTTTCGTGTGGCAAGGTCTCCCATGCTGGAAATTCCAATACATTCTCTGTCAGAGCATGAAGCTCAGTCATTAATTCACTTGCTCGCTTACTTGAGTGAGTAACTACTACGACTCGCTTAGATTTTGCTAATTCAGCTATGAGGATCGGGTGAGTTGTGGGAGGCGCGATTAAATTCTCTGATGAGCCCAGGAGGTTCTTAGTTGTTTCAGATAGCGAGATGATGCCGTTTATCTTCTTCATATCCACCTCCTTTAATCACTTCAAGTTCTCTGGGAATAGCCAAATGGCCCCACTTCCTAAAAGGAGGGGGCTATCTGAAATACAAGCGAAATCTTATCGTGAGATTATTCGCCAATGACCGAGAGCGATAACTCATCACTTCGCAGCGATGTCCGCGAACTCGGCGACCTACTTGGACAATCCTTAGTTCGCCAAGATGGCCAAGCCCTGTTAAATCTCGTCGAATCAGTGCGTAAATCTGTCCGAGAAGGTGGCGGTGAGGAGCTCCTCAAATCAGTCTCAACTGTGGATGCCGTTAAATTAGTTCGAGCTTTTAATGTTTATTTCAATCTAGCAAATGTTGCCGAACAGGTGCATCGCTCAAGAATTCTGAGCGAAGAGAGAGATGCCAAAGGTTCCTGGATTTCTAGAGCAGTCGATCGCATTATCGCCGCAAGTGATGGCGGCAAGAACTTCACTGAATCGGATCTACGCAACTGGTTAGCAAGATTTGAGGTTCGTCCGGTCTTCACAGCGCATCCAACTGAAGCAGCGCGAAGATCAGTCTTAAGCAAACTTGGAACTATTGCTGATCTCTTGGATGAACGTGAATCAGAATCCAGAGAACGCAGACTAGCTGAAGCAGTAGATCTACTCTGGCAGACTGATGAACTTCGTCTTGGTAGACCTGAACCTCTTGATGAAGCCATCAATGCGCTCTATTACTTGGATGACCTACTTCGATACACGATGCCTGAAGTCCTTGATGACTTTGCTCGCGAACTCAAGCGATTGAAGGTGGATCTCTCACCTACTGCGACGCCCTTTAATTTTGGCTCTTGGATCGGCGGGGATCGCGATGGAAATCCCAACATAACTCCAGAAGTCACCAAGCAAGCAATCGTGCTTCAGATGGGCCATGCAATACGGGTTTTAATCGCGATGGTGGATGAAATTCGACAAGCGCTATCGGTCTCAACCAAGCTCGCCGGAACTTCGCCTGCGCTCCTTGAGTCCGTGGCTAAAGATCTAGAGCGGATTCCCGAGATTGAACCTCGCTTTAGAAGAATTAATGTTGAAGAGCCATATCGCTTAAAGGCAACTGCAATCCGTCATCGCTTAAATCTAACTCGCGAACGCCACTCCAAGGGCGGAGCTCATGAACCCGGACGTGATTACGCCAATACTCAAGAACTCCTAGATGATCTAATGCTTATGCACACCTCACTACTTGCAAATCGGGGTGAGTTGATTGCACATGGCCTCTTAGAGCGAACTATCAGAGCTGTATCTGCCTTTGGCCTATTCCACGCAACGATGGATGTAAGAGAGCATTCTGGCGCACATGAACGAGTAATTGATCAACTCTTCCCAGATGCCAATTACACAAACTTATCCCCAGTTGAAAAATCTAAATTCATCACTGAAAAACTAGCTACGCCGGACCTTAGCCAAACACTAAACTTAAGTGGATTAGATGCAGGTGCCACTAAAACTTTAAATACTTTTAAGGCAATTAAAGAGATTCAAGAAACCTTTGATCCCAACGTTGTAGAGACTTACATAATCTCTATGACACGTGGCCCAGAAGATGTGCTGGCAGCCACTCTATTAGCTCAAATCGCTGAGTTGATTAATCTGAGTGGCGAACCATATGCTCGAATCAATATTGCACCGTTACTAGAGACGGTCGCTGAACTTAGATCTGCCGACACAATTTTGGAATCACTGCTAAGCAATCCCATCTATCGCAAATGTGTTGAGCTCCGTGGAAATATCCAAGAGGTTATGTTGGGATACTCAGATTCAAATAAGGATGCCGGGATTGCTACGAGCCAATGGGAGATTCATCAAGCACAGCGAAGATTGCGAGACCTTGCTCGAAAAGAGAACATCCAACTAAGAATTTTCCATGGTCGTGGCGGTTCAGTTGGCCGCGGTGGAGGACCAACATATGACGCCATAATCGCCCTGCCTTGGGGAACCCTTGATGGCCATATCAAGATGACAGAACAAGGTGAAGTAATCTCTGATAAATATTCGCTTCCATCGCTCGCACGAGAAAACGTTGAATTGACCTTAGCCGCAGCTCTTGAGGCTACAGTTCTAAATCGAAAAGCTCGACAAACTCCTGAAAATCTGAAGAGTTGGAATAACGCGATGGAGGCAGTCAGTGATAGCGCCTTTAAGTCTTATCGATCACTCGTAGAGCATCCCGAACTACCCACATATTTCTATCAGTCAACTCCAGTCGAGCAATTGGGAAATCTCTATCTTGGTTCTAGACCATCTCGTCGCCCCGATGCAGGTGCTGATCTCACATCGCTACGAGCGATTCCTTGGGTATTTGGTTGGACCCAATCCCGCCAGATCGTTCCTGGTTGGTATGGCGTTGGTAGCGGCTTGAAAGCAGCGCGCGAGGCAGGGCATGGTGAAACCATGGCGAAGATGCTTAAAGATTGGCATTTCTTCCGCACATTTATAAGTAATGTTGAAATGACGATTGCAAAGACTGACCTAAAAACCGCCCGAAAGTACGTAGAGAGTTTGGTTGATCCAAAACTTCATCACTTCTTGGAGCTCATTGAGGCTGAGTACCAGTTAACGATTACCGAGATACTTTCATTGACTAAGAAAACGGAGATTCTAGGAGATCAACAGATTCTTGCTCGAACTCTGCAGATTCGTGATAATTATCTAGCCCCACTACATTTGCTTCAAATCTCGCTACTCAAAAAAGTTAGAGAACAAGGCGATGAAATTGATCCGATAGTTTCCCGAGCTCTTCTACTTACAATAAATGGTGTAGCAACAGGTCTTCGAAATACAGGTTGAGAAATCTAAAATTAAGAGTTAAATCTAGTTTGTGTCTTATCAAGTCCTTCAGAAATTAGCGCTTCAATTGAATCTGCTCCCAACGCTGCAAAAGTTGGTAGATGTTCGCGCTCCTTTGCGTTGAATGGCTTTAGTACAAAATCGGCCGGATCTTGCGATCCCATGGGTCTACCGATTCCCATTCGGATTCGAAAGTAATCTGGGCCTAACACTTTTGTGATGCTTTTTAAGCCGTTATGCCCATTATCGCCGCCGCCCTGCTTCAACCGAATCGCTTCAAATGGAATATCTAACTCGTCGTGAATAACAATCAAGTGATCGCTCTTCACTTTATAGAAATCCATTAGTGACTTGGTGGGACCACCTGATTCATTCATGAAACAGCGGAGCGTGGCAGCAACAATCGATTCGCCAGAGGTTAACTTGTACTCGACTACATTTGCGCGCGATTTATGGCCCGAAAGTTTCTTGCCAGCACGACTAGCTAATTCAGCGACAACCATCGCACCAATGTTGTGACGGGTCCGCTCATATTCAGGTCCCGGGTTTCCCAGTCCAATAACTATCCAGCGCTCTTTGCTGCCACCGAAAAATGAAGGAGGCATTATCAAGAAGTTAGCTAGCGATTACTTGGCTTTTGCTTCGCCCTCAGCAGGAGCCGCTTCACCTTCTGCAGGAGCAGCATCGGCAGCGCCCTCGGCAACTTCAGCTACTGGAACAACTTCTTCAACTGCAGCACGAACGGAAACGTGAGCAACAATCATCTTGGCATCACTCTTGAGCGATATTCCGGCCGGTAGAACAACATCTTCAGCAAACTTTGAGTCGCCGGCAGCAAGGCCAGTTACATCAAGTTCAAAGAATTGTGGAATTGATGTGACATCGACTTCAACTTCAATTGTGTTATTTACATGCTCCAAGATGCCTTCAGGATCATGCTTACCGATGGTGTGGACTGGGACGTTAACAACAACGCGCTCGCCACGACGGACAATAATTAAATCAATATGCTCAAGATTCCCCTTGAGTGGATTTCGCACGATTGATTTTGGAAGAACTAACTCTTGCTTCTCGCCTAGATCAATATTTAGCAGAACGTTAGAGGTCTTGATAGCGACGCCAACTTCGCGCGCTGGGAGAGAGATATGGGTTGGCTTCTCGCCATGTCCGTAGATAACCGCGGGAACCATTCCATCGCGACGGATTCTTCTCGATGCGCCTTTGCCGAATTCATTCCGGAGAGCGCCTTTGATTGCTACTTCTGCCATGAGTCTTGCCTTTCGTCGATAACGGGGTTTACCCCTCGCCTTAAGTGGGCTGAAGGTTACCGAGCGCCCTACGAATCGACAAATCCCAAGCTATTTACCGAGCCATTTTCTATCTATCTACGACGGAAGCGACGTGCAATTCTCCAACTCAGGAATGAAACTAGAGCTATCGCTAGAAAGTGCCAAATGCCTAAGGGAAAACGGGCGTGATCAGCAAGGGCAGGGTCTTGTGAGTTAGCGCCCCGGGGTATTTCAATCGTGGCCAGAATCCCTGCGTGATCAGATGCGAAACACTTTTCAGTTCCACAATCCCATATTGAACTTCCATCAGGATAGATATTGCCAATTACCTTTGATGAGTTAATCGCATAAACATTCTTAGCGAATACATAATCGAGTCGATCTGTAAAGCCGTATTGATTCCCTAGATTATTAGCAAACTCATTTCGTTTCGGGTCGGGACCGTTTAGCAATGCGCTAGCCCCCCAAGTGAAATACTTTGGATCCGATGCCTCTGGTGAAGCGTTAACGAAACCTGCATCAATCATTGCCTGATAGGCATTACAACTTGCGGCACCTGGTTTTGGACAAACTTCACTAACTACTGGTTGCAGACCAGGATTCGGATCATCCAAAGGTCTAGGGTCTCGCGGATCTGCATTGAAGTCACCCATTACAATCAATGGCATCTCTACATCACTTAAGTCCTCAATGAGTTGAGCGGCTTGCAGCGCTGAATTGGGAACTTTATTGAGTCATTCACCTGAAAATCTACCCAGGTATAACCACGATAAATAGTCATAATTGTTGGGACGATCGAATAAGTGGCGTCGTACTCAGTATTACCAACTTGCTTGATATTTGACTTCAAATCACTCCGCACCAAAATCGCATCACCAATTGTGAACCCGCAGGCTGCGCTATCGCTTTCGAAAAGCGCCGGAAATAAATCTTTATCTACTACTTTTGTCAGGTAGGGAATAGCTGCAATTGAATACCCTGGATTAAACGCCTCGACCTCATTAAATTCAGCAAGAACGTAAGAAGTGCCAGTTGCGCGGGTTGCTTCGATGAATTGATTGAGGAAATCGAATACCGCAACCTTCTCGCTCCAGAGATTTTTCTTGCAGTACCAAGTCGTGGCCTCTTGGATACCAATCAATGCGGGCTTATCTAGAGCAGCCTCCCTCGCTAACTCTCGCGCTCGCCTAGTGAAGTCGGTCTTCTTAACCTGA
>JBEARJ010000006.1:0-27342 GCA_041163285.1 Actinomycetota bacterium | reverse complement strand
GCCGTTGTCTTTACCTCATTGACCGCGCCCTTAACCCGGGCTCGTTCAGCGATTGTGTCAGGATCGATGATCTCGTTATCGGCATTTATTGCCGCAATAACCGCTTCGGCTGCCTCTTTAACTTTCCTGATGGGCGCTACTAACTCATTAGGAAGCTCAATTAATCGCCGCTCTTCATCGCTGCGAGTTCGATAATCCTGACTATAGCTATCTAAAGCCTCTGCAAATCCGTCAGCCGCTTTATCAAAAACGTTTGCTAACTTTCCCGGCATATGTTTACGGGCCATTGCAGCAGCCCGGGAGACTCTTCCGCCAGTCAATTCCTCTGTTACAGCTTGGGTTGTGCGGTCCATAAATTCATGGGCTTCATCGAGAATTACAGCATCACGCTCTGGGAGGATTGGATGAGAGTCAACAATCTCGATCGCCAAAAGAGTGTGATTTGTGACCACGATATCTGCAGTCTGGGCCTTAGCTTTTGCATTGACCGCAAAACATTCGCTTCCAAATCTACATTCATCAGCGCCGACGCACTCTCTTCCTGATGTGGAGTTTGCGAGCCAGACTCTGCGATCTACTTCGGGAGCATCATCGCGATCGCCAGAAATTCCTGGTTTGGCCGCCCACTCTCTTAACTTTCGGGCATCGCGCTCGAGCGATGAAATATCAACGAGCACTTCTGAGTCATGGCTCTCTTCGCCTGCATTCATTTTCTGTAGGCAGAGATAGTTGCCGACGCCCTTGTAGACGGCGAAAGAAATCTCTCGCCCCAACTCGTCTTCAAGCGCCTCTTTTACTCTCGGTAAATCGCGCTCCACCAACTGGCGCTGGAGCGCCAGAGTTGCTGTTGCAACTAGAACTCTCTTTCCATGCACCAAGGCAGGTACGAGATAAGCGAGTGATTTTCCAGTGCCGGTGCCAGCTTGCACCAAGAGGTGATGTCGATCAGAGAGAGCGTTGGCGACCGCTTCAGCCATGGCGATCTGGCCCTCACGAGGAGAGCCATCGATCGCGACAACGGCAGCGCCTAATGCGCTTCTGACTTTCTCAAGGCTCATTACTGAACCTTATGAGTTGGCTATGACCTTTTACTGATCAGGAGCAACCAGAGGTGGATCCGCAACCTTCGCAGACATAGCAAGCGCCAGAGGCGCGCATCTTTACTCCGCAAGTTACACAGAGCGGCGCATCGGACTTGATGCCAGCAATCTTCTCAAGTAGTTCTGTTGAAGAACCGACCTGAGATGGTGTCTGAGATGGTGTCTGAGATGGTGCGGATTCAATCTTTATCTCGACTGGTTTTGCTTTAGCTTCAATTACTGGCTCAACAGTTGGCGCTTCAACCTCTTGAACCTGGGCATACTCGCCAGTTTCTAGGGCGTTGGCGCGCTCGGCCGCGGAGTAAATTCCATAGGCAGAGCGGACATCGTGAGGTAGGTAATCAAGAGCAAGGCGACGGAAGATGTAATCCATCATGGATTGCGCCATGCGGATATCTGGATCATCTGTCATGCCAGCTGGTTCAAATCGAGAGTTGGTGAACTTCTGGACGTAGGTCTCTAGCGGTACTCCGTATTGGATACCAATTGAAACTGCGATTGAGAACGCATCCATGACTCCGGCAAGAGTTGAACCCTGCTTGCCAAGCTTTAAAAAGATCTCGCCGAGTTGGCCATCTTCGTAAGTTCCCGCAGTCATGTAACCCTCTGCGCCACCAACTGAGAAGGATGTGGTGCGAGATGGACGTGACTTAGGTAGGCGCTTACGAGTTGCTGGGGCTGGAGCGGCAACAGTGTTGCTCTCTTCTTTCTTGGTTGCCTTTGCATCAGATAGTGGTTGTCCGACCTTGCAGTTATCGCGATAGATCGCAATCGCCTTTAGGCCGAGCTTCCAACCTTCGTAATAGACCTCTTCAACATCTTCAATCGTTGCATCTTCAGGAAGGTTGACGGTCTTTGAAATTGCGCCAGAGAGGAATGGCTGGCAGGCGGCCATCATTCTCACGTGGCCCATCGGAGCAATTGAACGCGCTCCAAGTGCGCAATCGAAGACGTCGTAGTGCTCTGGCTTTAGGCCAGGGGCATCAACAACATGTCCGTTAGCGGTGATGTACTCAACGATTGCTTCGATCGTCTCATCGGTGTAGCCAAGCTTCTTGAGCGCTTGTGGAACGGTCTGATTGACGATCTGCATCGATCCGCCGCCAACGAGCTTCTTGAACTTAACGAGTGAGAAATCAGGCTCGATACCGGTGGTGTCGCAATCCATCATCAATCCGATGGTTCCGGTTGGGGCGAGAACGGAGGCTTGGGCATTTCGCCAGCCATTTGTCTCACCGATAGATAGGCAGTTATCCCACTGCTTATTGGCCTCGGTCCAGACATCGCGATCCAAGGTTGAGATCGGCTTTGCCGAGAGTGAAGCGGCCTGGTGCTTCTTCATGACGCGGGTATGTGCAGCTGCGTTACGAGCATATCCATCGTATGCGCCAACGATGCCAGCGATTTCAGCTGAACGGCGATAAGAAGTACCAGTCATCAGAGATGTGATTGCGCCAGCGAGCGCACGGCCACCTTCGGAATCATATGCAAGGCCAGATGCCATCAAAAGTGCACCGAGATTTGCATATCCAATTCCGAGTTGGCGATAGGCGCGAGTTGTTACGCCAATTGCTTCAGTTGGGAAATCAGCAAAGCAGATTGAGATATCCATCGCCGTGATGATTATTTCTGTTGACTTAACGAAATTCTTAACATCAAATGAACCATCGCTCTTCAAGAACTTCATCAAGTTCAAAGAGGCGAGGTTGCATGATGAGTTATCGAGGGACATGTACTCAGAGCATGGATTCGATGCATTGATACGACCGGTCTCTGGGTTTGTA
This sequence comes from Actinomycetota bacterium, assembly GCA_041163285.1. GTDB lineage: Bacteria > Actinomycetota > Actinomycetes > Nanopelagicales > Nanopelagicaceae > MAG-120802. The sequence continues at coordinate 24,458 of JBEARJ010000006.1, read as the reverse complement.
TGCCAGTCATTAATAGTGGTGTCATATTGAATTCCTGGATCAGCGCATGCCCAGGCAGCTTCAGCCATTTTGCGGAAGAGCGCCTTTGCATCGATCTCTTCAATTACTTCACCAGTTGAGCGAGCGCGTAGACCAAACTTCGCGTCATTTTCATAAGCGCGCATAAACTCGTCATTAACGCGGACAGAGTTATTTGCGTTCTGATATTGGACAGAGATGACATCTTTTCCACCAAGGTCCATATCGAAACCTGCATCACGGAGAACGCGAATCTTCTCTTCTTCACGAACCTTAGTTTCGATGAACTCTTCAACATCTGGATGATCGACATCGAGTACGACCATCTTTGCGGCGCGGCGAGTGGCTCCACCTGACTTGATGGTTCCCGCAGAGGCATCGGCACCACGCATAAATGAGACCGGACCAGAGGCTGTTCCACCTGAACGGAGCAGCTCCTTTGAAGAGCGAATTCTTGAGAGATTAAGGCCAGCGCCTGAGCCGCCTTTGAAGATCATGCCTTCTTCACGATACCAATTAAGGATTGAATCCATGGTGTCATCGACAGAGAGAATGAAGCAGGCCGAAACTTGTTGTGGCGCAGCGGTTCCAACGTTGAACCAGACTGGTGAATTGAAGGAGAAAATCTGATGAAGGAGCATGTAGGTAAGTTCATGCTCAAAAACCTCAGCATCTTGCGGAGTTGCGAAGTAACCAAATTCTTTTCCAGCTTTTGTGTAAGTAAGGACAACGCGATCAATTACTTGCTTTAGCGACCATTCACGGTTGTCATGTCCGACAGCGCCGCGGAAATATTTCGTGGTAACAATTGTCGAGGCGTTTACCGACCAGAAGTCAGGAAACTCAACGCCTTTCTGCTCGAATACGGTCTCGCCAGTTTTCCAATTTGATTGGACTACATCGCGACGCTCCCAGACGACCTGGTCATAGGGATGTACACCAGGAGTGCTAAAAACTCGCTCGATTTGTAGGCCTTTTCCAAGCTTGTTCTTCCCACCAGCTCGATTAATTACCGTGTCCGACATTCTCTTTTTCTCCATCTCTAGAAATCTTCAATTTTGTTTTTTAATCTCGTTACCGCTATTTATTCATTTTTTTCTACACATCTCTTAACTACTTATCGGACACATCACTTAAGTTGCGGGGAAGAAACTTGTTTTTTCGACTCGGAGATTTTCTCTGAAGGCATAGCGCGGAGAAGTGCGATCTCGCCTTCAAAATCTTCAAGGGAGGAAAAGTTACGGTATACCGAGGCATATCGCAGGTACGCCACTTCATCTAATTCGCGTAGCGGTGAGAGAATTGCCATACCCACTTCTTGGGCCTCAATCTCGGCCTGACCGGTGGAGCGGAGAGTCTCTTCAACGCGTTGCGCTAGAAGGGCTAAATCATCATCGGAGACAGGTCGGTTTTGACAGGCCTTGCGGACGCCGTTGATGACCTTTTCGCGACTAAATGGCTCTGCCGCGCCGCTCCTCTTGATGATTGAGAGAACAGCCGTTTCCTGAGTCGAGAAGCGAGACCCACACCTTGTGCATTCGCGGCGACGACGGATTGCCGTACCTTCATCGGCAGGGCGCGAGTCAACAACTCGAGACTCCTCATTCCGACAGAAGGGACAGTTCACGGCGTGTCTTTCCTTTCAATGATGGAAATTTCCAGACTTTGGGTGTATTAGAGATTCGACTTTGAACCACTATAGGTGGAAGCCTATCGCTTTTTCACCCCAATATCTAGGGGTAAGAGTAAACCAAGGGTTGAGAGTTCGCAATATATCTAAGTGGAGCTAGCCGCGTGTCGGGATATAAATTTTCTGACCTGCAATAACTTCTGGGCTCTTCAAGCGATTCACTTCAATCAATTCATCTACTAGATCGCGTCGGTCCCCTGAGCCACTTAGATTTGCGGCGATCGACCAGAGACTCTCACCCGGTTTAACAGTAATTTTTACATACGGGGTCGTAGAGAGGGAATCTTTAGAACCAGCGGTAGCGCCCGAAAATAGCGAAAAGCCAGCGAGAAGTAGAACGGAGAGAGATGTGACAACCGCCAGCCTTGCTAGAGCTCGACCTCGGGGGGTGAGGCGAACCGGTGATTGGCTATTTAAGGGGGACGGATGAATTGCGATCGTCATCATTCTCTCCAGCTATTTCTAGCTCTACTTCTAGAACGACCGTTGAGAGCGGGGATACTCTTCGAACGTCTGTTCTAAAGAGAAAGGTACACCCCGCCACTGACATCGGCAAGTTTTTTTAGAACATTTGTTTGAATTTATCGTAAATTTGTTCTAAACTTCTACCATGACGCCACCCGAGCCCCAGTCCAATAATCCAAAGGTTTCTGAACTCCCAGACGGCCCCGTCGATGAGAATGGTCTGACCTCCCGCCAATTAAAGATTCTCCAGGCGATCAAGAGTGCGATGGATGAGAAGGGCTATCCCCCATCCATGCGCGAGATAGGTGAAGCTGCGGGCCTCGCCTCCCCATCGAGCGTTAAGTACCAACTTGAGGCGCTTGAATCAAAGGGCTGGATCCGAAGAGATCCATCTAGGGGTCGAGCGTTAGAAGTCCTAACCCCCGGCGATGGGAGATTCGAAGATATCAAGCCAGAAAAAACTCATAACGTTCCGCTAGTTGGCCGAATTGCTGCTGGTGGTCCAATTCTTGCCGAACAGAATGTTGAAGAACTATTCCCACTCCCTTCATCCCTTGTGGGTGAAGGAGAACTCTTCATGCTTAAGGTGGTTGGTGACTCGATGATAGAAGCCGCTATCTGCGATGGAGATTATGTAGTTATCCGCGCCCAGAAAGATTGCAATAAAGGTGAGATCGTTGCCGCGATGATTGATGGCGAAGCGACTGTTAAAACCTTTTCAAAGAAAGATGGCCATATCTGGCTTCTTCCAGCAAATGAGAACTACGCACCAATCAATGGCGACAATTGCGAAATTCTTGGAAAAGTAACAGCCATACTTCGTTCTGTTCGCTAAACACGGACAAACTTCTCGAGTACGTGGGCAAGCCCGCCATCAACTCGAGCATGAAGTGCAGTCCCCTCAGCAAGGTGCTCTTCGCGCAAAATCTCGCCCTCTTCATGTATCCGGCTAACTAAATCGCCCCGGTTATAAGGAATTAATGTATTCACCTCTACCTTTGGGCGCGGCAGCGAAGCCTCAATTGCTCCAATTAGCGCTTCAATTCCTGCTCCAGTGTGAACAGATACTGGATAGGCATCCGGCTCTTCTCTCAAAACCAGACGCATCATCTCTGGATCAGCAATATCAGCCTTATTTAGCGCAATAATCTCTGGAATCTTCTCGCCACCAATATCGCGAATGACTTCTCGGACTGCTTTTATCTGTCCCAGTGGATCTTGATGAGAGCCATCAACTACATGGACTATTAAGTCTGCGCCCGAGACTTCCTCCAAGGTTGACTTAAAGGCATCAATCAATTCATGTGGCAGATGCTTAACAAAACCAACTGTGTCGCTCATTGTGTAGACCCTGCCATCACGTGTTTCAGCCTTTCTCACCGTCGGATCTAGGGTCGCAAATAGAGCGTTCTGCACCAATACGCCAGCGTTTGTCAGGCGATTTAGCAGTGAAGACTTTCCTGCATTTGTGTATCCAGCAATTGCAACTGAGGGAATTGAGTTACGGCGCCGTTCTTGCCGTTTCGTATCGCGGGCGACTTTCATCTCGCCAATTTCACGGCGTAATTTCGCCATCTTGTCCCGAATGCGGCGACGGTCAATCTCAATCTTTGTTTCACCAGGGCCCCGGCCACCGATTCCACCGGCTCTCGCTGCCTGGCGCGAGAGGGATTCGCCCCAACCGCGAAGTCTGGGGAGCATGTAACTCATCTGAGCAAGCTCTACTTGGGCTTTACCTTCTTTGCTCTTTGCATGCTGAGCAAAAATGTCGAGAATCAGCGCGGTTCGATCAACTACCTTTACCTTTACCTTATCCTCCAGATTGCGCAATTGTCCTGGGCTCAACTCGCCATCGCAGATCACAGTATCTGCGCCAGTTGATTTCACAACACCTTTTAGCTCGCTCACTTTTCCAGAACCAATAAAGGTTGCAGGATCTGGTTTATCTCTTCTTTGAATCAACGCATCTAGGACTTGTGACCCAGCAGTCTCAGCAAGGGCGGCAAGTTCAGCCATCGAATTTTCCGCCTCTTTAATGGTGCCCTCAGTCCATACTCCAACTAACACAACCCGCTCTAATCGAAGTTGGCGATATTCAGCCTCTGAAATATCGGTTAACTCTGTTGAGAGTCCGATGACTCTTCGCAGAGCCTGTCGATCGCTTAGATCACGTTGTGTTGAATCAAATGAATCTGGAATGAAGATATCTGAATCAAATTCCGCCGCTAACTCCTCACTTTCCTCAAGGAGGCGATCTATCTCATCACCGCTAGAGCGCTCGCTCTCTCGATTAGCCAAGGTAGCTACTCAATTCCACATCTTTCACAAGTACCGCGGGGCCAGTGAGAATTGCATTTGAATGTGGATCGATCTCAACTTCTAGGCGCCCGCCCGGAGGATGAATCACCCATTTGATGGGAAGCGATTTACCTTTCAAAATCGTGGCTGCTAGCGCCACGGCGCAAGTTCCAGTCCCACAGGAGCGGGTCTCGCCTACCCCGCGCTCATGAACCCGCATCGCCAATTCACCATCTTCGAGCACTTTAACAAACTCAACATTGACGCCCTCTGGGTAAAGTTCCTTGGGCCTAACGATTGGCTCATTTTTAAGGTCACCAACCTCAGTTAGATCATCAACGAAAACTACGGCGTGCGGATTTCCAACGTTAATGTTGTAGCCGCTCCAGGTCTTGCCATTAGAGAAAGCTGTCACAGCGCCTTCTTCCTGAACCACCGGGCCCATATTGACGGTGATGTCACCGGATTCAGGAGCGCTGACAAACTTAGCGCCAGCCCTAGTTTGAATCGGGAATATCCCAGCAGGTTGATGACCTCTATCTACAAGAAAACGCGCCATTACCCGAACACCATTGCCACACATTTCAGCTAGCGAGCCATCGGCATTTCGGTAATCCATAAACCATTTACCGTCGCGCTTCACTATTCGGATCAAGCCATCTGCGCCAATCCCGGTATCTCTATTGCAGATAGCCGCTACGACGCGACTTGAAAGGTTGTTTGCATTTTCTGGATCAAAGACGAGAACGAAGTCATTCTCAGTGCCATGGCCGTATGTGCCGATTAAGGAACTCATCGTTATCCGCTAATCGTAGATGAGAGAATCGCATCTAGCCTTTGCGCGGTATCGCCTTTGAGCCATTTGATCCGGTTATCGCGAGAAAACCAGGTCTCTTGCCGTCTTGCGTAGGCCCGAGTTGCTCGCTTTGTCTCCTCGAGCGCCTCTGCCTCACTCAGAACGCCTGATAAGAATTCAATGATCTGGCTATACCCAAGGGCGGCTTTTGCGGTCTTGCCCGAGGTAATTCCTAGCTCCATCAATGAGCGAACTTCATCTACAAATCCTCGGCTCCACATTGACTCAACCCTTTTATCAATTCGTTCCTTTAAGTAATCCCGCTCCATCACCAAGCCATATTGCTCAGCGCTGGGATAGTAAGTTGCGCCAGCTCGAGGAAGGTTTGCGGTAAATGGTTTCCCGGTTATCTCAATTACTTCTAGCGCACGGACAACTCTGCGGACATTTTCCTTTGGTATCGCCGCAGCCGCAGCCGGATCAAGTCTGCCCAGGCGTTGATGCATCGCCGCACCACCAATTCGCTCCGCCTCGTCGTTGAGTCGAGCCCTAACTTCAGGATTGGTATCAGGGAAATTCAATTCATCGAGGATTGCCTTTACATATAGACCAGTACCTCCCACGACAATCGCAGATTTTCCATCTTTCAGTAGTTGATCTATCCGCTCTCGTGCCCAAGTTTGATATTCGGCAACAGAGGCATCCTGGGTAACGTTCAGGACATCAATCAAGTGGTGCGGAATGCCGCGTCGCTCCTGTGGCGATAACTTTGCTGTCCCGATATCCATGCCGCGATAAAGTTGCATGGAATCAGCATTTACAACCTCGCCATTAAGTTGCTCCGCAAGATGAAGCGATAGTTCACTCTTTCCTGTTGCTGTAGCGCCAACGATAAAAACTAATCTCATCTAGATAGATTCATTTAACAAGTGAACTCTTGAGTTGTGGCACGCCTAGAAATACCCCGCTATTTTCGGCCTCAAGCTTTCGAACTTCGAAAGCATCTCCGCCTCGAGTTCTCTTTATCTCTAACTTTTCACCAAAAATAAAATGAGGTTTTGCGCCGGTAACTCGAACTCGCGCGATATCACCTGGTCGCGTTTCGCTTTCAGCCACATCAAGATGGACTAATCGGAAATCTCTACTCTTACCCTGGGCTCGCCCTTGCTCGATATCTGTAATTAGAACTTCAGATTCCTTACCAACTACATCCTCATTTACCGACAGTGAGACCTCATTTAATCGCTTGTGTAACCGGTCGTACCGGTCTGCCACCACATCCTCTGAAATCTGATCGGGCATTTCTGCCGCAGGGGTACCGGGGCGCTTTGAATACTTGAAGGAATAGGCCGCGAGGAAACGGAGCTCTTTACATAGATCCATAGTTTCTTGGAAATCTGCCTCAGTCTCACCTGGGAAGCCAACAATTACATCGGTTGTGATTGTTGATTGTGGCATCGCACTTCTAACTTTTTCAATAATGCCTCGATAGCGATCAACCCGATAAGAGCGGCGCATAGCTTGCAGAATCTTGTCTGAGCCAGACTGGAGTGGCATATGTAGATGTGGCATCACATTCGGTGTCTCAGCCATTGCGGAAATTACATCATCAGTGAAATCTCGGGGATGGGGCGACATAAATCGAACCCGCTCGAGTCCATCGACTTTGCCGCATTCACGAAGCAGCTTTGCAAAGGCCTCTCGATCACCGAAATCAACGCCATAAGCATTCACATTCTGACCGAGAAGCGTTATCTCGGTTACTCCCTCGCCAACTAGCGCCCTTATTTCGCTCAAAATTTCGCCGCTTGGTCGATCCTTCTCTCTACCTCTTAGTTGTGGCACGATGCAAAAAGTGCAGGTGTTGTTGCACCCAACAGAGATTGATACCCATGCCGAGAAGGCTGAATGTCGGCGCGCCGGGAGTGTAGAGGGAAAGTGCTCGAGAGCTTCTTTAATCTCAACTTGGGATTTTTTCTCAATCCGTGCCCGCTCCAAAAGTGCCGGAAGAGATCCAACGTTGTGGGTACCAAAAACCACATCAACATAGGGAGCTTTTTTGATGATGCTGCCCTTATCTTTCTGGGCTAAACAACCCCCGATTGCGATTTGAAGATTCGGGTTGGCGCGCTTTGTAGGGGCAAGAAAACTCAAATGGCCATAAAGTTTGTTATCTGCGTTTTCGCGAACGGCGCAGGTGTTGAAGACAATTAGATCAGGGTCTTGACCCTCACTAGCCGGCACATACCCGGCCACATCGAGTGATCCGGCAATGCGCTCAGAGTCGTGCACATTCATCTGGCAGCCCAGAGTTTGGATTACATAGGTACGACTCACAAGCGAATCGTACCTAGTGAGCAATTCTTAGGTTCGTCGAAATTCAAAGTTAGTATCTTGAGCGAAGAAAGAGCATATTGCCGGCCCTTCTCAGGCTCTGCAGATTTACTCCAAATTTATTTCCTGGCTCGAGAGCTAAACCATCGATTAGTCCAGGTCGATACTCAGCACTAGATGCTCCAACCACAACCGGGCTGATCGTTAAGAACTCCTCTTCAATCTGCCTAGCCTGAATAACAGCTGCATAGAATTTTGGGCCACCTTCACAGAGAACCGTCATCACACCGAAGTCTTTCTCTAAACTTTCGTGAAGTGCACCCAAATCAACATCCGATTCACCAAGTTCGAGAATGGCGACATTGGACAATCCCAACTCCCTAATCTTCCCGGCACCTTTAGTTGTGGTAGCCACAATTACATCAAGTTGTGAATCAGCGAAGACTGCAGCATCTGCATTTAATTCTCCACTTCGGGTAACCATTACTTGATAGGGAAAAGGTCTGCGCCCTTCCTTAAGGCGAAGCTGGGCAAAAGCTTCTGACTCCTGCGGAAAAATGAACTCAGAGCTCCAAATATGATTTGGTTCGGTGCGCAAAGTGTTAGCGCCTACGGTTACAGCATCAGCACGAGCTCTCGTTAGTGCCATTACCCATTGATCGTGTCGATTGAATCCTGAGATATCTCCACCACCTTCATGGTGAAGAACTGAAAATGAAGTCTTGCCATCATGGGAGATGACAAAGTTCGAGTATCTGTATTGTCGATCCGATGGAACAATCCAATCGCCACCATAAATTGCTTTTACCGGATCTGGAAGAGAGATGGAGGTACCAGTGCTTTCGCTTACCTCTTCAAAAAGTAACTGGAAATTTTCTCCTGGACCAGAAAAATTCATGCCTTTGGACCATCCACAACAATAGTCTGACCACTTATTCCACTCGAGTTATTGGAAAGAAGCCATGAGCAGGTTTGAGCGACTTCCTCCGGTCTTATCAAACGCTTAAATCCAGAGGCATTTTTCCATTCATCCAAAGTCTTAGCACCGCTTTTTCCTGAGCGTGCTCCGATCGCCGTAGCGAGCTCCTCAAGCATTGGACTTTCGACGTTTCCGGGACAGACAACATTGGCGCGCCCGCCAAATTGTGAAATCTCGCCAGCGAATGATTGGGTGAAACCAATAAGTCCAAACTTTGAAGCGCAGTAAACGCTTCCTCCGGATTCGCCAACTAGCCCCGCAGTAGAGGCGATAAAGACCGCGCTGAATTCCCGAGGCCGAAATCTAAGTTCGGTCATTAGCGCCGCACCAACATAAAAAGCGCCACGTAAGTTGACCGCCATGACTCGCTCGTAATCCTCCCAGTTGACTGCATCTAGTGGTCCAGTTGTGTTAAGACCAGCTGCATAAATCATTCCTGAGATTGGGTCGACTTCATCGAGACTCTTGATTAGATGCGAAACTTCTTTCACATCCTTTACGTCGAGAATGTAGTTACCAGAAACATCGAACTTTGGAAGAGTGAGATCAGCGGCAATAACTTTTTCAGATTTCTGGAGTTCGCTTACGCAAGCTTTGCCGATTGCGCCGTTCGCGCCGATAACTAGGGTTGTCACAGCTTTCCTACCGTTTCCGCAATTGCAGCGCCAATGGACTCCTGATTTGGAACAATTTCACGCTCTAGTGAGAGCGCACCGGGGATTGGTACATCGGGCACCGCTAATCTCTTAACAGATTTGATGGAAATCTTTCGCTCTAGCAATCTCGTCACAACTTCAGCTGAGAGGCCAAAGCTCAAATAATCCTCATCGACAACAAGAATTTTGCCGGTTTTATTGACTGACGAGGCGACAGTATCAATATCGAGAGGCACAACGCTGCGTAGATCAATCACTTCAACGCTAATCCCACTTGCTTTGGCTTGTTCGGCAGCGGTAAGCGAAGGTGCAACAGTCCCACTTAAAGTGACCAGCGTCAGATCAGTTCCTTCTCGGACTACATTCGCTTTTCCAATAGGAACTGTATACCTCTCGGCTGGAACATCCGCCCCGAAAGTGAAGTCTTCTGCCCGCTTTAGCAGCAATCCCTTGTGTTCTATGAAGACAACGGGATCGTCTGATTCGACTGCGCTAGCCATCAGCCCTTTTGCATCATAAGGATTTGAAGGAGCGACAACTTTTAATCCGGGTAAGTGTGCGAATAAGCCCCATAAGCATTGAGAGTGTTGGGCTCCAGAACCAATGCATCCTCCAGCGGTCTTAATGACTATCGGCATGCGAACTTTGCCACCAGACATGTAATGATTCTTAGCAATCGCGTTGTAAACCTGATCTAGGCATACTCCAATGAAGTCAACAAACATAATTTCCAAGACTGGGCGATAACCCTCCAGCGCTAGGCCAACACCCATTCCAGTTATTGCGCTCTCAGATATGGGGGTATCTAAAACCCTTCCGCTCCCGAACTTCTTCTGCAAACCTCTTGTGGCACCAAATACGCCACCTTGGCCCCCGACATCTTCGCCAATCACAAGAACTTGTGAATCGCGTTCCATTTCAAGATGAAGCGCTTCAGAGATGCATTGCGAGAGATTTAAGTTTCTAGCCATATTTATTGCTCCACGAAGACATATCTAGTTGCATCCTTACCAGAAGGCGCGGGATCTTTTCTTACAGAAGCCAGCATCTCCTGAATTGAGTTCGCAATTGACTTCTCAATCTCGTCTAAATCTTCTACCGTCGCTAATCCTCTTTCGACAAGCGCATCTCTTGTTCTCACAATTGGATCTTCGGCTCGGCGCCGTTCTTTCTCTTCCTTGGATCTATACATATCGGCATCACCTTCAAAGTGTCCGCGGAAGCGATAACACATCGCCTCAATAATGCTCGGCCCCGCACCAGAGCGCGCTCGTATAACAGCAGATTCAAAAGCGCCAGCAACCGCTTCAACATCTAATCCATCAACGCGTACTCCGTGGGCTTTCCATGATGGCGCACGCTCAGCAATGGTTTCCGTAGCACTTGAAGCAGAAAAAGGAACAGAGATAGCCCACTCATTATTTTCAACGACAACAACTAGAGGTAAAGAGAGAGCGCCCGCCATATTCATAGCTTCGTGAAATGCGCCAGTGTTTACGGCCCCATCGCCGACAACTGCGACAGCGATCGCCTGGTTGCTTTTCAGGCGCGCTGCGTAAGCGTGACCGAGTGCCACAGGCATCCCCGCGCCAACGATTCCTGTGGCGGAGAATTTCAATGACAGATCGAATAAGTGCATGTGGCCACCAAATCCCCCACAAAGCCCAGTCGACTTCTCAAAAATCTCTGCGAGCATGGAACGTAGGTCTACGCCCTTCGCAATTGCATGCATATGATTGCGATGCGTGCTACACATTGCATCTTCTCTACTTAAAAAACCAACCATTCCGGCGCTAATTGCTTCTTGTCCAACGCCGGTGTGCAATTCGCCGTGAATTTCGCGGGTCGGAACTCCCTCAAGACATGCTAATTCAAAATGGCGCATCCAGAGCATGTAGCCATATCGAGCCTTAAGCGATATTTCCTGCGCCACCAAATTGCTCCTCTAATTCAATAACCGTTCCAAAGCGATCAGCGCAATAGACGGCTTTGCCTTCTGAAAATTCCGTGACCTTTCCTAACATGACTCCACCATGAGATACCAGCTCTGCCAAAGCTTTCTCGATATCTGGAACTAGATATGCAGTATGAGACCTTCCAGGATAAATAGGCAATAGCTCGTTTGCATCACTTGGGACATTAATAAACTCAATAAATTCAAGTACCTGATCGCTTATGGGTGACTTGGTCTGCACAAGGTGGGCGCCCAGTCCCTTAACTCCAGTTATGCTGCTAATTAAGTCGGTCATATTTCTAGCCTCGAAAACAACTTCAAAGCCCAAATTAGTTGCGTAATAATCGATTACTCGGTCAATTTCACGAACTGCAATTCCGGTGTGATGCCATGCCCAACTATTTAGCCGACCAGAATTATTGGGGTTCATGACTGCATCGTAGTCGCATAGAAAAGTTTTGAAGAGTAGCCTTATCGCGTTCCCTAAAAACCAGGAGATAAATCAACGGTGTCAAGTAGCAACAAGGCGAACGGCAAAAGAGAAAAAGGTGGAATGGGCGGCGGGTTAGTTCCCGGAACTTACCCAGCACCGAAAGCGCTTCGCCCTACTCTCGTCGGTGAAAACTGGTCAGTCGTTGCAGGGCATCCAAGAACTTGCATTGTGGCCGCTGAAATCTTTAAAGCTGGTGGAAATGCAATTGATGCCGGCGTTGCCGCCGGAATTGCTAGCAATGTGATTCAAGTGGATATGGCTAATTTTGGTGGAATCGCGCCGATTTTGATAAGAGAGGCGGGAGGTCAAATCGCATGGTCGGTAGCCGGTATCGGAAGATGGAGTAAGAGCGCATCCCTTGAAGAAATAGTAAAGCGATACGGCGGATCGTTACCGCTTGATGGCGCACCCGCAATTGTTCCGGGCGCTCCAGCTGGCTGGATTGCCGCACTAAAGCGCTTTGGCACTATGTCTCTTGCTCAAGTAGCAACTCCCGCTATTAATCTAGCTCGAGAAGGTTTTATTGTTGATCAATCATTAGCGACTAGCTTTGAGATTACGGGAAGAAATTTCCAGAAATGGCCCACGAGTTCAGCAATCTATAGGCTGGATGGAAAGTCTATTTCAGCGGGTCAAAGACTCAAACAAGAGAAGTTAGCCAACCTTTTGCAAAGACTTGTTGATGCGGAAATTGCTAACGGTGGAAGTCGTGAGGAAAAGTTAAGTGCAGCGCACAAGGCATTCTACGAAGGCGAAGTTGCGCAGATCTTGGTGGATTCTGTTACATCTCGCGGGGGATATATGACTCTTGATGACCTCGCTAATTTTGAAGCGGAAATTGAACTCGCACCATCAATCGAAGTAAAAGGATGGCGATTCTTTGCAACACCTTCATGGAGTCAGGGTCCTACTGCACTACAAATTCTTGGAATACTCTCCCGGACAGGTGGAAGTTGGCATGAGTTAATCGAATCAATAACTCTAGCTTTCAATGATCGAGAGGATTTCCTTGCCGCTCCTGGACAGATGGCGAGAGACCTGAGTGAATTAATTAGCGATAGCCACCTCGCAGAGCTAGCTGAGCTGATTGGTGATGGTGCTATTTCGGGTCGAACAGGCAAAGAAGTGCCGGCAAAGACACTTTCAAGTACAACGGCGGTTGTAACGATGGATAACGCAGGAAATACCTTTGCGACTTCGCCCTCCGACACACTTGATGGTGGACCAATAATCCCCGAATTAGGAATTCTCTGCTCGCCGCGAGGGGTCCAGAGTCGATTGATTCCGAGTCATCCAAATCGATTAGTGCCGTGGGGTCGACCGGTTGTTACACCAGCGGCAATGATTGGTTTGCAAGATGGTGAGTCCTGGGCGCTTGCATGCCCTGGCGGAGATGTGATTGTTCAAGCCATGGCTCAAGTCATTTGGAAAGTCCTCAATGAGAAGATGGAGTTACAAGAGTCCGTCGAATCACCTCGCATAGCGGCATTTAATGCACCCAGCGCTTTTCACCCACATCCATCTGCCGATCGATTGGTTTATGCCGAAGCTCGAATTGGCGCAGATGAGATAGAAAAGTTAAGAGAACACGGACACAATGTTGAAGTTTGGCCTGAATATGAATTCGACGCCGGTTCGGTACAAACAATTAAATCTTCCCGAAATAACTTAGGAGAGCGAACTCTTTTTGCTGCCGCTGATCCAAGACGTAGCGCATATGGATTGGCAGAATAGGACTTAACATGATTGATTTAGATAAAGTGATTGCTGATACACAATCGCTAATCCGCATTGATAGCCAGAACCCGGGAATCCAAGAGAAAGAATGTGTTGAATGGGTGGCTAGAAGGTTGGAAACTCTTGGACTTAACCCAAAGCGCACAATTGTTCAGCCGGGACGAGAGAACTTAACTGTCACAATTCCTGGCAAAGGAAGCGCTCCGCGCCTAGTTCTACTCGGACATCTAGATACTGTGCCCATTGGAGCTGGATGGTCCATTCCACCGCATGAAGGTCTGATTCGTGATGGAAAGATCTACGGTCGTGGTGCCTGTGATATGAAGGGTGGCGTAGCAGTTGCGCTCGGATTACTTGAATCGATTAAAAAATTAGGATTAAAACCGGCGGGTGACATTATCTTTGTTGCAACTGTCGACGAGGAAGCTCCCGATATGGCAGGCGCTCATGCGCTTGTCCAAAGTGGAGATTTGCGGCCAGATGATCAAGTAATTGCACTGGAACCGACCGGTGCGAGGCTGCGCGTGGCTCAGATGGGCCTTAGATGGATTGATCTTCGCGTTACTGGTCGAATGGCTCACGCCGGTCGCGCTCACCTTGGAATCGATTCAGCCCACATAATGTCGCGGATCGTTGATCGGCTAAAACTTCATATCGAGTCGATAAAACATGAAGACCCAATTCTGGGGCGGGCCAGATTTACTTGTGGAGTCTTTAACGCTGGCGTTGCAACAAATGTCGTTCCTCCGTTTGCTGATGCAAAATTTGATGTTCGGATAGTGCCTCCGATGAAAATTGAAGATGTGATTCCTATGGTCGAGAGAATTGCCAGCGAAGTTATTAGAGATTTTCCAGGAGCAGATTTCTCAATTAAGGGACTTGGCGCCCCTCGACCACCAGTTCGAGCTAGCGAAGATTCCCATATCATCAAATCTTTGCGTGCTTCCTACATGAAAGTGGCTGGAGTTGAAGTTCCTGTTGGTGGCAATGATGGCCATGAGGCGTATACAGATGCGTCAATGGTTGCAGCTTTGACGGGAAGTAATTCCTGTACCGTATTTGGACCGGGATCTACTGATCAAGCTCATACCGCAGATGAGTTTGTGAGCATCGAAGAGCTAGAACTAGTCTCAAAAGTAATTTGGGATATGGCAACAAACTGGGAAAATCCAAGGTAAGGAGCTAGCGAAAATGATCATAGATTCATACAACAACGTCTGGCAGGCAGGTGGAACTTCTGATTACCTAACAGCGGAGTCTTACACCCCCGAGGACATGATCCGAGCGATGGATATCGCTGGAGTTGATATGGCTGTGGGATGCTCCCTTGGGCAGATGATGGATAACAACTTCATTGCTGAAACTATGAAGCGTCATCCAAAACGAATCATTGGCTTTGGACAGGTGAACCCACGCTTTCCAGATGCGGTCGCCACGATTGACCATCTTTCAAAAACTCTGAACTTAAAAGGCTTGAAACTTCATCCCACAATGCATGGATATCACTTTGCCGATCATGGTCTACTCGATCCGATCTTTGAGGCAGCGGATCGAAACAAGCTTGTTGTTCTTGTGAATGCCCTTGATGATCCCTTCTGTGCTCCACTTTCCATCGAAGAGATTGCACGTGGCTTTCCCAATACCCCAGTATTGATTGCTCACATGGGTACAGTTTGGAATCTCAATGAGGCGATACTCGTAGCGAAGCGAAATCCCAATATCTACTTAGAGACTTCCGGTTCTCAACTACTTGATGTGAAACTTGCATACCGTTCACTTGGTGCCGGACAAATCGTCATGGGAACTGACTGGCCTGGTAGCGACTTTGACTTAGAACGCGCGAAGATTGCTCGCGCTATCCCTTCAGCCAAGGATCGTGAGTTGGTTGAGGGTGGAAATCTTGCACGCCTCCTGAAGCTCGCTATATAAGGCTTAATTGATGAGAGAAAGCGCAGGATTTGTCGACGCTCACTCCCACTTGCGCTCGACTTCCCTAGCAGAACATCGCGTTGGCGGAAGTTGCTTAGAGGAAGCAATCTTAAGAATGAATGCCATGACATCTGTTGATGTAGAAGATGATGTTTTTGTTGCATGTTGCAACCTCATATCCTCAGGCGTCACCGGGGTTCAATATATCTTTCACACCTTCGGAGAGCCCGCTACGTACTTGGAGATTTTGGAGAAATCACTCACTGGAATAAGACGCTCTGGTATTCGTGCTCAAGTTATTCTGGGAATCACTGACCAGTACGAATTTATCCCGCAAAGATTAAAGAATTCGCTAAGTCTCCCCTCATTTGTATCTACCGGCAGAAAAATGCAGCCAACGGAGTTCCTCGAATTATTTCAAAGCGCACAGGATCGTAATCCTGATTTCGTCTTCGGTGTCGGACCTGTTGCGCCACAATGGTGCAGCGATGAGATGATGAAGACGATTAGCGAGATTGCGCAAAACGGAGTTCGAGTCCATACCCATTGCTTAGAAAGCGAGGCACAAAGAAATTGGATTGCTCAATCCCCTATCGAGCGTTTGGAAGAATTCAAACTACTTGGCCCGCGCACTAGCCTTGCCCACGCAATTTGGCTAACGGATACGGAACTCAAAAAAATTCACCAAACCGGCACCCATCTCGTCACATGCCCTAAATCAAATATCGTTTTAAAGACTGGGAAAGCCGATTGCCGTGCCTGGATAAAATATGGAATTAACTTTGGTATCGGACTCGATAGCATTTCTGGAATTGAAGAACCCTTAACAACTGCAAAGCTTGCGCTACCTGAAGAGTCCTCGTTACATGCTCTAACGATTGGGGGCTCGTTATCTGCGGGTTTAGAGACTTCACAAGACGCCGTGAAGTGGCTCGAGTGGGAAAATAGCATTGCTCAAGAAGTATTAATTGCGGGCCAGAAAGTCCTTAGCGACGGTGTCCATCGACTAAATGATGAGTTAATTGAGGCGCGAACTCGAGTTTCAGCGCAGATGTTCGATGATTTAGAAGAGCGGAATCGCCGACATGCATCGCTAGATTTGATCATGAGTAACTACCTCGCTGCACTTCGATGATGAAGCCAAGGCTGATTTATCCATTTAGGGCTGAGCTCGGAGAAGGTATGCATCTCTTCCCCGATGGCGATATGCGCTGGGTAGATCTTCCTAATGGACGGGCCTATCGATGGGATAGTAAAAGTAATCATCTTTGGCACTCCCAGGAAGAGGAGCTTTCAAAAGTTCTTCCCTGGTGTAATGGAACAATTCTGCTTAGTCAAACGGCAATAATCTTTCTCAACCAAGAGAATATTGAAGTAGAGCGAATCAAGCTTCATGATGAAGCCAGCAATTTAAGGTGTTCCGATAGCATGGTGCTACCGAATGGCGAATTACTTGTTGGGATTCTTGATCGTGATTTGACACCCAATAGAAGCAAATTGATACAAGTTAAGCTAGATCGAAGTATCGTTGAAATAGTTTCGGTTGCCAGCATCTCAAATGGAATTGCTCTACTTGCAAATGGTGAACAGATAGTTTGGGCGGATAGCCCAAGAAAAGAGTTAGAAATTTTTGACTTCGATCAAAGCTCTGGTTCTGTAAGTGGCCGGCGAACCTTTGCGAAGTTGCCCGACAATATTGGACTCATTGATGGAATCTGCGCAGATGCAAGTGGCGGCGTCTGGGCTGCGCTCTGGGCCGGCTCGGGCGTCGCTCATTTTGATGCTAGAGGTGTTTTAGTAGAGGTGGTTAATTTTGAAGCGCCAAACGTAACTTCGTGCGCCTTCGATAATCAGGATAACCTGCTAATAACAACCGGGACTGCGACGCTCACTAACGAGGAGCTGGAACGTTTCCCTGGGGCGGGTGGGCTCTGGATGATTCCCCAGCTAGAGCATGGCGCGCACAGGGCGCCCACCTTCATAGCTCAGTTCTAGAAAGTCCCACCGAGCGGTGTTGAATCTACCTCGGTATCTTTCTCCTATGTCAGGCGCCCAAGCCACTTTGACCGGCACGCGGGATGATTTAATCAATTGGTTGCGCCATGAAAAACCAGAAACGATTGTTGAAAATACGCTGGCCGCTCTTGAAAAAGGTGTGCCGATGGAAGATCTTTGGGCAGCAGGAGCGCTAACTGCCGCAAAGTATGTAAGTAATCAAGCCCGTAATCTCCTTGGTTTTGTATCACACGCGATGATTGGGTGCGAAGATGCGCGTCAATCTGCAGTTGGGCAACCAGAAGAAATCCAACGCATCATGTTGATCCAAGCTTTGGCTCAAGTGGTTACTGATCTTCATGATCCTTGCTTTGCTCCCTATGAACTCTTCGATGTTTGGGGAATTTCCGAAGGCACGGTTGAGGAGAGCATTGTCCAGCTGAGAGCAGATGTTCGTCTTGGAGAGTGGATGCGTGCAGATCATCGCCTGGTCGGTCTTACCAAGCGGATGAAAAAAGAAGATGTCATCGACTTGCTTTTGGATATAGGCCTAGAGGGAATCGTCACGGATGACCACACATTGATCACCCCAGCCCTTTCATTAGACATGATGGAACTAACTGGTTGGGAATCTGGCCTCTCGATGTTACGTGGCACGCTCCGTTATTCATGCACTTTTCCAAGAGATCTTGCTCCCTACGAGAAATCAAGCGAACTCGTCGAGAGATTTGCGTTGGCAAACAAAGTTTCACTTGGCGATAAACATCCAGAACAAGTCTCTAAGTTACGTATCGAATTCCTTAACGCAAAGCCTAGTGATCGACCCGAGGCAGTTGCTCGTGCGCTAGCCGAAGGTGGAGCCAGCGCCGATACCGTTATTTCTGCCCTCTCGTTGGCAGCCTGTGATATGTATCTTCAAGTTGATCCAGTTCCTCATCAAGATTACGACGCCGTAAGCCGCGAGGTAGCACCGGTTCACATCGGAACAACGCTAAATGTTCTCCGGGCATCGCTACGACACATGTCTCCCAAGACTCGCGCCATCGCAGTAGTTATGGGAGGGTGCTTGCTAGAACGCGGTCCAAGTATCTTGAATGAGAAGTTCGAATTCGTACCATTTAAACCCTCTCGCGCTTATCCATACCAAGAGGACGTGGATACGCTCAATGGAATGGGTGGAAGCGAACTTCTCGAAGTGCTACGCACTGCAATTTATGAACATGACGCAAGGCGCACCACCGCTGCTGTCGCTGCCTATCGGGATCTAGGCCTTACTGCTCAACCTTTAATTGCTTTATTGGTAGAGATTGCATGCTCTGATGATGGAACTTTGATGCATAACGTTAAGCATCTCCACTCTTGTTTAGAAGAATTCCGTGAATCAACCCACCCTGACAAATGGAATTTCCTAATTGCTGCGGCTAAATGGGTCTCTTGGTACGCCGGTAAGGACACTAAAGTCTACAAGCGTGCGCTTGCAGCTCTATCGCGCTAACTTAAATTTCGCTTCTTCCCTGCCGGAAACTCCGATATCTAACACAAAGACTGAGCCCGCCAGAGGTTCATCAGCCAAAGTTGCTTCACTTAGCCCATAACGCGCTGAGGTTATAAACAATTTATCGAGATTTCTTCCACCGAAAATTACGCTTGTGGGCTGACTTACTGGGAGTCGTAACTCACTTATGAGTTCTCCAGTTGGACTTATTCTTACAACTCTAGATCCGCCCCAAAGAGCGACCCAAAGGTTGCCTTCGGTATCAATCGTCATTCCATCCGGCGAGCCACTGTCTTCTGGAAATTCATATAAAACTCTTCGCTCCCCAACAATTCCTAAATCTTGATCGTATTGAAATTCTGCTATTTCACGTGTCAGAGTATCGATGTAGAAGAGCTTTCTACCCGAGGCATCCCAGGTCAGTCCGTTACTCAGCCCAACGCCGGTGAGTAGCGACTTAACAACTCCACTTGAATCAAGTGAATAGAGTTGAGCTGTTCCCATCTTCGGTTCATATCGCATAGTTCCTGCGAGGAAATTTCCAAATGGGTCACACTTTCCGTCATTAAATCGAATACCTTGATCGAATAGAACTTTCTTCACATAGTTAATCTCACCAGTTGATCGATTTATCGTGGCAAAACCATCTCGGACCGCCGCGATGAAGTGATCACTATCCATCAGCCCGACCGCGCCAATGTGCATACCAATTTGTAGAGAGGTAAGTCCTTGGTTTGCCAGGCTAAATCTATGAATCCCACCTTGGGTTACATCGATGAAAATTAACTCTTGTGTATCACTGTCCCACAGGGGACCTTCACCCACTTCGGCATTGAAGCGCAGCGCCAGCTCAGCACTCATCGCTGTACTCGAGCGCTGCCCCCTTCAGCTAATTTCTTCACCTCGGCAAGGGTTGCCATGCTGGTATCGCCGGGAGTAGTCATTGCAAGGGCCCCATGAGCTAGTCCATACTCAAGAGCATCTTGGAGCTTAAGTTCGTTTAGTAGCCCGTAAATCAAACCCGAGGCAAAACTATCGCCACCGCCAACGCGGTCAAAGATCTCTAAGTTTTCATAATTCTTGCCGGCAATAAACCCATCCTTCTTCGACCAGGCGACTCCGGTCCAATCATTAACGCTAGCGCTTTTAACACTTCGTAAGGTAACGGCGATTACTTCTAGATTCGGGTACTTCTTGCTAGTAGCCTCAATCATCTTCCGATATGAATCTAAATCTAACTTCTTAAATGAGCCATCCGAACCTTCAATTTCAAATCCAAGAGCAACTTCAAAATCTTCTTCGTTTCCAATCAGAACATCGACTGTGTTGGCCAGACGCTGATTGACTTCTTGTGCCTTGGCTTTACCGCCAATGGACTTCCATAAACTGGGACGATAATTAAGATCATAGGAAACTACAGTGCCATTTGCCCGGGCGCTGGATGCAGCCTCAAAAGCCACTTCGGCTGTGCCAGATGAAAGAGCTGCAAATATTCCGCCCGTATGAAGCCAGCGCGAACCATCACCTTTAAAGATTTCGCCAAAATTAAAGTCTCCAGGATTCAACTGGGAGACAGCGGTGTTACCCCGATCAGATACGCCTACCGCTCCTCTTACACCAAATCCACGCTCTGTGAAATTAAGTCCATTCCGCACGTCGCGACCAACGCCATCGAAGTTCCGCCAGATTATTTTCTCGGCGTTTACTCCACCTTGAAGAATCAAATCCTCTACGAGTCGTCCAACCTCATTATCTGCAAGCGCGGTGAGAATTGCCGTTTTCAAGCCAAAGCATTTACGAAGCCCGCGCGCTACGTTGTATTCGCCCCCACCTTCCCAGACATCAAAGCTACGAGCTGTGCGAACCCGGCCATTTCCAGGATCAAGGCGGAGCATGACTTCTCCTAGAGAAATCAGATCGAATCGAGCATTACTCTTAATCTTCATAAATTGCTCCTAATTCAATTTTTCCTAATTCAATTTTGCAGCTAGGGCCGCAAGTCGCGCTATCTCTGAGACATTCTTCTCTGCCATAGCCGATTTGGGAAACATCCAGCTTCCGCCCACGGCGAGGACTGATTTCTCTTGTAGATATTGAACGGCATTGTCCTGGTTTATGCCGCCAGTGGGAATGAATCGTGTTCGCGGAAACGGTGCAGATATGGCTTTAAGTGCCTGGATTCCTCCGAGAGTTTCTGCAGGAAACCATTTGAGAACTTCAAGTGAATGTCCAATCCCGGCAAGAACTTCAGAGGGCGTTGCGACTCCGGGAAGATATGGCATTCCAAGCGCTCTTGCCTTGGAAACAAGATCACTTCTTAAACCCGCCGAGACCGCAAACTCAACTTCCAGATCTTTACCTCGATCTATATCACTTTCTTTAGAGACTGAGCCCATGCCAACCGTTAACCCACTAATTGCTTTCATTGTTTCAATGGCTTGCCAGCTAGCATCTGTGCGTAGCGTTACCTCGACAATTGAGATTCCCGAATCTAGCAAACACTTTCCCAGGTCCCCTGCCCAAGAAGCATCTTCAATTACCAAGACTGGAATTACTCGGTTCGAGCCTAGAATTTCCATTAGGTGCTCAATTCTTAATCATGTAGCCACCATCAACGATGACTACGGTGCCGGTCATGAAAGATGATTCAGGTGAACACATCCAATAGATGGACTTGGCAATCTCTTCAGGTTTTCCGACTCGATTAAGCGCATGCATCGCCTCTACATCGCGCCGATAAGCGACCGGATCAGCTGATTTCTCTAGCCCCTCGACTGTAAAAGGCGTCTCAATCCAACCTGGTGCGATTGCGTTCACTCGGATCTTCGGAGCGAGTTCTAATGCAAGAGACTTAGTTAAAGAATCAACCGCTCCTTTGGTGCTGCAATACGCTGCATAACCAACTGAACCAATATAGCCAGATATAGAGCTCATATTCACTATCGCTGGTGATTCCCCTTGATCGAGTAATCTCTTTAGATACTTTATTGAAGTAACCATTCCAATGACATTGACCTCAAACATATCCCGCCATTGCGCGAGGTCTGCAGAGTCAATCAACGACAAGTAATTGCGACCAGCGATGTTGACCAAAGCATCGACTTTGCCATATTGCTCTGAGATCGCCGTTGCGATTGCGCCCCACAGAGTCTCATCGCAAATGTCTCCTTGAAAGAAGTGATCACATTCAGCGCTATTTCCCTTGGAGTCCACTCCAATGACCACATACCCTTTGGATTTAAATTCTCTTACAGTTGCACTCCCCATACCGCCAGAAGCGCCTGTTACCACGGCAACTCGATTCATGAATTTGCCTTATGACTAATTATCATCGCGGAGTGAGCTGCCAATTTAAAGCGATTCTGAACGGCTTCGGCACTACCCACCAAAATTTCTACATCTTCAGCTCTAAAATGATCTGGAAGAATTCCAGCTATCTCACCATTACCTGTGTTGACTAGAATACTCTTACCTTCTCCAGGGCTCATATAACTAATTCCAAATAGATTTTCGTCGACAGAATCTTCGACCCACCACTTAACATCCCCCAGCTCATAAGCCTTACTCTGCTTTAAATCAGATAACTTCGGCAATAATTTTTCAATACCATGCTCTCCACCAATGAACATCATGAACGGCCCTGGGAGTGACGCAAAGATGACCGTCAAAAGTTGAGTAAATTGAATTCCGAATTGCTCTCGGCGCCATTTTTTACCCCAAGATGGCCACCAAAAAGTGTCATGCGAGTCTATGTGGTGAGCAGTCATTGATCCACGAGGTAACAAGGCGTCGCGGTCGGCCATCCACTGTGCGATGTCTTTTCCATTTCTCACACCCCAAGGCTTACGACCATCAGTGTTTGCAAGAGCGGTAACCAACCATTGTTCATCATAGTTGTAATTTAAGTCCATTGATCGCCTTAAAGAGTGTCCTGATGGTTCAGTATAAAAAAGGAAGTCGGATTTCAACTCTTTGAAGATAGGTCTCATGTCTTCAAAGAGTCCTGTGCAGGCTAGAGCTGAGGAACTAGCACGATAGCGAGCCCAAGGTGCCCAATTATGAAAGTCATTATAAGTAGGAGCATCAAATCGAAAACCATCTATGTCCAACTCTTTGACGAGATATTTCATCCCCTCCGTAAAATAATCTCGCCACGTAGCATTACGCGCATCAAAAGCCTTTGTATAAACGCCAGCAATCTCGCCATTTGAAAATCTGTAAAACCAATCAGGGTACTTTCCTTCAAGTTCAGACTTATCTGGACTGCCGGCGCTCCAATAAGGTTCAAAGTCAATGATGTGGCGGGACCAAGCAACTAAATAGTTTTGCCAATCCTTTACATCAGAGCTAAAACTATCGTCCGTCTCTGAATTGATTAACTCTTGAAAAGGTCCACTTCGAACGCCGTCTGCCGCAGTCTTAATGATTTCTTTGTCCAATACTCCATGAAGCAAAACATCAAGAATGACGCGGATCCCCCTCGCATGTGCCTCTTGGACTAATTTCTTAATAAGTTGCTTTGACCCATAAGAGATATCAATATTCCAATAGTCGTGGACGTTATAGCTTGGGTAGGGTTGTCTTGGCATCAATTGAATACATGTAAAACCCAACGACTTTATTCGATCCAAATCCGAAATTAAATCCGAAACTTCTGGATATGGACCGTACTCATAGACCTGAGAGAAAACGGAATATCCGATCTGGGCCTCAAATAGCATGGCACCTTTTACCCACTTTGGTGGGCTAGCCGGCGATGAAATGTCTCTTGCGCGAAGCCAGCCATCAAAGCGAGATGCGAATTGGTCCCACTTTTCCTCCATTAATTCCAATGCTAGTAGCGGCACTTCGATAGAAGTCACGCAACTTAAGTCCGAAGCAAACCCACTCTTGATCGTCATCTCTGCTGAACAATTTGAGTTACCTTTGAAAACAATCTGTGGTATCTCAATATCGTTTACACACCAAAGTGCAAGTGAGATTTCTGAATTGGACAAGTGGGCCAATCCCGAAGAACCTCGTAATCCACCTAAGGGAGAAATTCCAGTTGTTTCATTGATATCCACGAGCGACACATTTGCTCTTAATCCATTTCCTGGAATATTTGCAAACCATTCCCCTGATTCAAAGTCAACTCTAACGGACAACGACAGATCCCGAACAACTGTCGACTCTTTGCCCAACAGAGTAATTGAGATTTCTAGAGCTGGACCGTGCGTAGAAAATAGGTAGTTGATTACAGCAGAAACACCTTCAATTTCAACAGGTTGGGAAAATTGAGTCCCTCTAGAAGAAGATTTTTTACTTAGTCCGCCATTCACAGCGCATTTTGAAATAGTTTTAAAGTCTGTGTATTCAATGCCGCCTGCAGGTGCGCGTACCTCTTTACCATCAATCTCAATGGATACTTCGGTAGAAAGATTTACCGAAAACTCTCGGTCCGCTCTTCTAAGTTTTAACTTCTTCGGTAAACCAGTCTTGTCCTCAATCTCCAACCCATGGTGTGATTCAATAGAGGATAAAAACATGACGAATGCAGAAACCTATTGGTCAGCGAGTAAGTCGTCCAGAGAACCAGCGATGGCCTAGTAAAGAAAGCACGATCACTAGGCCAAAACC
>JBEARJ010000005.1:25554-27030 GCA_041163285.1 Actinomycetota bacterium | reverse complement strand
TGAAGATGATTTGCGCCTATCCCAATCTGAACCTCACTTCTACTAACCAGCATCTGCTCTCCTTTCGCTCATATTTCCTACTGGCAGGAGTGTTTCCAGCAGCAACTTGAGTCAAGTAACTGACTTTGTCATTGCAAGCAAACTGCTCACCTTCAAGGGAACGTTCAATATCAGTGTTGACAACTCCACCACCCCACTTACCCCCACCAGTTGCGTGGTTATAACTCAGCGTTTCAGCCGCGGCGAAATCGATATTGATTCCACTCAATTGAGCATTTGCGGGAGCTATAGATTGAAATAGCGAGCCACACAAGGTCAAAACTGTAAGGCTCGTTATAACTACTTTCTTCCGTTTCATTTATCCTCTTTCTTTCGAAGTTTTACGCTTAACTTTTTCAGGATGAAAAAAGCTTCTTGACGCGAATGAATAGCGATTGAGTCTCAGTTGAATCTCTTTTCAGCGAACCACAACCGAGTGATAGATGATCTTGGTGCCATCAATTAGAACTCGAATACGATCACGCTTTCGAAGGGGTTGATTTAGTTCAAGAGACGCATTTCCAAATTCATCCAGCTTAAGTTGCGCTAGGTCCAAGTATGTATTTCCACCACGGATGTACTTATGTAATTGAAGCTGCGCAAATTGATTTCCAAAGGTGCTCTTAAGATCCACTAGCACAAATGGTTTAGAGTCAAAACTTCCATATAGAAGTCGGTTACGTTCCCCTGGTTTGCGGATAGAAATGACTGCTCGCTTGTTCAAGCCTTGCGAGTTAATTAAATCTAGATTCAGATTTGTGAAGCGACTCAATTTCTTACTTATTACCTGAATCGAACTATCTGCAAATCTATAGAGTCCCGCATCGACTCCCGAAATAAGTCGAGGTTCAGATAAATTAGACAACTCTAAAATCGTTCCATCTAGTTCTTGAAGTCTTGGAGTTCCGGTAGGTGTCCAAGTTCGTAATTCCAGCGCCTCAATGAGGCTCTCAATTAATTGGCCAGTACTTTGGGATTGCAGCAGTATCGAAAGATCAAGATCTCCATCTAGATAATTGAACGGATCTAATGGGTATGAAACAGTGAGGGTAGCTCTCTCGTTAGTTGTACCTGCGGGGATGAAGATTGTCGCTAAATCAAGACGACTACCGCCTGGCAATTCAAAAGTAACTACAAGATCTGCACTTGGATCATATGTAAGAGAGAAGGGAAGTTTCTGGAAGTTTGATCCAAAGTTAGGGTCAGTTTCTACGGTTGTTCCAGCTTCGTTTGAACCACCTGTTGCGCCCGATTCACTTGTTCCACCAGTCGCACCAGATCCTCCGGTCTCACCTGATCCACCGGTGCCGCCAGACCCACCATCGTTACCAGAAGTCTGTGTTGGTGTTGGTGTTGGTGTTGGTGTTGGTGTTGGTGTTGGTGTTGGTGTTGGTGTTGGTGTTGGTGTTGGTGTTGGTGTTGGTGTTGGTGTTGGTG
>JBEARJ010000005.1:0-25549 GCA_041163285.1 Actinomycetota bacterium | reverse complement strand
TGTTGGTGTTGGTGTTGGTGTTGGTGTTGGTGTTGGTGTTGGTGTTGGTGTTGGTGTTGGTGTTGGTGTTGGTGTTGGTGTTGGTGTTGGTGTTGGCTCTATTACTCCGGTTACGTTGTAGAGCAGTGTCTTATCCTCTTTTGGACCGGACGCAGGATTTGCAATAAGAGTCACCATCCCCATCAACGTAGGAGTTATCGTGAACGTTGCGCTTGTTTCGTCCTTACCAAAATTAATAACCTTTCGTTCATTTAAGCCGCCGCCACTGATGTCAATGTGAAAATTCCCATTGAAACTTTTATCGACGGTCACCGTAAAAACTGAAGATTCCGTATTTACTGGGCCTTGAGAAGGTCCGGTGAAATCAGCACCTGCCGCCTTACTCGACAGAATATTTACGGAGCTAACTAAAAGCAGTGCAAGTCCTAACGAAACGATACGCAATAAACCCTTAAACATTCATATTCCTCTCTAAAACCGGAGGAGGAAGGTTTCACTTTCAAGATGTGTCTAATTGCCAAACAAGGAGCGATTGAGGCGCAGGTATCTCGCATATGTCTGATGGGTCAATGTCCGGCTATAGACCAATTAAGACAATAACCAAAATCAAATAATGGCTAACCTTTTCGTTACGCGGTCACATCGAAGGGACTCATAAACTTGTTTTACAAGGAACTTGCCGGAATTGCTAATCAAATCAATGATTTGCAGCCAGATATAGATGGTTTACTCAAGCTTTTCTGCCTTCGTAAAGTCGCAGATCGTAAGTTCTTGGCTGCTTTTTACCTACAAATTGAGCAAGATGGTCGGCTATACCTAAGAAGCTACTATGGAGCGGTTCCGCAGGAAGTTGGACTAGCGAGTGATTCACTCTCCATTTTCGACCCTCATCCAGCGTCCGAAGCGGTACTTCGAGGCGCACTTACTTGGTCTAACGGAACCAAATCGGGGACTTCCACCCGAGGCAAGCTGATGCCTCATCTGATCGCTTGGCCAGTCATGTCCCAAGATCGAATACTGGGTGTTTTACTCGCACTCTCTGACTCTCCCTTCAAAGACGAGAGTCATGAACTTGAATACTTAGAAGCACTTGCTGCAGTCATCGGTGGGGCAATTCTCAAGAAACTTCCCTCTTCAGGAATCATTTCCCAAAAAGAAAAGAAAATGTCACAGCAAAATAGTTTGACCGAACGGCAAGAGTTGATTCTCAGGTTGATTTCAGAGGGAAGAACGAATGGAGACATCGCCGATGTCCTCGGATACTCAGAGTCGCTAATTAGACAAGAAACTATTCGAATTTATGCTCATCTGGGGTGTAGCGGAAGGACTGAAGCAGCTTCTATTTTCCGCGCGATGAACCTAGATTTGAAGTCTGAAAAAGGATTGGCGAAGCAGAGCTAATAATCAATGCTAGATTTGAAGCTCTGCTTCGCTAATTCGGTATTAGACGTTTGGATAAATGAGAACCGAAACTTTACGGTCAAAAAAGTTGACAATGCCATCTTTTGTAGATGATAAATATTCGCCCATATTCTCGGTCTTTATCATCGTCCCGGTAGCGCCCAATTGAGCCAGCTTCTTTGAGAGGTACTTAGAGGCTGCACTGACACGCTTTTGTGAGAGGGCAAGATTTGAATCAATACTTCCCGCTCTATCGGTCATTCCGACCAAGTAAGCACCCAGCAGACCTGAGTTGTACATCTGCTTCGCCATCTCCGCAAGCACCATCTTTCCCTCTACTGAAAGTTTTGCTGAGGCTGAGTCGAAGTGGATGTGACCAAGATTGATAGGTCCATCAACCATAACTCGAACAGGCCGCCCAGCGGTCTGAGAATCAACACCGAAGAATATGTTTTCGCCGAGGGCAACTGATGACTGAAGAAGGTACTCCTCGCCATCTCTAACCATAGCTAATTCGTCTCTAGACTCAGTCTCAAGGACAAAGCCAGTGTCACCATTCGGCATAGTAACTGTGAACTTGTTAATTACGGGATAAACGACGCTCGATTTACTCTTTATTACCGGCTCTTCTCCTCTTTCAATCGTAACCTTCATCTCTGTTGGAAATGGATACTCTGAAGCATTAGCTGAGAAGGCAAAGGTAGGTATTGCCAACAATGTTGTTGCTAAAATTAATTTGTTCTTCATCATTCTCCTTAAATAAGTGATCATTACTCTGTTCGAGGTGAATTCACTTTAGTATCCAAAAATTACTCAAAGCACTCTTTTATAGTCTTACTTTTCTTGTGACTAGATAAAGACTGGTCATCCTCAATTACTGCGATTAGACACACTTATTGTTCGCAGCATGACAACAGATACCGCACTAATTATTGAAAACAACCCAATTGATAGAAAATTTATGCAGAACGCCCTTGAGTCTTGGAACTTGAACGTTCGAGCTGAAAGCGACCTTACAAGAATCAAAGATCACTTCACCCTTGGTGATTTCAAAATTGTCCTATTTCATCTTGTGGGAGATGTGATGAAGACCGTGGATGTCTTGGGATGGCTGAGAATGCATACCAAGGGAGCTTTGATACCTTTAATCGATCATGGTAGTGCTTACACCGAAGACATGTGCGTACGTGCTGGCGCCGATGAGATCATCACAAAACCGATAGTTCAAAAACTCTTCCTGCAGCGCGTTAACTACCACCTGGATAGACAGGATACATTTTCTAAGGATGAAGATGAAATCTACGAGCTTGATGGTTTGAGACTCGAAGTTCCTGTATGTGAATTTCGTGTTGGAGAGAAACTTGTCCCACTTACCAAGACTGAGTTCCTCCTAACCCAAGCCTTTATGGCTGAGCCAGAACGAGTTATCTCTAGACCAGAGTTATTAAATGTCATCAAAGTAAAAGATGGAATTGGGTCTAGCCACCTAATTGATACTCACCTATCTAGACTTCGAATCAAAATAAAGGAAAATGGTGGTGGTGACTACATTTTCTCTATTCGAGGGCTTGGTGTCCGCTTCCTAGCTCCCGAACATATGATGCGAAAGTCTTCCTGAGTGTTGTAATCAAACAGTAAAGAGAAACGGGGCGATGTCGCTAGAGAACATCGCCCCGCATTATCTGCAGTGTATTAGATCCGTAATTCACCCATTGCGGATCTGAACGGCAAGGCGTCGCTTTGGAAGGGACGCCTCTCTCTTGACATCAATCTCGAGAATCCCGTTTCTAAGGGTTGCATCAAGAACCTTGTCATGTTCGGAAAGTTGGAAACATTGCCGAAAACTACGAGCCTTGATACCTCTCTGCAGATAATCCTCTTTCTCTTCTTTAGTTTCTTCCTTAATTTCTCCAGAAACGACGAGTGTTTCGTCTTCCAATTCGATCTTCAAATGATCTTGACTGAAACCGGCTACTGACATCTCAATTCGATAGTGATCATCATTAATCTTCTTGATATTGGATTCCGGGTATTCATGAAAGCCATCTAGGCCATCTTCCCACTTCTCAACAAGGCTATTAAAGACATCATCGAAACCCACCATCCACTTCTCGCCATCAGCAAGAAGCGAAGCTAAAGGAGATCTAATTCGACTCTCCCTCTTCAGAATGTTGGACATTTTTCCTCACTTTCTTCGACCTTCAGGTTGTTGTCGCGGGATGACGTGGATAGACACGCCATCCCGCTTTACCTACATAAAGGAAGGTTCGTACCGTTTCACTATCCGGCACGGACCCAGTTTCTAACAGGCTCCACAGCTAACGAATCCGCCTGCTCTACCTCAATCTGCAGGATTCCTTGGTGCAAATTGCTATCAACGATGCGTGTACCTCTGCCAAGTTGGAAACTTCTACGGAAGCCACGAGCGCTGATTCCTTTCTGTAGATAATTCTGGTTTTCCTTCTCCGCATATTCAGTTTTATCCCCCGTCACAACAAGAAAGTCGCCGACCATCTTCACCCTAGGAGTCGCTTCGCGGAAGCCACCGAGATCAATCTGGATCTGAAATCCATGACTGTTACGTGTGGCAATCTGCGAGACGGGATAGTTACTAAGGCCATCAAAATGGAGCAGGGATTCGTCTTCCATCACTTCGAAAACCTCATCGAATCCGACTAGCCAATCTTCGCCTTCCACAATCATTGAGATCAACGGTGTGCGAAGAAATGACTGTGATTTAGCTACAAATATCACTGCTACTCCTTACTTGTTGCGGAGCTGGATACTTTCAATGAAGAGTTCTTACCAAATCTCTTAACACTCGCAACCTGCTCACAAGGTAATCGCATCCTAAAATTTCTATTAATACATTTACTAACCCAAGCGATACTTAATTAATGAAAACCACTTTTAATCAATCAACTGAGATAAGAATTCACCAGCAATCCGACAGAAGAGTTTCGCTTCCTGAGGTCATCGGCTATGCAGGCTCACTCATGGCAAGTTGCGCTGTGGCCCTCTTTCTGTCTAGCCAGTGGGAAGATATAACTCAAGCTCAAAGAACCACCACTTTCTCTTTGATTTCAATTGCTCTTTTTGTAACGGGCTTAATTGCAAGTAATGGCGCCGATGTACGGAAAAGAGTCTCTTCATACATCTATACACTGGCAACAATTTCATCTTGGATGGCTGTCTATGTGACCTTTCCCGATGACCCACCAATACTTCAGAGTTTTGCGCTCGCGACAGTTATCGCGCTCCTGGGTTACACAATTTCTAGCACGCTTTTGGGTCATGCAACTCTATTCTTGGCGTCAATTGGAACGCTTGCTGGTCTGGGTTACGAAACTATTGACTCTGAGGATCTGCAGATTTATACCCAATTAAGTTTGATTATTGCCTTTGCTCTGACATGGATGGCAATTTCCTCTATAAAAATTGTCGATCAAGATCTAGGCTTAATTCTCTCGAGCCTCGCCATTATTGGTGCATCTCAAATAGCATTTCTTAGGGAGTATGAGAATCTCTCATATGTAATTGCGACAAGTTTATTCGTCATAAGCGTATGGCTTTACACGAAAATTTCGTCTTGGATACTTGCTGCT
Source organism: Actinomycetota bacterium (assembly GCA_041163285.1). Taxonomy (GTDB): domain Bacteria; phylum Actinomycetota; class Actinomycetes; order Nanopelagicales; family Nanopelagicaceae; genus MAG-120802. The sequence goes on along the minus strand of JBEARJ010000005.1, from coordinate 20,543 downwards.
TCGGCAATGATTACGCTTGGCATCGCTGCGGCTGAATTCGTAATCACCACTATGGATAACTCACTTGCAGCTAATGTCGGCATGCTACTAGTTGGTGGAATTGTTACAGCTATCAGTATTAGGGCTGCTGGTGCAAGAAATGACTAGAGGAGCTTTAGGGCTTCTAGCTTCTCCTTCAAGGCATTGTCTGAAGGTTCAGTTAAGTGCGTTCCGTCAGGAAAGAGAATCACTGGGATGGAACGCATTCCACCATTTATTTCAATTACCTTCTCAGAGGCACTGGCATCAGCTTCGACATCAATATAGTTATACGTGACGCTATTTGAGTCGAGGAATCTCTTGGAACGGCGGCAATCTCCACACCACTCAGCTCCATACATCGTTATTTCAGACATGATTACTCCTTTTCCAATTTCAAATAGTTTTCTAACCCAACTGTTAGACCTGGGTTCTTAATGACTTCTCGTATTCCTAGAAGTACTCCAGGCATGAATCCAGATCGGTTGAGTGAATCGTGGCGGATTGACAAGGTTTCACCAGCAGCTCCAAATAGCACTTCCTGATGCGCTACTAAGCCGCGCAATCTTATGGAATGAACGGGGACACTTCCGACACGCGCGCCTCTTGCTCCATCCAGAGCTCGGTTAGTTTTATCTGGCATAGCTCCAAATAACTCTTTGCTTCTTGCCTCATTCATCAATTCCGCTGTACGTGTTGCTGTTCCGCTTGGAGCGTCCATCTTCTCGGGGTGATGTAATTCAATTATTTCGGCTGATTCAAAATATCGAGCAGCGGTTGCGGCAAATTGCATCATTAAGACAGCTCCCAGTCCAAAGTTTGGAGCGATTAGGACGCCAACATTAGGGTGGATTGATAGCAAACTCTTCAAAGTATCCATCATGGACTTATCAAATCCTGTTGTACCAACAACCGCATGAATGTCGTTCTCAATTACATACTTCAGATTGGTCATTACAGACTCTGGATCAGTAAAGTCAACTACAACGTCAACCATATTGCTCTTCAAAGAGTCGATTGAGTCACCCAAATCGATTTCAGCTACTAAATCAAGATCCTCAGCACTTGCGACAGCGAGGCAAACCTCTCTACCCATTTGTCCTTTGGCGCCTAAGACGCCCACTCTTAAAGCCATTACGCCAACGCTTTCTCAAAAGTTGATTCGGATTTGTATGGTCCCACTACGGCAAGACTAGGGCTCATGGACAATGTTTCGCCAGCCAATTTTCGAATATCACTTGTGCTTACACTGGAAATTTCACTGAGAATTTCATCAAATCCAAGAATCTCGCCGTGGACCAACTCACTTTTTCCAATTCGACTCATCCGTGAGCCAGTGTCTTCTTGGCTCAATACTAAGGTTCCCCTAACAGCACCTTGGGCCCTAAGTAGCTCCTCATGAGTTAAGCCGTTGACAGCGACATCATTGAGAATCTCTCGGATTATTCGGATCACTTCGGTCGCCTTTTGCGGATTACAACCTGCATAGAAACCAAGCATTCCCGTTCCTGCGAATTGCTGTGCGTAAGAATATACAGAGTAAGCAAGTCCTCGCTTTTCACGTACTTCTTGGAATAGTCTTGAAGACATCCCGCCACCTAGTGCGGCGGATAAGACGCTCATGGTAAAACGTCGCTTGTCATCACGAGCTACTCCTTCAACTCCGAGAAATAGATGGGCTTGTTCAGTCTTGCGGTGAATCAGACCAACCTGCTGACCTTTTCGTCTAACTGAAGTGGAAGCGCGCATATTTGATAAGTTCTTTGAAATACCGAGAAATTCATCGCGTGACATCGCCTTGATTACTTGATCAATTACTTTCTGATGCTTGATATTGCCAGCAATTGAAATCACAATGTCTTGTGGTAAGTATTTCTTTTTATAATAGTTGAAAACAGCATTTCTAGACATCTCATTGATTGATTGCACGGTGCCAAGAATCGGTCTTCCAATTGAAATATCGCCGAAGAAGGTTTCTGAGAATAGGTCATGTACTAAGTCCGAGGGATCATCGTCGCGCATAGATATTTCCTCCAACACGACTTTTCGCTCTGATTCAACATCTTCGGAGCGACCAATTGAAGACGTTATCAAATCTGAAATCACATCAATGGCAAGAGGCAAATCGGTATCTATAACCCTTGCATAAAAGCAGGTGTATTCCTTGGAAGTGAAAGCATTCATCTCGCCGCCCACAGACTCGATCGCAGCTGAGATTTCGAGTGCCGTGCGGGTTTTAGTTCCCTTAAAGAGTAGGTGTTCTAGAAAGTGTGAGGCGCCCGCAACTTTGGGAGATTCATCTCGGGATCCAACATTTACCCAGATTCCGAAGGCAGCGCTTCGAACATTGGGAATTTCTTCAGTGACAATGCGCAAGCCGCTCGGGTGAACGGTCTTGCGCACAGTCATAACTTAGAACTACTCGCTTGCAGTCTCTTCGAGAACTGGAACTAGAGAGAGCTTGCCCTTTGGATCGATCTCGCCGATCTCAACATGGACTTTGTCCCCGACTTTCATTACATCCTCTAGATTCTCAATGCGCTTTCCGCCATGCATCTTGCGGATCTGTGAGATGTGCAGCAAGCCGTCTTTGCCCGGTAAAAGATTTACGAAAGCTCCGAAGGCAGCTAACTTCACAACAGTTCCGTTGTATCGCTCTCCGACCTCTGGAAGTTTTGGATCAGCGATAGCCAAGATTTGGGCCTTCGCCGCATCTGCAGCTGTGCCATTTGTGGCGCCAACGTAGATAGTTCCATCATCTTCAATCGTGATTTCAGCGCCAGTCTCTTCTTGGATCTGGTTAATGACCTTGCCTTTAGGACCGATCACGGCACCAATCTGATCAACTGGAATCTTGATACTTATGATGCGTGGTGCAAGCGGATTCATGTCATCTGGACGATCAATCGCTTCATTCATGACGCCAAGAATTGCAAGGCGCGCCTCTTTTGCTTGAAGGAGCGCAGCTGCAAGAACGCTAGCTGGGATGCCATCTAATTTAGTATCAAGTTGTAGCGCAGTTACAAAGTCCTTCGTGCCGGCAACTTTGAAATCCATATCGCCGAATGCATCTTCGGCTCCGAGGATGTCGGTGAGTGCCACGTATTCAGTCTTTCCATCAACCTCATCAGAGATGAGACCCATCGCAATACCCGCGACTGGCGCCTTTAGCGGAACGCCAGCATTTAGTAGTGAGAGCGTTGAGGCGCAGACAGATCCCATAGAGGTGGATCCATTTGAGCCGAGCGCTTCAGATACTTGGCGAATTGCGTAAGGAAACTCTTCGCGAGTTGGAAGAACTGGAAGTAGCGCACGTTCGGCAAGCGCACCATGGCCGATTTCGCGGCGCTTTGGTGAACCAACTCGACCCGTCTCGCCAGTTGAGTAAGGCGGGAAGTTGTAGTTGTGCATGTAGCGCTTGTGATCTTCAGGATTCAAGGTGTCGAGTTGTTGCTCCATCTTGAGCATATTCAAAGTAGTTACGCCCAAAATCTGGGTTTCGCCACGTTCAAATAGTGCGGAGCCGTGTACTCGTGGGATTACCTCAACTTCTGCAGTCAATGGACGGATGTCCTTAAGCCCTCTTCCATCGATTCTGATTTTCTCGCGCAATACACGCTGGCGAACTAACTTCTTTGTTAAAGAGCGAAGTGAAGCGGAAATTTCTTTCTCGCGACCTTCAAATTGCTCGGCGAGGTTGGCTTTTACTTCGTCTGATATTGCATCAAGCTCGGTTTCGCGCTCTTGTTTTCCGGCAATCGTTAGCGCTTTTGCTAGTCGATCTTTGGCAGCTTTTTCAACTGCTTCATAAGCATCAGCCTGGTAATCCAAGAAGACTGGAAATTCAGCAGTCGGCTTGGCCGCCACTTTTGCCAATTCAATCTGGGCTTCACAGAGAATTCGAATAAAAGGCTTCGCAGCCTCAAGTCCTGCGCCAACAATCTCTTCAGTTGGTGCGCCAGCGCCACCATCTACAAGGGAAATTGTCTTTGTAGTCGCTTCGGCTTCAACCATCATGATTGCAACATCATCGCCAGCAATTCGACCAGCGACGACCATATCGAATACGGCGCGCTCAAGATCGCTGTGATTTGGGAAAGCAACCCATTGGCCATCAATCAATGCAACGCGAACGCCACCAATTGGACCTGAGAAAGGAAGTCCAGCAAGTTGTGTCGACATCGAAGCAGCATTTATAGCAATGACGTCATACATGTGATCAGGATTTAACGCCATCACAGTTACAACAATCTGAACTTCATTTCGCAATCCCTTAATAAATGAAGGGCGAAGTGGGCGATCAATCAAACGGCAAGTAAGGATGGCGTCCTCTGATGGACGTCCTTCGCGGCGGAAGAATGAACCTGGGATTCTTCCCACCGAATACATTCGCTCTTCGACATCCACAGTAAGTGGGAAGAAATCGAATTGATCCTTTGGATTCTTTGATGCAGTTGTTGCGGATAGCAACATGGTCTCATCATCTAGGTATACGACTGCAGTTCCTGCAGCTTGACGCGCTAGGCGTCCAGTTTCGAAACGAATCTCTCGTTTCCCAAATTTGCCGTTATCTATTTTTGCAACGGCATAACTAACGTCTTGACCCTCCATGGGTCTCTCCTATTCTCTATTCCCACCACAGCTACCAGAGAATGGATCTTCGATCGAAGCCCACGGCAATCATCCGTAAGCCACCACCGAGGACCAGTCATCCGGCCCGTGGCGAGATTTATTAAATTATTTTCAAACTAGCGGCGGATGCCGAGCTTGTCGATGATCGCGCGGTAACGAGCGATATCGGTCTTTGCAAGGTACTGCAGAATTCTGCGGCGGCGACCTACGAGAAGAAGTAATCCACGACGATTGTGGTGGTCATTCTTATTTGTTTGAAGGTGCTCAGTTACTTGCTCGATGCGCTTTGAAAGGAGCGCTACTTGAGCCTCAGGGCTTCCTGTGTCTGATGCAGAGGCGCCAAACTTGCTAATGAGTTCTTTCTTTTCGGCAGCTGTTAAAGCCATTTTCTTTCTTCCTTTACATCTTTCACGAGGGCCCTCGGTCTTAATCACGAGCGCACGATTTCTCGCTTGCGGGGTGAAATCTACCAGCGCGCTCAGAATGTGAGAAATCGGCTCTAAATCACGCGTAATCTCGGGTTAATTCTCGAGCCTTATCGCAATCAATCTTCATCTGAGCAAGAAGTGGATCTAGTCCGGAAAACTTGATGGTGTCTCGCAATCTCCAGCCAAACTCTACTTTTGCTTCCTTGTCATACAAATCCAAATCAGTTTCATCTAATGCATAGGCTTCAACTTGGCGACCACGGAGTCCATCAAAAGTTGGGTTAGTGCCAATAGAAATAGCAGCCGGCCAACGATGTGTCTCAACACTTAGCCATCCGGCATAGACACCATCGGAAGGAATGGTGGCGTTCTCTGATACCTGAATATTCGCAGTTGGATATCCAATCTGTCGGCCGCGCTTCTCTCCGTGAATTACTGGACCGACTAGCTGGTGAGGTCGAGTTAGCAAATCTCTAGCTATTTCAATATTTCCGCCAACAATAGCCTCACGTATTCGAGTAGATGAAACTGAATTACCTAGTTCTTTCTCTAAATCAATTGCCGAAACTGGAACTCCCGCATGCTTCTCTAAATAGTCCGCATCCCCGCTTGCTTTGAATCCAAAGCGAAAATTTGAACCAACAACTAGAGAGCTAGCGTCAAGCTCACGTTTTAGTATCTCCGAGATAAATTGGTCGGGAGAAAGCTTTGAAAAACCATCAGTAAATTCGATGACTGCAACGCTTGAGATTCCGTGGGAACTTAGTTGATTTACGCGCTCGCGAAGGCTCAGTAATTCGGTTGGGACTCTATCGCTGGAAACGACCGATGCTGGATGGGGATGAAAAGTTAGGGCCACAACTGGCTGTTTCAGTTGCAATGCGCTCCTGATAATTGCTTGATGTCCTTTGTGAACACCATCAAAAATCCCGATGATGACGGTGGCTCCCGTTAAAGGGGCCCCATGCCATTGGATTTTGAAATTCGGACTCATCAGAGAAATTCTTTCATGAATTGAAAACTGCTAAAGGTTGGGCCTGATTGTCACGATTCTCGATGATCGCTGCGACCTCGCCGTTTGGAGCTACCCCTACAACGGGACCTTCATCAAGTGATCTCTTTATTCTTCTTCCAAAGCGAAGTTCGGCCACTTCATCAAATCCCAGCTCCCGTCTCGGCAAAACCTTAGAGATGGAGTCAGTTAGGGGAAGGACTTTGGCAGAGTCAATATCGCCCGCATCTTCTAGAAGAAATGGCTCGACTTCTGTTCTACGTAAGGCAATCAAATGTCCACCGACTCCCAACATTGAGCCAAGATCACGCGCTATCGAACGAATATAGGTTCCAGGCGAACATGTAACATCAATTTCTGCATCAAGAAATTCACCTCTGCGAATCTCAAGGACTTTTAACTCATAGATCGAAATCTCTTTAGCGGCGAGCTCGACCGTTTTGCCAGCGCGAACTAAATCGTAGGCTCGCTCCCCTTCTATTTTCTTAGCCGATACCGATGAAGGAATCTGCATGAGCTTTCCCTGAAACTTCTCTAGCGCAATGACAATTGATTGATCATCAATCAATTTCCAGTCTCGAGTTTCAAGCACCTCACCTTCTTTATCATCGGTAACAGTTGATATCCCAAGGCGAATGGTTGCTAAGTAGCGCTTCTTTCCGGTGACTACATATTGAAGAAATTTTGTCGCATTATTGATTCCGACTACCAGAACACCGGTAGCCATTGGATCTAAAGTTCCAGCATGTCCGACTTGTTTAGTTCCCAGGCGCCGGCGCAGTTTTGCAACAACATCATGGCTGGTCATCCCCGCAGGCTTATCTATGACTAGAAAGCCGTGTTCTTTCGTCATTCCGCTTCGCGCACTCGAGGGGTCTTATAAGGATCGGCTCCGCCAATCGGCTTTGCGACATCGCGAAGATGCGCAATCTCTTCATCATGTTTCTTTACCTGATCGAGAAGATCCTCGAAATTCTTTGCAGTCTCAGAGAGCGCATCGACAAAGAAGGTAAGGGTGGGAACAACTCTTGTTCCTAATTCGCGGCCGACTTCGGTTCGGAGCACACCTTTAGCGCTCTCTAGGGCCTTTGCGGTATTTGCGCGCGCCTCATCATCGCCCAAAACTGTATAGAAGATGGAGGCTTGCTGGAGATCGCCGGTAACCCGAACATCTGTGATCGTCACAAAACCTAAGCGAGGATCTTTGATGCGATTCTCAAGGGCTTGTGCAACGACAACCTTTATTCGATCGGCGACCTTAGCGACGCGGTGAGATTTCCCCATTACGCACGCTTCTTCTCGCGCATCTCGAATACCTCGACGATATCTCCCACTTGGATATCCTTATATGATCCAAGTCCAATACCACATTCAAATCCTTCACGGACCTCGGTTGCATCGTCCTTGAAACGACGGAGCGAATCAATAGTCAGATTGTCGCCAATCACAAGACCATCTCGAAGAACTCGAGCCTTCGCATTTCTACGAATAATTCCAGAAGTTACAAGTGAGCCAGAAATTGTTCCAAACTTGCTGGACTTGAAGATTTCACGGACTTCAGCAGATCCAATTGTGGCCTCTTCATATTCTGGCTTGAGTAATCCCTTAAGCGCAGCTTCAATTTCTTCAATCGCTTTATAGATCACAGAGTAGAAGCGGACTTCGACTCCTTCTTCATCGGCGAAGGTCGCAGTTTGCGGTTCTGGCTTTACATTGAAGCCAACGACGACCGCGCCAGATGCTGATGCAAGTGTTATATCGCTCTTGGTAATTGCGCCAACGCCGCGATGAATTACGCGAAGATCGACCTCACTTCCGACATCTAATTGGACGAGCGCATCTTCAAGAGCTTCGACTGAACCGCTAACGTCGCCCTTGAGAATTAGATTCAAGGTAGTTACTTTGCTCTTCTCTAGGAAGTCTTCGAGCGAAACTTTCTTCTTTGCCTTCGCAAGCGCGGCATGGCGTTCGCCTGCCTGACGCTTTTCAGCAATTTGTCGAGCAGTTCTATCTTCAGGTGCAACAATGAAGCTATCACCAGCGCTAGGGACAGATGTAAATCCGAGAACCTGTACGGGACGTGAAGGGCCCGCTTCTTTTACTTCATGGCCAAACTCATCCATCATCGCGCGAACGCGACCAAAGGCCGATCCAGCAACGATTGAGTCTCCCATCTTCAACGTTCCGCGTTGTACCAAGACAGTTGCGACTGGACCACGTCCACGATCTAAGTGAGCTTCGATTGCAACACCGCGCGCATCATCTTCGTGAATCGCACGGAGGTCGATTGCGGCATCAGCGGTAAGGAGAATCGCATCAATCAATTCAGAGATACCTTTTCCACTTATGGCTGAGACATCAACAAACAATGTATCGCCGCCATATTCTTCGGCAATTAAGTTGTATTCGGTGAGCTGCTGGCGCACCTTGGCTGGATTAGCGCCTTCTTTATCTACCTTATTTACCGCGACCACAACAGGAACGCTGGCGGCTTGGGCGTGATTCAGCGCCTCAATTGTCTGAGGCATTACGCCATCATCTGCGGCAACGACAAGGACTGCGATATCCGTGACTTTGGCACCACGGGCACGCATTGCGGTAAATGCTTCGTGACCAGGAGTATCAATGAATGTGATTGCGCGATTTAAACCATTGTGATCATGGTGAATTTGATAGGCGCCAATGTGCTGAGTGATTCCACCAGCCTCACCCTTAACAACTTCAGTCTGACGAATCGCATCCAGAAGTCTCGTCTTACCGTGATCAACGTGTCCCATAACAGTAACTACTGGTGGACGTATCTCAAGGTCTTCCGGATTTACATCGGCTAACTCTTGTTCGAGATTGATATCGAATTGCTCAAGAATTTCACGATCCTCATCTTCAGGCGAGACGATAGTGATCTTGTATCCAAACTCATTGGCGAGCATCTCAAGAGTGCTCTCATCAACGGTCTGTGTAGCTGTAACCATTTCGCCGAGATGGAATAAAACTGATACTAAGGCTGCGGGATCTGCGCCAATTTTTTCAGCGAAGTCCGCAAGTGATGCGCCGCGGCGAAGTCGGACTGGAGTACTTCCATCTCCTCTAGGAACAATTGCGCCACCAATTGTGGGCGCTTCCATGTTGTCGATCTCTTCGCGGAGCGCTTTTTTACTCTTGTAACTCTTTTTCTTTCCGCCACCTTTTCCAAATGCACCACCTGCACCAGGACGTTGTCCGGGGCGACCTGGTCCACCAAAACCACCGGGACGAGGTGCGCCACCTGGCTGTGATCTATATGGACCAGAACCTTGTGGCCTAGAACCTGGTGCACCTTGACCTGGGCGCGCACCGCCTTGACCGGGACGTTGATCAGGACGTTGTGGACGTGCAGCAAAACCTGGACGAACAGAACCAGGACGTGGACCTGACATTGGTCCGCGAGGTCCACCTGGTGCACCAGCAGGTCTTGGCGGTCTAGGTCCACCAGAAGTTCCAAATGGATTATTGCCGGGGCGTTGTCCCGGCCTAGCTGCACCGGGTCTAGCTGCACCAGGTACACCTGGTCTTGGTGCCGCAGGTCTCGGTCCTCCAGTTGGGCCAAATGGATTATTTCCACCGCGAGCTGCAGGCGGGCGCGGAGCGCTTGAAGCTGGAGTTATGGGTGCAGGTGGAATTACGGGAGTAGCTGGCGGAGTTGTTGGCTTAGTTGCTGTTGAATCTTGAACTTGATTTTCAATTACTTCTTCAATCTTTGGAGCTGCTTTTTTAGCAGCAGCTTTCTTGGCAGGCGCTTTTTTAGCGGGTTTCGCTTCGGCCGCGGGTTTCGCTACTGGTGGAAACTTCTCTAAAAACTTTCTTACAACTGGTGGTTCAACAGTTGATGATGCAGAACGGACGAACTCGCCCATCTCTTGGAGTTTCGCAAGGACATCCTTGCTATCCATTCCTACATCTTTTGCTAATTCGTAAACGCGGACCTTTGCCACTTTTCTCCTTCTGTGGCCCCGCGTTTTTCGGGAACGCGAAGCTTAAATTGAACTACTCATGATCTAGCGGTGCTCATTAGAGTTTCATTACCTTCGTACCAGCTTTCGTTCCGTTTATGAGGCGAGAGCCTCGGCTGCAAACCTTACTCCCTGAGGCGGGAAATGGCGAAAACGCCCTGGCTTACTCGCTTGGGGTGGCATCGGAGTGGATATCGATTCGCCAACCAGTAAGGCGAGCAGCGAGCCGCGCATTCTGACCATCTTTTCCGATGGCAAGTGAGAGTTGGTAATCAGGGACTACGACCTTGGCAGATCGAGTCTCAGCGCTTACTACCTCAACTTTTGATACACGAGCTGGTGCTAGAGCGCTACCAACATATGCTGCTGGGTCATCGGACCAATCAACGATATCTATTTTTTCTCCATGTAACTCATCCATGACTGCTCGGGCACGAGCGCCCATCGGACCAATCAGCGCACCCTTTGCACTAACACCCGGACGAAGAGAGCGCACCGCAATCTTGCTTCGGTGGCCAGCCTCTCTGGCGACGCCCATGATCTCTACAACTTGATCGCGAATTTCTGGAACTTCCAATGCGAAAAGTTGTTTGACTAGAGCTGGATGGCTCCGCGAGAGCATTACTTCTGGGCCCTTTGTGCCTTGCTTAACTTCAACAACAAAACATTTAATTCTTTCACCATGGGTATAAACCTCACCCGGCACCTGTTCGTGCGGCGGAATTCTTCCCTCGACTCGGCCGAGATCGACATAAACCATTTTCTGATCTCTACCTTGTTGTATTACTCCAGAGACGATATCGCCAACCGATGCGCTGAACTCACCAACAATTTCAGCATCTCTTGATGCCCGCATCTTCTCCTTGATTATTTTTCGAGCAGTACTCGAAGCAATCCGCGAAAAGCCAGGTAGCTCATCAACTTTTTCACCTATCCGCTCTCCGTCGGGACCAAATTCAGGAACGATAATTTTTATCTCGCCGCTTTCGCGATCAAGTCTTGCATAGGCAAAGGGCTTGGCTCCCTCGAGTTCGCTATATGCAATCTTCACAGCAACTTCGATTGCACTGATTAATCGTTCAAGCGGGATATCTCTCTCAATAGTTAGGGCTTCTAGCACCTTCATATCGACATTCATCGCTGCTCCTTGCGATTGAATTCAATCTCGACTTGAGCGCGCTTAATATCTGTAAAAGCAATTTCTCTCGATTCCAAAGTGACCGAGTCTGCATTTACTGAGGCGATGCGAGAGACAAAGGAATCACCAACAAGCGGAATTATCTTTACCAATCGGCCAACATTCTTCGCCCAGTGTCGCGGCATAGTTAGCGGCCTATCTACGCCCGGAGTCGTTACTTCAAGTGTGAAAGGTAGATCACCGAGTTGCGAGTATGTATCCAAAATATCTGAGACTTTACGCGACACAACAGTTACTTCGTCGAGCGAGGGATTGCGCTCTTCACCATCGATTATCACAGCAACAATTCTGCGTTTTCCAGCCGGAGTAACTTTGACTTCTTCTAGGACAAACCCGGCCCCTTTGATTACAGGGTCAAGCAACTCAGTTAGATTATTTACTAAAGACATGTACACCGACCTACTTATTTATTTGTTGTGAAATTGTGGTTCGCAAGGATACCGGTAACTAGAACTAAAGGAAAGTGTCTATTGCTAATCTGAGAATCAATAAGGAGGTGACGATGAGGAAGACATTCCGGATCAGCCGTGAACCTCCTTTTATCGCAAGTCTCGCTCCCAATAATCCCCCGGTGACATTTCCAATTGCCATTGCCAGCCCTAGCGTCCAAATAATCTTTGCGCTCGCACCGAATACAACTATCGCGCCAAGATTTGTGGCTAGGTTTACAATCTTTGCTGTAACTGATGCCTCAAGAAATGCAAAGCCGAGTAGAGCTACGAGTACCAACATCAAGAATGAACCGGTACCTGGACCAAAAATTCCATCATAGAAACCGATACCAAGGCCAAAGAGAATTGCGACGAAATAGGTCCTCAAGGTTCTCGCACTCTTCTTTTCACTTAAACCTAGCTCCTTTTTACGCCAGGTGTAAACAAAAACCGCAATCAGCGCAAAAAGGATTAGGGGTCGGAACGCATCTTTTGGAATGAGTGTTGCAACCGTGGCTCCTAGAGCTGACCCAATAAATGCCGGAATTGCCATGGCAAGCGCTATCCGAAAGTCTGGTCTAACTTTTCTTAAGTAAGAAGCTGTGGCGCTCGCAGTTCCCAAAAAAGAGGGCAATTTATTGGTACCTAGTAGCTCTGCTGGTGGAACTTTGGGAAGGGCAACCAGAAGAGCCGGGAGCTGTATCAATCCACCTCCCCCAGCGACTGCATCTACTAAACCTGCAAGAGCTGAGGCGAGAATCAAAAAGAGGATTACCCCTGTACTTATCTCCACTACTTAAGTGCGGCCAGAACCTGATTAGTTACTTCAGAGAGTGGCACTTCACTCTTTGCGCCAGAACTTCGGATTCGAAGCTCCACTTTGCCTTCGGCAAGGGCCTTTCCAACAATCACGATGATGGGATTACCAATCAACTCAGCATCTTTGAACTTAACTCCGGGACTTGAATCTTTACGATCATCAAGCATGACGGTCACGTTCTTTGCTTCCAACTCGCTAGCAATCTTCTCGGCTGTAGTAAACGGAAGCTCATCTTTTCCGGTGGCAACGATGTGAACTTGCGCGGGGGCTATTTCATTAGGCCAGACCAGACCTATCTCGTCGTGGGTCTGTTCTGCAATTGCAGCTACCGCTCGTGAGACTCCGATTCCATATGAACCCATGGTTACTACGCGAGATTTACCCTCACCATCAAGAACTGTTAATTCCAGAGCTTCTGCATACTTTCTTCCAAGTTGGAATATATGACCTATTTCAATAGCGCGGTCTATGACTACAGGCGTATCGCACTTTGGACAGGCATCACCTTCGCGAACTTCCGCGGCTTCAACAAATCCATCCACTTGAAAATCTCTTCCATGAGTCACATAGCGCGCATGCTTATCTCGAATGTTGGCCCCGGTAATCCAATGTGAGCCAATTTGAATTCTTGGGTCTGCGTATAACTTAATGCCAAATTTCTTGGCATCTTGTGGGCCGACATAACCCTTCACAAATTCTTTTCGCTTTGCGAAATCTTCATCATCAAATAATCGAAGTTCCTGAACTCCTGAAAGGTTTGCTTCTAAACGCTTTAGATCTACTTCGCGATCGCCGGGGACAAGGACACATATAGGCTCTCCGTCTGCTATAAGAAGTACGTTTTTTAAAGTGTTCGCAGCACTTATGCCAGCGCTATATTTGCTATTCATTACTTCAACTAAAGTCTCAATTGTGGGCGTATTTGGGGTATCCAAAACCTCGATGGCAGGTGGCGTATCGAAAGTCTTAGACTCAACCTTCGTTACCATCGCTTCGACATTTGCGGCATAACCACAACTCTTACATAGAACATAGGTATCTTCGCCAGTCGGGCAAGGCGCAAGAAATTCCTCAGATTTAGATCCACCCATGGCTCCGGACATTGCTGAGACGATGTTGTAGGAAAGTCCTAATCGATCAAAAGTAGAAATGTAGGCATCACGATGCTGGTTATAAGAAATTTCAAGACCGGCGTCATCGACATCAAATGAGTAGGAATCTTTCATCACAAACTCGCGGCCCCGAATAATGCCGCTACGTGGACGCGCTTCATCCCGATACTTAGTCTGAATCTGATAAATGCTTAGCGGGAGATCTTTGTAGGAGGAGTATTCGCCTTTGACCATGAGCGTGAACATCTCTTCATGTGTTGGGCCCAGCAAATAGTCACTTCCCTTGCGATCCTTTAGGCGAAAGAGAGCTGGTCCATATTCTTCCCAGCGATTTGTCTCTTCATATGGATCCTTAGGTAAAAGGGCGGGGAAATGAACTTCTTGAAAACCTGCTCTATCCATCTCTTCGCGAATAACTCGCTCTACATTTCGAAGCACAATTACGCCGAGAGGGAGCCAAGAAAATATGCCTGCGGCAATTGGCCTTATGTAGCCGGCTCTCACCAAGAGTTTGTGACTCGGGACCGAGGCATCGGCGGGATCATCGCGAAGGGTGCGCAAGAACAATGACGACATCCGCAACATGGTGGTTAGCCTAGCGAATTACTTTACGCTTACCGAAGGTTCGCCGGTTGCGACACCGGCAGCTTCCATCTCTTCCGCAATTTTCATCGCTTCTTCGATAAGAGTCTCAACAATTTGAGCTTCCGGAACGGTCTTAATTACTTGACCCTTTACAAATATTTGTCCTTTTCCATTTCCGGATGCAACGCCAAGATCAGCCTCGCGGGCTTCACCCGGACCATTTACAACACAACCCATGACTGCGACGCGAAGTGGGACTGTCATTCCCTCGAGTCCTGCTTGAACCTTTTCCGCTAATGAATAAACATCAACTTGCGCTCTTCCGCACGAAGGACAAGAGACAATCTCGAGTCTGCGTTGACGCAGATTTAACGACTCGAGAATTGAAATACCAACCTTCACCTCTTCAACTGGCGGAGCAGAGAGTGAGACGCGAATTGTGTCACCAATACCTTCAGAGAGCAGGATTCCGAAAGCGGTTGCAGATTTGATCGTCCCCTGGAATGCCGGACCCGCTTCTGTAACGCCAAGATGTAATGGATAATCACATTTAGATGCAAGAAGTCGATAAGCCTTGACCATTGTTACTGGATCATGGTGTTTTACTGAGATCTTCATATTGGTAAAGCCATGTTCTTCAAAGAGTCCAATTTCCCACATGGCTGAATCCACTAGAGCTTCCGGGGTTGCTTTTCCGTATTTCTCAAGGAGTCTTGGATCAAGCGATCCTGCGTTGACTCCAATTCTGATTGGGATCCCGGCATCTCCGGCAGCTTTTGCGACTTCTTTTACTTTGTCATCAAATTGCTTGATGTTGCCAGGATTCACTCGGACCCCAGCACATCCGGCATCAATAGCTGCAAAAATGTACTTGGGTTGGAAGTGAATATCGGCGATAACAGGAATCTGAGATTTTTTAGCAATTTGAGAGAGCGCATCGGCATCATCTTGGCTTGGAACAGCAACACGAACGATCTGGCAACCAGATGCCGTTAACTCGGCAATCTGTTGGAGCGTTGAATTCACATCTGCAGTAACCGTGGTGCACATCGACTGAACTGAGACTGGAGCATCTCCGCCAACGAGAACATTGCCCAACTTGAGCTGCTTGGTCTTCCGACGTGGCGTCAAAGTAGGCGGAGGAGTCTGCGGCATGCCGAGATTTACCATGTGCTTATTCTGCCTCAAGCATTAGAGTTGCTCAAATGAAGCCTTGGATGTTCGTTCTTTATCTAGTCGTATCTATAGCCCTCATTACTTGGGTCTACGGTTTCTAGATATTTAAGTTAATTGGATTGAAAATATCCGCGAAGAGCAGCAAAAGCGTTAAGAAAATCAGTAGCGCAAAGACCACAATCGTTATAGGCGTCAATTTTTCAACATCGACCGGACCTGGAATCTCTTTTCCGCGCAATCTATAGATCTTGTTACGCGCACCCTCATAGAGCGCGACTGCAATATGCCCTCCGTCGAGAGGCAGTATCGGGACAAGATTGAAAATTCCTACAAATATATTTAGTGATGCAACTAGCAAGAGAAAAGTTGCTAACTTCTCGCCCGAAGTTAAGACGCCACTTGATGCGGCCTCGCCTGAGACCCGAGCAACACCAACAATGCCTATCAAGCCTTCACCATCCCGCTCTTGGCCGAGAAAGGTTTGGCCAAGGAGCGATGGAATCTGGGCGGGAAGTCCCACAAGAGCTTTTAAAGAGCCAATAAATATTTCTCGCGTTGCAGAAGTTGCCGATGATAGAGCTTCGACTGGATTCTCACGGACCTGGCCAAACTCATTTACGATTCCGAGGAAGCCGCGTGCTTCGCCATCAACAACACGTGTTGCTGGAATCGTGTTGATGATTATTTCTTCACCACTGCGGACAATTATTAAAGATAAGTTCTTCCCCGCCGAGCTGCGCAAGATAGGAGTTATCTCTTCCCAATCCAAGTTACGTTGGCCATTTACTCCGATAATTTCATCACCAGAAAGTATTCCGGCGCTCTTTGCCGGTGAAGTTGGATCGTTTGGAGTGCATTCAGCGCCCGCAGGAACACAGGGCACTACTTGTGAGACTGTGGGAAGTACTTTGGAAACACCAACGCCAGCAAATAAGGTGAGAAGAAGTAGGAATCCCAGAACGAAATGAAGTACCGAACCGGCTCCCAGCACAACCAATTTCTGTGAGGTCTTTGCTCTATAGAAAGCTCGTGGTGCGACATCTTCGGGCAACGCCTCATTGGGAGTCATTCCGGAGATCTTGCAATATCCACCTGCAGGTATCGCCTTTAATCCAAACTCAGTCTCGCCTCTTTGGGTTGACCAGATTCTCTTGCCGAATCCAAGAAAGAACTCGGTTACGCGCATTCCATAGCGCTTCGCCGTTATGTAATGGCCAAACTCATGGACCATAACCGAGAAAAGCAGCGCTGCAACAAACGCCAAGACTCCAAGCAAACCCACTTGATCTCCTATTTCTGCGTCAGCAACTCAGTAGCAACGCGGCGCGCATCATTCTCTATAGCGGTGACATCGGCCAGATCCCTAACTTTCTCGGGAGCCCCCGAGTTAAGTTTTGAAACAGTCTTGTCAATCGTATCCACAATTGCTGGGAATGGAATGCGTTCACTCAAAAATGCCTCAACAGCAACTTCATTTGCTGCGTTATACATCGCCGTAAACGCTCCACCTAGAGCGCCACATCTTCTTGCTAATGCAACGCTTGGAAAACGAGATTCATCAATCGGTTCAAAGTCCCATGAAAACTTCTTGCTCAAGTCAAGGGGTGCCATGGCACCAGTTACTCGCTCTGGATAAGCGAGCGCATAAGCAATTGGCCCCTTCATATTTGGAGGTGAAGCTTGTGCAATCGTTGAACCATCGATGAACTCCACCATCGAATGAACTACTGATTGCGGATGAATCACTGCCTCAATCTTTGAGTAAGGCGTTCCAAAGAGATAATGAGCCTCAATTATCTCCAGACCTTTATTTACCAAAGTTGCTGAGTTGATTGTGACGACTGGCCCCATCGACCAGGTCGGATGCGCTAACGCCTCCTTAACAGTTACCGTGCTCAATTCGCGGCGCTGCCTAAATGGGCCACCACTTGCAGTAAGTACAACGCGCGAAACTTCACTAGCTCGACCGGATTGCATCGCTTGAAATAGCGCAGAGTGCTCCGAGTCAACCGGAACAATCCGTTCTCTGCCGTGCGAAATAACTAAATCGCCACCAGCAACTAATGACTCTTTATTTGCTAATGCAACGGTATTTCCTACTTCAAGTGCCGCGAGAGTTGGTCCTAAGCCAATTGAGCCAGTAATCCCATTCAAAACAATATCTGCCTGTAGTGAAGCAACTTCACGGGCAGCATTTTCGCCATCAATCACGGTGCATCTGGGCAATGCATCTTTAACAGTTGAGCCATTTCCTGAGGTTCCGATAACCGAAACATCAAATTTACGTGCTTGCTCAATAAGTAGGTTTAGGTTTCTCTCCCCCGCAGATAAGCCAACAACTCGGAACTTATCGGGATTCTGTGAAATTACTTCGAGGGCTTGGGTACCAATTGAGCCAGTCGAACCCAAAATAACTACATCGCGCACCCGGCAATCATCTCAGAAACCGAAAAAATCGCGATAAAGATAGACTGCCCCAATGAGTTTCGGACCAAAGATTCCACAAGAGCGCAAAGTCGTTACCGCTATTCCAGGACCAAAGTCCCAAGAAGTAATCAAGCGAAGAAGTGAAGCCGTCTCAGCAGCTCTCGGTATGGCCATTCCAGTCGTAGTTGAAAAAGCTGGCGGTGGCGTGATTGTCGACATCGATGGAAACTCCATTATTGATATGGGCGCTGGAATCGCGGTAGTTAACGTTGGAAACTCCGCTGATCGCGTAGTTAAAAATGTAAAAGAACAAGTGGAAGCCTTCACTCATACCTGTTTCATGATCGCTCCATATATGGGATATATAGAAGTATGCGAAGCTCTTAATCGTCTAACGCCAGGCTCTCATAAGAAAAAGTCTGCGCTATTTAACTCGGGCGCCGAGGCAGTCGAGAATGCTGTGAAGATTGCTCGCAAGTTCACCAAGCGCCAAGCAGTAGTTGTCTTTGAACATGGTTATCACGGTCGCACAAATTTAACTATGGGAATGACTGCAAAGAACATTCCATACAAGGATGGCTTCGGACCATTTACTCCAGAGGTCTATCGAATGCCAATGGCTTATCCCTATCGCTGCGACTCATGCGCTAGCTCATGCGAAAACTCTGTTTTAAACAATGTGATTCACAAGATTGAAAAGGAAATTGGCGCAACAAATGTAGCTTGCATTGTTATTGAACCAATTCTTGGAGAAGGTGGATTCATCGTTCCATGCAAAGGTTTCCTGCCTGGCCTAGTTAAGTTCTGTAACGAGAATGGCATCCTCTTCGTCGCGGATGAAGTCCAGACTGGTTTTGCCCGAACTGGCCAGATGTTTGCTTGTGAAGATGAAGGAATCGTCCCTGATCTCATCACTACCGCTAAAGGAATTGCCGGTGGACTACCGCTCGCAGCTGTAACCGGTAGAGCTGATGTCATGGATTCAATCCATGCCAGCGGACTGGGCGGAACTTTCGGCGGATCTCCGATCGCCTGCGCCGCTGCATTAGGGGCAATCGCCACAATTGAAGAAGAGAAATTGGTAGATAGGGCGAAAGAAATCGGCAAGATTATGTCCGACTCGCTCAACGAGATGAAGAAGAAGTACCCAGTCGTTGGGGATGTTCGTGGCCGCGGCGCAATGCAGGCAATTGAATTAGTGAAGCCTGGTACGAAAGATCCGAACCCAGAAGCGCAGGCCGCAATAATCAAGTATTGCCAACAAAAAGGTGTATTGATTCTCTCGGCCGGAACCTACGGAAATGTAATTCGCCTGATCCCACCATTGGTTATTCCCGAGCATCTTCTCAAGGAAGCGTTAACAATCCTTGATGAAGCAGTTTCAAAAGCTTAACGATCTAGCAGATTCCTAGTTGGTGAATAACTCTCACCACTACGACGTTTTGCGATAGCGCTCAAAGCTTCGAGGACCACTCGGTTTGCCAGAATTGCAGTGATATCCGCTGAATCAAAAGGTGGTGCTACCTCAACAACATCGATTCCTACAACTGGTAGCTCCAAACAAATCCTTCGTACCGATTCCAATAACTCTCTTGAAGTCATACCGCCAGGCTCTGGCGTTCCAGTTCCGGGAGCCATTCCGGGATCTACAACATCGATATCAACAGATAAGAAAACTCCATCGCATCCATCAGTTAACCGAGCAAAAGACTCATCAAGAACTGTATTCAATCCGCGGTGATGAATCTCAGTCATCTCATATGAACGCATTCCCTGATCGCGCATCCAATTTAGAGTCAGATCATCGGGCCAATAGCCGCGAAGACCAAGTTGTAAGAAGCGATCACCACGAACATAACCAGAATCAATTAGCCGACGCATCGGAGTTCCATGTCCAACCAGCGCACCGAACTGGAGATCTCCAGTATCAGCATGAGCATCAAAGTGGATCATAGAAACCTTGCCCTTGCCGCGATGCTCTGCGATTCCAGCCACATCAGCGGAAGCAATTGAATGATCTCCCCCAAGAACAACAGCAATCGCACCGGCTCTAGAGATCTTCTCGGTAGCAGCCTTCAATACCTTGAGTGACTCTTCAAGATTTCCCGGAGGCATCAACAAGTCTCCAGCATCAAACACATTCAAAGCTTTCAAACCATCAATTCGAAGCGCCAAATGCGGACGCTCACCATCATGCGG
Organism: Actinomycetota bacterium; assembly: GCA_041163285.1. Lineage (GTDB taxonomy): Bacteria > Actinomycetota > Actinomycetes > Nanopelagicales > Nanopelagicaceae > MAG-120802. The sequence continues at coordinate 516 of JBEARJ010000005.1, read as the reverse complement.
AAGGTAATCCCCCATGCGGATAGCTTGTGGCCCAAACTTCGCACCTGATCTATGTGAGGTTCCGCTATCAATCGGCGCTCCGACAATAATTACATCTGCGCCTTTATAGGTTTCAGGCTTATCTAGGTCGCAAGCTGGAATGCCTAAAAAAGTGAAGTTTGGTCCGTACATATTTCCGTGATTGGTCATCATCTTCTCGTCTGTTTTCGTTTGCTGATTGCTTGGCCAGCAAATACAGAGACTAATGCGATTACAAACATCAAGGTACCTATCACGTTTGCCTGGGGAGGAACTCCACGCAACGATGCCGTCCATACATACTCAGGGAAAGTGTTTACTGTTCCTGAATTAAAGTTTGTGATGATGAAGTCATCAAATGAAAGAGCGAAGGCGAGCAAGGCAGCAGCGGCAATTCCCGGTGCAACAAGTGGAAATGTGACTCGTCTAAAAGTCTCCCAATCACTTGCGTAAAGATCTCTTGCGGCCTCTTCAAGTTTGGGATCTAGGCTAGCTACG
>JBEARJ010000004.1:0-26798 GCA_041163285.1 Actinomycetota bacterium | reverse complement strand
CGCCTTGGTGGTTCTATTTGGCCGTTGGGTGTTCTGGCCGCGAGTTCCTCGCTTTGATCACGCTGACGAGAAGTTATCTGGCTTTTGGTCGAAAGTCGGTTCATTTGTAGACCGCAAGCCGAAAGCAATTTGGATTACAACCACACTAGTACTTCTAATTTTTGCTGGTTTCTCAACCACCCTTAAGAGCGATGGCCTGGCTCAGACTGAGGCTTTCACTTCGAGAACTGATTCTGTAATTGGTCTAGATAAATTAGGCGAACACTTCCCAAGTGGAGAGGGGACACCGGTAGAAATCGTTGTTGATTCGGCCGATATCTCTGCTGTTTCTTCCGCAATCCAGGGTCTTCCCCAAATTGCGAATGTAACTCCAGTTTTCATTCAAGATCCACAAACGCGTCAACCCACCGGTGAATTGAAGGTAGTCGAGGGCAAGGCGTTGCTTTTTGCAACACTTGAGGTCCCGGCAGACTCTAAAGAAGCGAAAGAGTTGATACCGCAAATCCGCGGGGCCGCCAAAGCGGTAAATCAAAATGTATTGGTAGGTGGCCAGACTGCTATTAGCTTCGATATCGATCAATCTTCGAAGCGCGATAATCGTGTCATTATTCCAATCGTTCTCTTGCTCATCGCGCTAATTCTCGGACTTTTGCTACGCAGCATCTTTGCGGCTGGCTTACTTCTGGGAACCGTCGTTCTCTCCTTCTTCGCTACTCTCGGTGTATGCGCTCTGGTATTTGACAATGTATTTGGACATGCTGGTTCAGACCCATCATTCCCGTTATTTGCATTCGTCTTTCTAGTGGCGCTCGGAATTGATTACAACATTTTCTTGATGACTCGAGTGCGGGAAGAAACAATGACTATTGGCACTCGAGCTGGAATCATCAAGGGACTAACTGTTACCGGAGGGGTAATCACATCCGCGGGAATCGTCCTTGCTGCCACATTTGGAGTTCTTGGGATTCTTCCACTCGTATTCCTAGCCCAACTTGGATTCGCGGTCTCCTTCGGAGTACTTCTAGATGCAATTGTGGTCCGTTCACTATTAGTGCCGGCATTAGTAAAGGTAATTGGACCGAAAATCTGGTGGCCTTCTAAATTGCAGCACGAGGGAAAATAGTCGAGCAATGCGAGTAGGGCTCATCGGTTATGGGCTTGCCGGGCGCAGCTTTCATGCGCCTTTGCTCCAAGCTTCGGGCTTCTTCGTAGCGGCGATTTGTTCTCGCTCCATAGAAAAGCGCGGATTGGCGCATAAAGATTTTCCGCTCGCCACAATCCTGTCGTCGGCTGATGAGCTAGTTGAAGAGGATTTAGATCTTGTAGTTGTTGCATCAACAAACGAGGTACACGCTTCACAGGCGAAACTAGCGCTAGATCGCGGCATTCCTGTAGTTGTCGATAAACCTATGGCGCTCAGTTATTACGAAACGCTAGCGCTCTTTGAATATGCACAGGAGCGCGGGGTTCCGGTGACTGTCTTCTTCAATAGACTTTTCGATAGTGACACTTTGACAATAAAGGAACTTCTGCAGAAGGGCGAAATTGGAGAAGTTTTCAGATATGAATCCAGATTCGAACGATTTCGACCTGAGTTAAATCTGCAATCTTGGCGCGAGACAACGCCCACAGATTTGGGCGGTGGGTTGCTATTGGATCTTCAGACTCATTTAGTTTCTATCGCGCTAGATATTTTTGGCCCTGCAACTCTTGAGTTTTCATCTATTCGGAAAGTTCGCGGCGGGGTGGATGATGATGTTCTACTAGTTCTGAAACATAATCAAGGGGTTGACTCATATCTCTCAGTTAGCGCTGTTGCGGGCGCTCCGGGTCCGCGCGTTAGATTAAGTGGAAGTCAGGGAACTTTGATTGCAAGAGAATTGGATCCACAGGAGGGAATGCTCAGGGCTGGATCAAAGCCAATTGTGACTGGTTGGAGCGATACTAAGAGCGCAACAAGTGAATTTAGAATTCACAGAGGAAGTGAATCATTTAATTATCGAGGCTTACCTGGAAATTATGTTGCTTTTTATAATCAAGTTATGGATGCCGTAAAAGGATTGGCAGAGATGCCAGTTTCGAGAGAGTTTGCGCTAGACGTAGCCAGAATTCTCGATCAGGCACTTGAGATTGATATTCACCGGTGACTAAGCGCGTACTCGTAATCGGCGCTGGTTGGGCAGGTCTAAATGCAGCCCGAATCCTCAATGAGCGAGGATTTCAGGTAAAGATTCTTGAGAAGAGCGATCGCGTTGGTGGTCGAGTCACCTCTGATTTTGTTGATGGATTCACCCTAGATAGAGGATTTCAAGTTATCAATCCAAACTATGGCGAGCTTCGTGAAACAAAAGCGATTGAAAGCGTCGTTATGAATTCACTGCCCAAAGGACTTGATCTCCGAACTGATCTAGAAACTTTTAGGGTCGGAGACTTTCGAAAGAACCTCCGTTATTTGAAAGGAAACTTGAACCGAGGGACCGGCGATATAAATGAGAAATTGGCGTTCCTTCGTTATCTGAGACAGAAAACCGAAGATATTGAATTTAAAGCTGCAATGGTTGAAGTTGGCTCGTTCTATAGCAAAGTATTGAAGCCATTCTTAAATGGCGTTTTCCTTACCGATAGCGACTTTGTTTCTAACCGGGTAGCACGTGAGCTGATCCATTGGTTTATAAAAGGCAATCCAGGAATTCCCGATGGTGGCGTTAGAGAGCTTTCTGAAGTTTTAGCTGCCGGACTAGATATCGAATTCGGCGTAGAAGTAAAGGCCGTCGGGTCACAAGAGGTAGTAACGAATTCTGGAAAAGAGAGCGCCGATGCAGTTGTTCTAGCCACCGACCCGGTAGTCGCGTCAGAAATGATTGGATCAAAGGCACCCGGAATGAGTTATTCAGAGACTTGGTATTTCAAGGTACCTAAGGGTGAGATTTCAAGTGATCACCTTAGAGTAGGAGGCAATGGTCCTGTGGTGAGCACAGTTGCGATCTCTAATGTTGCAAGTAGCTATGCGCCTGAGGATTCGACTCTGGTTGCTGCTACATCGTTAATTCATTCACCCGAGCCAGAGATCCGATCTCACTTAAGTTATCTCTGGGAAATTCCTACTGATAATTGGGAGACAATAGAGAAATACCAGATTCCAAATTCGCTGCCCTTTCATGGACCAGGTCAGGATCTAACCTCTGGAGTTCTTAGTAATACCGGAATATTCCTTGCCGGCGATTGGCGTGCGACTCCATCACAACAGGGCGCTCTATTGAGCGGTCGTTTGGCGGCGTTAGCGGTTATTTCTCATTGATTAAGGCAGCCAGCGCCGGCGCTAAATGCGGATAATCAAATTCAAAACCAGAATCAATAAGTTTCTTCGGCATCACTCGTTTGGAACCCAATATTTCTGATGAAAAGCCACCTAAAAGAATTTTGAGCGCAAAACCTGGAACTGGAATTAAGGCCGGACGACGTAGCGCACGGGCCAAAGCGGCGGTAAATTCTTGATTTGTTGCGGGATTGGGGGAGACGAGATTTACCGGACCCTCAATATCTTTTTCGAGCAGATAACAGATCGCCTTTATTTGATCATGCAAGGTAATCCATGACCACCATTGCTTACCATTTCCAAGCTTTCCACCAACGCCTAATTTGAAGAGCGGCAACATCTTTCCTAACGCGCCACTTGTGGGTTCAAGAACTAAACCAGTTCGAATCTTGATGATACGAGTCTGCGAAGCACTATCGGCAGCTGCCTCCCATTCTTTACAGACTGCAGCCAGAAAATCATCACCGGGGCGATCATCCTCGGTTACCGATCGATTTCCAGTTTCTCCATACCAACCAATCGCACTTGAGGAGATAAAGACTTGGGGTTTTAATTTGGCAACAGCGGTCGCAATTGTGTTGGTTCCAAGTAATCTCGAATTCAAGATCTCAGCTCGATATTTCTTCGTCCAACGCTTGTCGCCAACATTGGCGCCGGCAAGATGAATTACTGCATCAACGCCTTCAAGCGGCGCAAGATCGACTTCGCCAGATCTTGGATCCCATAGAACCTCATCAGGGGAGAGGACTGGGCGCCTAACAAGTCTTTGAACAGTATGTCCTTCAGACTTTAGATGTCCAACAAGCGCCGAACCGATCATTCCGGAAGCGCCTGTTATTGCTATGCGTTGCGGCAGGGCCATCTTGGCTCCTTAAAGTCCGAGGTCAGATTCGAAACGACCCTCTTCAAGTCGCTCTTTAAGCGTGGTGAGAAAACGTGCAGCATCTGCACCATCGACAATTCGGTGATCGTATGAGAGCGCCAAGTAGACCATGGAGCGGATTGCAATTGTTTCGCCACCATCTTCACCCTTTACAACCATGGGGCGCTTCACGACTGAGCCGACTCCAAGAATTCCAACTTGTGGTTGATTAATGATTGGAGTGTCAAAGAGCGCGCCTCTCGAGCCAGTATTTGTAATAGTAAATGTTCCGCCACCTAATTCATCTGGAGAAATCTTGTTCTCTCTTGTTCGCGCCGCGACGTCAGCGATACGGCGAGCGATTCCGCCCATGTTGAGATCCCCGGCATCTTTGATAACTGGAACAAGTAGTCCGCGTTCGGTATCGACTGCGATTCCAAGGTGTTCAGCTCCGTGATAGGTGATTTCATCACCTTCTACAGAAGAATTCAGAACAGGATGCACCTTAAGCGCTTCGCATACTGCTACTGCGAAGAAAGGTAGGAAACTTAACTTCACACCTTCACGAGCCTCAAAGGTCGCCTTCGATTTATCGCGCAATCTCGAAATCTTGGTTATATCAACCTCAACAACGGTTGTTAGTTGAGCACTTATTTGTAGAGACTCCAACATTCTTGCCGCAATAACTTTGCGCAAACGAGTCATCGTAACTTTTGTACCGCGAAGTGGAGATGGCGATACGGGAGATGCAGTTCGCACCGAAGGTATAGAGGTTGATTGGGGAGCCGAAGTCGCGATTGGTGTTGCCTTTGGAATGGCTGCAAGAACATCTTCTTTACGAATACGTCCGCCTACTCCAGTTCCTCTAACTCTTGAAAGATCGACTCCGCTCTCAGCGGCCAGTTTGCGAACGATGGGAGTTATGTAGGCGTCATCGAGCGCTGTTGACCTGGTTGTAGCAGCAGGACTTGTGGTGGCAGGAATTAGAGGTGGGGGAGTTTGTGGTGGGGCCGGAACTGGTTTTGGCGCCACCGGTGGCGGGGTAACAACAGGAGCGGCTACAGGCGCCGGTGCCGGAGTCGGTATTGGTGTCGGAGCAGGCGCTGGAGCGGAGGGAGTTGCGCCGGAACTTGCTCCGATTGTTGCTAGACGTGCACCTACTGGAACGGTGGAGTCAACTGCTACATCAATTGAGAGGAGAGTTCCGGAAGCTGGCGCTGGAATCTCGGTATCAACCTTGTCGGTAGAAACTTCAAGTAACGGCTCATCCGCCACCACGTGATCTCCGACAGATTTAAGCCATCTAGTTACAGTTCCTTCGGAAACTGATTCTCCGAGGGCTGGCATTACAACTATTGCCGCTCCTGCAGCTGGAGCTGCAGATGTTGGCGCAGAAGGTGTTGCCGGAGATGGAGTTGGTGCCGGAGTAGAAACAGCAGCAGGTGTCGAAGCGACTGGCGGAGTCGGTGTTGGAGTTGATTGAGACGAAGCGCTTTCTCCAATTACTGCTAACTCAGCGCCAACTGCCGCAACCTGATCGACGGCAACAACTATTTTCTGTAACACGCCTGCTGCTGGTGATGGAATCTCGGTATCAACTTTGTCGGTAGAAACTTCGAGTAGTGGCTCATCTAAGGCAACTTGATCGCCCTCTTTTTTGAGCCAACGAGTGACCGTACCTTCTGTGACGCTCTCGCCTAAGGCCGGCATCTTCACCGAAAAAGTCATCTCTTCCTCTCTAAGTCCAGCTCAAAAGATCTTGCAGAAATTCCACCCTCGCTCGTAAGCGGGGTATGGCTCAATTCACTAGCGGGATTATCCATGCGCATGCAACGGTTTTCCAGCCAGCGCTAGATGAGCCTCGCCCATAGCCTCGGAGAGAGTTGGGTGAGCGTGTATCAAGGGTGCAACATCGAAGGCATCGGCCTGCCAATTGAAAATTAGTTGAGCTTCAGCGAGAAGTTCACCCACGCGGGAACCGACCATATGTATTCCGAGGACTGGACCATTTTTTGCAGATACTAGTTTTATCGATCCCGCCGTTTTTAGGATTTGAGCTTTTCCGTTTCCGGCCAGATCGTAATTTAATTCAACAACTTCGTAACCTTTCGCTTTTGCTGCGGCTGTGGTGAGACCGACTGAAGCAACTTCTGGTTCAGAGTAAGTAACTCGGGGAACTCCATCATAATTAATGGCTCGCGGATTCAATCCAGCAATCTCTTCGGCGACTAGGATTCCTTCTGCGAACCCAACATGTGCTAACTGGAGGGTTGGAATTAAATCGCCGACTGCCCAAATTCCTGGAACATTAGTCCGACACTTTTCATCAACGAGAATATAGCCACGATCCATTTTCACACCTTGCTCTTCATAGCCAAGGTTTGCCGAGACTGGTCCTCGTCCAACCGCGACAAGAAGTAACTCTGCACTGAAAGTCTTTCCATCTTCGAGCGTTACGACTACGCCCGAGTCGTTCTTAGTGACGCTCTTGAACTTCGTTCCTAATTCAAAGTTAATTCCACGCTTGCGAAAGGCACGCTCTAGTTGCTTGCTTGAGGATTCATCTTCGAGTGCGATTAGATGCGGAAGGGCCTCGATTATGGTTACTTCTGCGCCAAAGGATTTCCAAACCGATGCAAATTCGCATCCAATTACACCGCCACCCAGAACAATTACGGATTTCGGAACATGATTTAGGTGCATCGCATGATCACTTGTCATTACTAGCACGCCATCAACTTCAAGGCCTGGTAAAGATTTTGCATATGACCCAGTCGCTAGAACTACATTCTTTCCGGTGTAGCGCTGACCATTAACCTCAACCGTATCTCTTGAGACTAACCGTCCGGCGCCTTCTACATAAGTTACCTTTCGAGATTTCACAAGTCCTTGTAAGCCCTTATGGAGCTTTGAGATTACGCCATCTTTGTAGGAGTTAACTCCCGCCATATCTATCGCGTGAAAATCTGCTTTTACGCCAAAATCTCCCGCGTGACGTGCGTTATCTGCGATCTCGCCAGCATGTAGAAGCGCTTTTGTTGGAATACATCCTCGATGGAGACATGTTCCGCCCAATTTATCTTTCTCTATAAGGGCCACATTTAGGCCAAGCTGCGAAGCGCGAAGAGCGCATGCGTATCCGCCGCTTCCACCACCGAGAATTACTAGATCAAAATTAGCCACGACAACCTCACGAATTCACTAGTTCTAAGGACTTATCTTGCCAGTATCAACGACCTGCCTGGTCCTCCGCGAATGCGAGGAGAGTGCGAAGTGCGACACCTGTTCCGCCCACCGTCGTGTAACCGTGAGGCTTCGATTCGTTGTACGCCGGTCCTGCTATATCTAAATGGAGCCAGGGTAGCTCTGGCGCAACGAAATCCTTAAGGAACAAACCGGCAACGAGCATGCCTCCCATGCGTTCTCCGATATTTGCAATGTCAGCCACGGGCGAATCTAGAGATGCGCGCAACTCTTCCGGTAGTGGCATCGGCCAGAATTGCTCACCAGAGCGACTTACCGTCTCCAAGAATTGATCGCGGAATTTCTCATCATTTGTCATAACGGCGCTTGTTCGTGTTCCAAGCGCAACAACTTGAGCGCCAGTTAAAGTTGCAACATCAACGATCCCATCTAGTTTTCCGCCCTTATTTCCGACTTCGGCGGCCTTAACTAAGGCATCTGCGAGAATCAATCGACCTTCAGCATCTGGATTTAAAACCTCAACAGTTTTTCCGCCATAAATGGTGATTATGTCGCTCGGCCTGGTTGCAGTGTCGCTGACCATGTTCTCAGCCAACGGTGCCCATGCATCTATCTCGATAGGAATCTTCAACTCGGCGATTGCGAGTATTGCGGCGGAGACAGCTGCTGCGCCACTCATATCTGATTTCATTGCTTCCATTCCCTGAGCCGGCTTTAGCGCCAAACCTCCGGTATCAAAGGTGATTCCTTTGCCAACATAAGCGAGGCGCTTCTTGGCGCCCTTGGGGCGATAGGAGATGTGAAGCAAACGCGGTGGGTTAGCTGAACCTTGACCGACTCCGATGATGCCACCGTATCCAGATTTCTTAAGTTGCTGTTCATTAAGAACTTCAACTTTCAATGATAACTTCTTAGCGAGTGGTTGGAATCTTGCGCAGAATGAAACTGGATTCAAGTGGCTTGGCGGAGTATTAACCAAATCTCTAACTAGATGGCTGTATTTTGCGATTACTTCTGCTCGCTTTAGATCACCTTGGACTCTCTTATCATTTGTGAATTTGGTATGAACTTCGATTTTGCTTAGCGGAGATTTGCGATCTGCTTTGGTGGAGCCACGAAATTCATCAAATGCATATGAGCCGAGTAGCGCTCCTTCAGCAATCGCAGCAACTTCTTCTTGGTTCTTATGAGGAAGGGCAAAGGTGGCGCTCTTCTGGCCGAGCAGTGATCGCGCAGCAGCTCCAGCGGCGCGGCGGAGCACTTCATGATTCATTTCGCCAGAGCCGAGACCTGTTAGAACTATCAACTTAGTGCTCTCTCCTGGCAGCTTTATCACTTCATCAGCAGCGCCTGTTGCACCCATATCGACAAGAGCTTCGAGGATTGATTCGGTATCAAACTTAATTCCACTCGTGTGAATGGATAACTGCTTCTTCTGATCTCTCTTGAGTCCCAGTACAAGTACATCGGAAGTTAGCTGGGCATCTGTCGCGCGAATTGTTGGGGTCATTGCGCTAGGTTATTGGAGTGATGAATTCTGCGCCATTAAGGCGATCGCCAATACACGAGTTCCATCAGAGCTCTGGGGCGAAGTTGGCGAATTTTGGTGGATGGGAGATGCCCATTGAATATCCTCAAGAGTCGGGTGGGGGAGTACTAAATGAGCATGCAGCCGTCCGCGAACGGGTCGGATTGTTTGATGTCTCTCACCTGGGCAAAGCATCCGTTCAAGGTGATGGGGCGCTGGAGTTCTTAAATAGTTGTATCACCAACGATCTTGCAAAAATCGGAGATGGTCAAGCTCAATACAACTTACTCTGTGATGATGCCACTGGCGGCGTGATAGACGATTTAATTATTTACCGGAGAAGTGCTGAAGATTTTTTTCTAATCCCAAATGCAGCAAACACAGAAGAAGTTGTGAGGCGACTAGAGCAAGTGGCACCCCAAGGGATTACTGTCACTAATCTCCATAATTCATACGCAGTCTTTGCTCTCCAAGGACCGCTTGCTAAAAATGTTTTGGAAGATCTGAATGTTCATCTGACACTTGAATATATGTCATTTGCAGAAACAGAGATTGTTGGCAAGAAGGTCATAATCTGCCGCACTGGATACACCGGCGAGCTAGGTTTTGAAATAATTCCTAATTGGGAAGATGCATTATCCATTTGGAATGCGCTCTTCTCGTCTGTTAGGAAAATAGATGGATTAGTGGCGGGCCTTGGTGCGCGTGACACACTAAGAACTGAGATGGGATATCCGCTTCATGGACATGAGTTATCACTGCAGATAACTCCGGTTCAGGCTAGCGCTAACTGGGCAGTCGCTTGGCGCAAAGATAAGTTCTGGGGCAAAGCGAAACTTCTCCAAGAGCGTGAAGTTGGGCCAAAACGAGCGCTCCGAGGCCTCAAATTATCTGAACGCGGAATACCTAGAGCTGAGATGCGTGTCAGCAAAGACGAATCTGGGGTTGGGGTCACGACAAGTGGAACGTTTTCTCCGACGCTCAAAAGCGGAATTGCGCTTGCCCTAATTGAACCTGAGATCGAACTTGGTGAAGAATTACTAATTGATATTCGTGGGAAACAGATTAGAGCTACAGTGGTCAAACTGCCTTTTGTTCCGTCGCGCGTGCGTTAGCAACGCGCCAATCTGCGACCGAATCAAGGCGAAGTTTCGCCCGCCTAAATGCACCAAGGACTGGGCGAGCAGTCACGAAGATCAGAGTTGAAGTGACAATCGCTCTCGGGATATCCCAAGATAGCGCTGTCGCAAAATGAAATGTTAAGAATCTACTCAAGTTCTCAGCGACAGGCGCACCAGGCTGATAAGAAAGTTGCGTATCGCTACCTAAAAGCCAGGGCCAAAGTTGTAAATCCATTAATAGTCCGAAAAATAGAGCCGCAATCGCACCATAAGCCATCAAGAGCGCCCGCTCCAATTTGAAGTTAAAGCTTCTTGGAATAAGGCCGACACCGATGGCGATCCATCCTGCAGCTAGGGCCTGAAATGGTAACCATGGGCCAATGCCGCCGGTAATCAGAGCACTGACCAAGATGGATAGAAGAGCAATTACAAAACCCAAACTTGATCCTAATGCGCGCGCTGCAAGAATAATCAAGAACCACATTGGCTCAATCCCGATCGCACCTGCGCCAAGCAGGCGCAGCGCCGAAATTAATGCAACAAGGAGGGCCACAATTGCTACCGTTTTGCTATCTAGCAATTTTGCATTTACCTGTAACGAGATAATTAGAATTGCGATTAGAGCCAGAACCACTGCTAACCACGTTGCTTGACTCAATTCCCGAAAGCCAAAAGATCGCGTATCTAGAAAAATCGGCCAAGTAAAGAGAAATACGCCAACTAGATTCACAGAGGCGAACGAGATAATCCAACCGATTTTGGATATCGATAACACGATCCTCACTTACCTAACGCCGCGCGAACATCCGTGACAGTTAGAACTCCCTTGTCAGGTAAGGCCTTTGCAACCTGTGGAGCAAATGCAGGCGAGGCTGTGAGCGCCGTTATCGTGTCTGCATCCGAGATAAGTTCACCATCGGCAATAAAAACCACTCGGTCCGCCAGTTCTGCCACCAATTCCACGTCATGGGTTGCCAGAATCACGGCACGATCCGCAGATGCAATTTGCTTTAGTGTGTCCACCAACTTGCGTTTCGAGTCATAATCAAATCCTCGAGTTGGTTCGTCCAGAACTAGCACGCGCGGATTGGCGGAGAGCAAGACGCTAACTACAAGGGCGAGTTTCTGGCCTTCACTTAGATCCCGAGGATGAGAGTTTGGTGATACCGACCCAATCAAATCAGTAAGTATCTGCCAAGTTGTTCCGGGATTCGCATGATTGTCAACGTCGGCGCGATGGCATTCGTCCATGACTTTTGTTTCAATCAAGAGATCGCCAGGCTCTTGGGGGACGTATCCAATGGACTTGATTAACTGGCGTGAATTAAAGTCTCGCGGATTATGTCCAAGTACCCGAACTTGTCCAGAAACAATAGGAGAGAGGCCGACTAATGACTTAAGGAGGGTCGATTTGCCGGCACCATTGCGCCCCATTAATGCGAGTATCTCTCCTGAATTCATTTTTAGGTTTATATCCTTCAACGCATATTTGTTTTTCCCCGCTTCATATGAGCAGGTAAGTGATTCAATCTCTATCAAAGTTTCACTCTCTTTTGAGATTGATGATCGCTCAAGTTTTGGAAATTCAAAAACGGAGCGGCGAAACTCTCTTATGGTCAAAGGTAATTCAGAGAACCCAGTAACACGGGCGAGTTCCACCAAAGGCGGTGCGATTGGTGAAGTCGAGAGGATTTGGCGAGTCTCACCAAGTTGGACATCCTTACCACCATTAATTAATAGAATTCGATCGACAAACTGAATCACCCGCTCCAACTTATGCTCGGCAATGATTACAGTAAGTCCTAAATCTTGTACCAATCGATGAAGAATTGATAAAACCTCTTCAGCCGCAATTGGATCAAGAGCGCTAGTTGGTTCATCTAGGAGAAGAACTTTGGGGTGGGTTACTAGCGCTGCCGCTATCGCAACCCGCTGCTGCTCGCCCCCGCTTAGTGTTTGAATCTCCCGGTTTCGAAGCGGCGCGAGGGCAAGTAGATCAAGAGTTTCTTCAACGCGCTTTCTCATAACATCTAACGGAACCCCAAGAGTTTCAAGTGAAAAAGCAATCTCGTCTTCGACAATGTCGCAAACAAAACCATTTATCGGATTTTGGGGGACCACACCTACTAAATCTGCTAATTCGCCTGGGCGTAGTAGGCGAGTCGAACGTCCTGCAACCTCAATCTCTCCGCTGAGAATTCCACCAGTGTGATGGGGGACTAAGCCATTCATCAGCTTAAGAATGCTGCTCTTCCCAATACCAGTTTCGCCAATGATCAAGACGAATTCACCTTCGTTAAGTTTGAAGCTGAGGTCTTCAATAATGGTCTGCTCTGAGTTGGGGTAAATCAATGAGACGTTTTTAAATTCAATCATTTCAAAATCCAAACTGCGAGCATCGAAAGAAAAAGAATTGCGAGAATTAGAATGGGGTTTAGATCTAGGCTTGGCAGAACAACGGCCGCGTAAAGGGCCGGTAGCAATGCGACACTTTCTCTGCTCTGCCATTTAATGGGTTTATATCGAGTCGGATTGGGATTGATTCCGTACCCACGAGCTTCGAGCGAAGCTGCTAAATCAAGCGATTTTGATAGAGTCTCTTCAAGTACTGGCGTTCCAATTCGTCTCCAACTCATTGCACCTTTTTGGGATTGGCCTCTTAAGTGCTGAGCCATGCGAATGCGAGAGACGCTTTCTGCAAATTGTGGCGTCATTTTCGTAGCCATCGCAGTCGCTAATCCAAATCCATAGAGCCGCTGGGGGAATACCTTTAAAATTTTTGTTGGAGTGGTTAACGAATTAGCTGCGCCGAAGAGAATTATTAGCGCTGCGAAGAGTAGGGATTCGTTTAGCGCTCCTAATAAACGATCGGTTGTTACTTCACCACCAATTCGAATTCCTACTAAGAAGTCCGGAAGCTGAAACTCAGGCAAACTAAAGATGGTCTGACCTGGCATCGGAACGCCGATGATGATTGCAAAAATCATACGAATAGTTACCGCCAAAATTGCAAGTTTGAGCGAAAGTAGGAAGACGTTTAGTCGAACCATTTCTCGCTGCGAAACTTTGATTAAGAGCAAAGCAGCCAATATTGCGGTTAGCGATAGCAAAGTTTCATCCAGCCTGATTAAGGATGTGGTGAATAGGGTTGCCCAAATCCAGAAAAAGGCTGGATGAATCTGCACTTATTTCGCTCTTCTCGCTCTAGTTCTTCTTGCGGCGGCGAAGAGCAACTACACCAACAAGTAACGCAATGACTGCGAGTGCCAACAAAGCGGGTGAGTTTTCAGAGGTAGATTCGGGCTCTGCGCTCGGGCTCTGACTTTGAGTTTCAACTGGGGCCGTCAGGATATTCATATCAATTTCAGCTCCGCACTCTTCGGCTGGATAACCGGCGATGCCACAGATAAGTCCCGAATCAGCAACCCGGACATCGAGGACTGATTCGACAACATCTAAGCCGACCGAGCCTTCCGGTACTACGACACAGTCAGAGAAGAACTCGCGTGGAGTTTCACCCGCAGGAGCAATTTCGCCGATTCCGAAATCCACAACAAGACCAACGCGAACTTTGCCGGCAACCTCTGATACTTCTCCACAGAGAGCCGCAAAATCGGGATCCATCATTGGTGCAACGGCTGGAATATCCGCACCGCTCGCGGTAAATGTCCATCCCTCGACATCTCCGTCTTTTACCTCGACCGAAGGTCCAGTCATTGCTGCATTCCACAAAGTTGAACCTGCCGGAGCTTGAAAATATCCCCAATATCTAAATCCCGAATTTGCTGAGGCCGGCGAGGTGATTGTAAGTAAAAGTGAAACTATAAATAAAAAATTAAGATACTTCTTGAGCATGTGAACCTTTCAAAATGAAAGAGCGCTCACGATGGCGAAAAAAATCTCCGCCCCGCAAACCTCGACGGGTGGCAAATATCTAATTCAATGCGTTGGTAATCCGACTTACGCTCTAGGAGCGCTCACGGTTGCGGGTCAGCGTCGGATTTGCACCGACTTCCCCAAGCACATCGACTATTCAGTTGTGGGCGAAATAAACCACCATTCGACCAGGCAGGCAAGCAGGCGCTACGCTTCGAAACATGGAATATAGAAGACTCGGCAGCTCTGGAATGTATGTAAGCGAGATTACCTACGGCAACTGGATTACTCACGGTTCACAGGTCGAACAAGACGCAGCAATTAAATGTGTGCGAGCTGCCCTCGATCAAGGAATCACGACCTTTGATACCGCCGACGTCTACGCCGGTACCCGTGCGGAATCGGTCCTGGGTAAGGCCCTTAAAGGGGTTAAACGTGAGTCTTATGAACTCCTCACCAAGGTCTATTGGCCGACTGGGACCGGAAAGAATGATCGAGGTTTATCGCGTAAGCACATCATTGAATCGGTCAATGCCTCGCTAAAGCGACTCAAAACTGATCACATTGATCTTTATCAGATGCACCGTTTCGATTTCGAAACGCCACTTGAAGAGAGCCTGAGCGCCTTTGATGATCTCATCCGCCAAGGGAAAGTTTTCTACATCGGTTTCTCTGAATGGACCGCCGATCAGATTCAATCCGCGCTAAAGATTCAGGATGCGCGCGGATACACTCGATTTGTATCGAGCCAACCGCAGTACTCAATGCTCTGGCGCGTGATTGAGAGCCAAGTTGTCCCTACCTGTGAAGCAAATGGCATCGGGCAAATCGTTTGGTCACCAATTGCACAGGGCGCTCTAACAGGAAAATATCTGCCAGGCAAGAAACCGCCTGCAGGCTCACGTGCAACCGATAAAAAAGGTGGCGCTAATATGATTTCGCGTTGGATACGTGATGAGGTGCTAACCGCAGTGCAAAATCTAAAGCCTATTGCGGAAGCAAATGGGTTGACCATGGCACAACTCGCAGTCGCGTGGGTACTTCAGAATCCAAATGTTTCTAGCGCGATTATCGGTGCGACTAAACCAGTACAAATCAAAGAGAACGTTAAGGCGGCGGGAATAAAGCTCGACGCCGATACTATGAAAGCAATAGATAAGGCACTTGGTGGACTTCCTGAAACCGATCCGACCAAGACAGTTTCCCCAAATCCAAGAGCTTAATCAAACTAGATTTTGGCGCCGCGCTTAACTTTTGGCGATGGTGCGCGTAATTTTCTAATTTGAGTTGAACGTAGCCAGCCATACATGCCGAGGCCCTTAACCGCCTCTCCTGGAAATCGTTTTGCAATTTCTCGTTTTATTTTCCGGCTCAAATAAATTCCGTCAAGAATTGAGAAAATCAGAACTGAATACATCAGCACGATGGCTGCAAGTTGAACCTGCAAAATGGGAACCACGGTCATGAAAAGGACCAAGACGATTACGGGTAGGAAATATTCACCGATTGATCGCCGTGCATCTACATAATCTCTGACAAATTTCCGGATTGGACCACGATCTCGAAGGGGCAGAGCGCTCTCATCACCGCGCATATAAGCCTCGCGTTGCGCGACTCGAGCTAGCCGGCTCTGCTGTTTCTGTTGTTTCTTTGCTTCCTTAGTCGCGGCTGGGGCAAGTCTGCGAAAGACTCGTTGCTCCTCTGCCTCTTTCCGCTTAGGAGTCGGGCGTCCTTTTTTCTCTGCCATGAGCCTTAAGGTAGAGCGAGCATTCGCTCAAGTGCAACTTTGGCTTCGCGCGCCACTTTTTCTGGAACTCGAATCTGATTTACCAGACGACCCGAGGCGAGTGATTCCATAGCCCAAACAAGATGTGGCAAGTCAATTCGGTTCATAGTTGAGCAGTAGCAGATAGTTTTATCTAAAAATAGGACTTTCTTATCCGGATTTGTTGTCGCCAACCGTTTCACCAGGTTGAGTTCAGTGCCGACCGCCCAGATTGAACCTGGAGGGGAGTCAGAAACTGTTCGGATGATCATTTCAGTGCTTCCAACCACATCAGCGCTGCGGACCACATCATGTTGGCACTCTGGATGAACTAAGACCTGAACGCCGGGAACTTTCGCCCTGACCTCTTCAACGTTGCTAAGTGAGAATCGGCCATGAACAGAGCAATGTCCGCGCCAGAGAACTACCTTCGCGTTCCTAATTTCATTCTCACTTAACCCGCCCTGTGGTTTCCAAGGATTCCAAAGAACGCAATCTTCTAGTTTCAAACCAAGTTTGAGAACAGCCGTATTTCTTCCGAGATGTTGATCGGGGAGGAAAAGTACCCTTTCGCCCTGCTCGAAGGCCCATCTCATCGCTCGCTCGGCATTCGATGAAGTGCAAATTGCTCCACCATTTGCTCCAGTGAACGCCTTTATTGCAGCCGATGAATTCATGTAGGTGATTGGAATGGTTTTGGACGAAACGCCAATTTTTTCCAAGGTTCGCCAGGCCTCATCTACTTGATTGGCGGAAGCCATGTCTGCCATAGAACAACCTGCTGCCAGGTCCGGCAGAACCACTTTCTGATTTTCAGCGGTCAGGATGTCAGCGCTCTCGGCCATGAAATGAACGCCACAGAAGATTATGTATTCGGCCTCACGTCGATCAGCGGCTGCTTGGGCCAACTTAAATGAATCGCCAGTTATATCTGCGAATTGAATTACTTCATCTCTTTGATAGTGATGACCCAGAACAATCGCCGAAGAACCAAGTGCTTTGCGGGCTTTCTCTGCTCGCTCCACCAAGTCCGGTGAACTTGCTGGCGGCAGATCGCCAGTACAGGAGACGCCTCGCTCACTTGATAAATCTGAGCCTTTACCTAGAAGTAGGAGTTCACCAATACCTGGCTCGCTCACAACTTCATTGCCTGCGCTGCTCATTGCGACATTATCTCCCTATTGCGAGTAAAGTTCTCCCGCAAGCAACGAGCAAAAACGGAGAATGTAAATGAGCACAGAAACGGCAACAGGAATCGTCTTAACCCCGGTAGCTGCCGAGAAGGTCGCATCACTTTTGGCTCAAGAAGGTCGTGATGACCTGAGGCTTCGTGTGGCAGTACAACCAGGCGGATGTTCTGGTCTTCGCTATCAGCTCTATTTTGATGATCGAGCGCTAGATGGCGACTCGGTAGTTGAGTTCGGAGCCGTGAAGGTTGTTACCGACAAGATGAGCACTCCTTACTTAATGGGAGCCACAATCGATTTCGTAGATACGATTCAAAAACAAGGGTTCACCATAGATAACCCAAATGCCCAAGGTTCATGCGCCTGCGGCGATTCGTTTAACTAGAAACCTCAAAGATAGTCTTAAGTTCAATCAATTGATCTAAAGAGTTCTATCTCTCGCGCTAGTAGTTCAACGAGCCGCTCTAGATCTCTAACTGTATGGGTTGCTCTGAGAGTAATCCGAAGGTGACCGCTCTCTCCAAATCCCATCGCCTCTAAAACATGGCTCGGCGAGAGGGCGCCCGCGCCACATGCTGAGCCAGCATCAATTAGTACTCCACTTTTTTCTAGTTGGCGCAAAATCTCTTCGGCAGCTACTCCATCAGCGACTAATGCAAGTTGTCTCGGATCTTGCTTGTCTGGATATTGTTTCTCGCTGTCGCCAACAATTTTGACTCCCGTAATTCGATGACAGATCATCTCTCGAAGTTCACGCCGCAAGTCCTGCAGATATTGGGACTCTCGCTCGGCTTCTTTAACTCGTTCATCAAGAGCAATCGCGGTAAGCAGAAGTAAAGGTTTTGAATAGGAGCCAAATAAGCGACGTTGATCAATCGGGGGAATAGGTGATTGCCAGATTGAATCGGGGCGAATCGCCAGGATTGCCAAACCCTCTGGCCCACCAAAGCTCCGCGAGTCCCAAAGCGCAACGCCCCAGTCGCGAGGTTTATCCGCGACATGAAAGGCAGCTGTCATATCAGCAATCAATAGTGAATTTGAGGGAATTGGGCAATCTAAATCTCGCTGTTGGATTCCGGTCTCTCTATTTGTGTGCTGCCAAAAGAGCACAAACTGATCGCTATCAGATTGAATTTCGGGTATCTCCGATTGGTATGCAAGGTGTCCCGACTTATCGGTAGCTAACGTTTTTACATTAAGACCCGAGTGGGAAAGTTCTCTGGCGAATCCGTGAACCACTTGGCGGTCGGTTACACCATGGATAAAAGTGCCTGAGAAATTCTTAACTGAACCTGCCAGCGCAGACCAATATCCGAACCCTAGTTCTCCAACAAATTCAAGTGAATCCTTGGGAATCATCAAGTTCGCCGCGATACTTTCTCGAGCTTCATTTAAGAGATTCCTGAGATGCGCAGAACCATGATGAATCTTCTGAGGCTCCAGCCAGCCCTTTGCGAAGGCTTCGTCGATTGCCAAGATTGCTTGGGTAGAGAGTCGTTGGGTACTCTGAAAATCTAGAACGTCACCATTGTTTCCGGGGGCTGTGATAGGCGACACCCTTGGAACGCTACCGCCATCTCGGCCGGTTCGCGAGCGGCGACTATCCTTACCCCGTGCTTATTTCAGCGCTAAAGAGAGGCTCTCGCTTCATCAAGATTGCGAGCCTGATCGCCCTTGCTACAGCTCTAAGCGGCTGCTCCTCCGAGGAACTAACTGGAATTGGCTACAGAGAGAATGTTTCGAGCGTAAATCAAACCTCATTTGGATTATGGCAGGGCGCTTGGTTAGCGGCCGCGATTGTTGGTGCAATTACTCTGATTTTGATTATCTGGCCCGCTCTTTTCCATCGGAAGAAAGATGAAAGTTTCCCGCGACAGTTTCAGTACAACATCCCAGCGGAAATTGCCTACACAGTTATCCCATTTGTAATAATCGCAGTCTTATTCGGTTATACAGCGCGCGCTCAAAATGAAATCGCCACCGTATCGCCTACATCGGCTACAAATGTTCATGACGTAACAGTCAACGCTATTCAGTGGTCTTGGCAATTCACTTACGCCGAAGCGGGACCCGGAACAACTGTTACTGGAACGCCAGCGCAGCCCCCTACCCTCTATCTGCCACAGGGTGAGCCCGTGCGATTCAAGATAACCGCAACCGATGTTGTTCATGGTTTCTGGATTCCGGCTTTCATGATTCAAATTCAAAATATTCCTGGAGTCGACAATCAAATTGAATTCACCGCGAATGAATTGGGTGAGTTCCCAGGACGATGCAACATTCTCTGTGGCCGTCAGCATGCACAGATGCTTTTCAATGTGAAGGTTGTAACTCCGGCTGAGTACGACAACTATATTCAATCACTCAAGGCAGGTGCAGAATCATGACCACCTACGCAACGCGTCCGGCAGAACCAATGGCTCCTAAGCCCGTCAAACCGCTAACTAAAGGCCAACTTGCCGTCAAACTTTTGACCACGACAGATCACAAGGTCATTGGGTATATGTACCTGGCAACATCATTTTTCTGGTTCCTCATTGGTGGAATCCTGGCGCTAGCAATAAGGGCTGAGTTAGCTCAACCCGGGCTGCAGTACATGAGCTCAGAGCAGTACAACCAAGTATTTACGATGCATGGAACGATCATGCTTTTGATGTTTGCAACTCCGCTTTTTGTGGGTTTTGCAAATGTGATTATGCCGCTACAAATCGGAGCAGCAGATGTTGCATTCCCAAGAATGAACATGCTCTCTTATTGGCTCTATTTCTTCGGCAGCATTATGGCGACAGCCGGATTCCTGACCCCTGGAGGTGCGGCATCTTTTGGATGGACTGCATACGCGCCGCTTTCGAACCAGATCTATTCGCCCGGTATTGGCGCCGATCTTTGGATCGTTGGACTAGCCATTAGTGGTCTTGGAACAATTCTGGGTGGCGTTAATTTCGTGACCACAATCTTCACAATGCGGGCACCCGGCATGACGATGTTCCGCATGTCCATCTTCAGCTGGAACACGCTACTCACTGCAATTCTGATTTTGATTGCCTTCCCACCGCTAGCAGCTGCGCTACTCGCCCTCGAATCAGACCGCCTCTTTGGATCAAATGTTTTTGATCCGGCAAATGGTGGCGCGATTCTCTGGCAACATATTTTCTGGTTCTTTGGCCATCCAGAGGTTTACATTTTGGCTCTGCCATTCTTTGGAATCGTTACTGAAATCCTTCCAGTATTTAGCCGTAAGCCAATCTTCGGCTATAAAGGTTTGATTGCAGCGACAATCGCAATCGCAGCCTTGTCGGTCGCGGTATGGGCGCACCATATGTACGCAAGCGGCCAGGTAAATCTAGCCTTCTTCTCCTTCATGACTTTCCTAATCGCGGTGCCGACGGGTGTGAAATTCTTCAACTGGATCGGAACGATGTGGAAAGGTTCCTTAACCTTTGAAACTCCGATGATGTGGGCGATGGGCTTCTTGGTTACCTTCCTTCTTGGTGGGTTGACTGGAGTTATTCTGGCTAGCCCGCCGCTTGATTTTGCCGTCTCAGCCTCTTACTTCGTGGTTGCTCATTTCCACTACGTATTATTTGGAACAGTTGTTTTCGCAATGTTCGGTGGTTTCTATTTCTGGTGGCCGAAATTCACCGGAAGAATGCTTAATGAGACTCTAGGCAAGATTCATTTCTGGACCCTTTTTATCGGGTTCCATACAACTTTCCTCATCCAACATTGGCTTGGGATTAAAGGTTTCCCACGTAGATACGCAGATTATTTGGCAACTGATGGCTTCACCTTCATGAATATGGTTTCTACGGTAGGCGCCGCCCTACTCGCCCTTTCAATGATTCCATTTGCAATAAATATTTGGATTACAAGAAGCGCTTCTAAAGTGAATACAAACGATCCATGGGGATATGGCGCCTCGCTTGAGTGGGCCACATCTTGCCCGCCACCGCGCCACAACTTCCTCTCGATGCCAAGAATTCGTTCCGAGCGTCCCGCATTCGACCTACACCACCCCGAGCACTCGGAAATAGAGACGCACAAAAAGGGGAGCGCTCACTAAATGAAGTTTGGCTATCGACTATTTCTTTTTCTCGCCGCTTTTTACGGCGTCGTTACCGTTGTCTATTGGCAGATGGCAAATGAACCAGTCGGCATTACAGCGCTCGCGCTTAGCGCCGGTTTGGCTTTAATCATTGGTTATTACTTCTGGTTTATAAATCGAAGAACTGGTGGAGTTTTGCCGGAAGATAACCTCCAAGGTGAGATTGCAGATAGCGCTGGCGAGCTGGGTTTTTTTAGCCCGGGATCTTGGTGGCCGCTGCCTGTTGCAGTTGCTGCCACAGGTGCTGGCTTGGGACTCATCATTGGATGGTGGCTTACCCTGATTGCGGTTGGGGCTCTCTTAATTTCAGTACTTGGCTTCGTGCTCGAATACGAACGCCCTTCCAATTCACCGCATCATTAAAAAGAATCGTTTCATGACCGATATTCGTTCCGAGATATTGAATACCGGCATCCCAGAACTTAAATCAGCTCGCATAATCATTGAGGCGCCAGCGGAGCGAATCTTTGAAATTCTCTGTAGCCCATCTCTTCATTCGAAAATTGATGGTTCAAATAGCGTCAAGGGAGTTAACTGGGGACCAGAACGCCTATCGCTTGGCGCAAAGTTCGGCATGAGCATGAAGATTGGAATCAAGTACAAAATCACAAACACGGTAGTTGAGTTTCGCGAGAACGAATTGATTGGATGGCGACACCTTGGTCGTTGGATATGGCGTTATGAAATCAAGAAGTTAGGTCCTAACTTAACTGAGGTCACTGAGAGTTTTGATGGTCGCCCCTCGCCGTTTCAATGGTGGCTAAAGGCTCGAAACGCTTATCCATTTACCGAGAAAGCAGTTGCCAAGACTTTGGTTAGATTAAAGAGGTACGCCGAAGCAAACGCTTAGTGGTGCCCATCCTCAAGTTCTAGCATCTCTTTTGCGGTCGGCTTTTGAATCTGCTCTTGGCTGGCTTTCGACATTCGAGCTCGCAATTTGCCCTTTATCCCTTGAGGGTTAGCCACTCCATTTGAATCGGCACCGCTAATTTCGAGTGGTGGAAGTTGTTCATGGGCGGTGAGTGCGTAAGCTTTTTCAGGCGAGAGCGGTTCGTGAACTTCAATAAACTCACCATGAGGCAACATAACCAAGCGACCCGTTTCTCGTCCGTGAAGAACTTTTTCTCGATCGGCGCGCTGTAGGGATAGACAGATTCGTTTTGTGATCACAAATGCAAGTGGTGGCAGGGCTATCAAGCCAATTCTTGAGAACCACATGATTTGGTTAATCGACATATCAAAATGAGTGGCTAGGAGATCGTTTCCGCCGTTGATTAATGCAACCATTGTGAAGGTCAGCGACATCGCGCCAATCGCAGTTCTATTTGGATTATTCCGCGGACGATCGAGCACATGATGCTCTCTCTTATCGCCTGTCATCCACTGTTCAATAAATGGATAGAAGGCCATCAGTGTGAAGATGATTCCGGGGATAATCAAACCGGGAATCAGAATGTTCCAAGAGATAGTTACTCCAAATGCATGCGTCTCGATTGGGGGAGCGGCACGAACTAATCCATCAAGCCATCCCATGTACCAGTCTGGTTGAGATCCGGCTCCAATTTGTCCAGGGTTGTAAGGGCCATAGATCCAAATTGGATTGATCTGCGCGACAGCGCCGAGAAATGCAGTGACGCCAAAGACGATAAAGAAGAATCCGCCCGCTTTTGCCATGTAAACAGGCATTAATGGATAACCAACAACATTCTTCTCAGTGCGACCTGGGCCGGGGTATTGAGTGTGCTTCTGGTACCAGACCAACATCAAATGCGCAGTTATAAGTGCCAGCATGATCCCGGGGATTAGCAGAATGTGAACCGCATAAATGCGCTGGATAAACATTTCACCCGGGAATGCGCCACCGAAAATGAAATAGGAGAGGTAAGACCCGACTACCGGGATCGCCTGGATAATCGCTTCAGCGATACGAATTCCAGTGCCCGATAGAAGATCATCTGGAAGTGAGTAGCCGAGGAATCCTTCCACGATTCCGAGAGTTAGAAGTGCAACTCCGATTATCCAATTGAGTTCTCGAGGTTTGCGAAACGCGCCGGTAAAAAAGACTCGCATCATGTGGACAACCATCGCTGCCATAAAGATCAAAGCTGCCCAGTGATGAATCTGGCGCATCAAAAGACCGCCTCGGATATCAAATGAGATATGGAGCGCCGAAGCATAAGCAGCGGACATCTTTATTCCATTTAGGGGCTCGTAGGAACCCTCGTATTCAACTTCGCGCATCGAAGGATCAAACCAGAATGTTAAAAAGGTTCCGGAAAGAAGAAGAATTACAAATGAGTACATCACAATTTCACCGAGCATGAATGACCAGTGATCCGGGAAGACCTTTGTTAGCGTCTTCTTCATCCATTTAGCGGCGCCCGTGCGCTCGTCAATAAAGTTTGCGGTTCCGCCTGCTACGCGTTCACGTGCGCTCATTGAGAATCACGCCCCCAGAAACTCGGTCCGACTGCCTCATTAAATGGCGCCTTTGCCACCAAATAACCTTCACTATCTACAGTGATGGCTAATTGTGGCAGCGGTCTGGCCGCTGGTCCAAAGATAACTTTGGCGGCTCGAGTCACATCAAAAGTTGACTGGTGACATGGGCAAAGCAGGTGCTTAGTGGTCTGTTCATATAGTGCGACAGCGCAACCCATGTGAGAACAGATCTTTGAGAAGGCAATAATTCCCTCGTAAGTCCAAGAGAGACGTTCAGCATCCAAATTAAATTCTTCTGGGCGAATTCTGATTAGGAGCACTGAATCTTGTGCGATGTCATCGAGATGGCGCACTTTCCCGGCTGGAAATTCGGGTTGAACTTGGGCAACGCCTCCAACCTCGAGATCCGAAGGTCGAATCGGACGATCACCTGGATCTGTGACCAATCGGGTTCCCGCTTTCCAATTTGTTTCATTGAGATCATTCTCAGGGAGAGGTCCTAGGTCACGTAGAAGAAGTATCGGCGATATGCCCACCAAGCCCAGAGCAAGTGCGAGAGTCCGCTTTATCAATGGGCGTCGACCTAGCCCAGCCTGTCCGGCTCCGTCTTTGACTGTGGCTACGAAAGCCTCTCGATCTTCATTCTTTGAGCGCTGCTCTTTCCGGTAATCAACCACTTCGTGATCGGGCATGAGAGTTTTCGCCCAATGAACCGCTCCCATTCCGATGAAGAAGAGCGCCATAGCGAGCCCGAGACCTAAGAGAAGTTGATGAGCATTTGTGGTTCCAAAAATTGGAAGAAAGATCAGCGTGTCATCTGGAATCCAAACATACGAGTAAACAAAAAGAATTGTTCCTACTGCGGAGAGCGAGAAGAGAATAGAGACTTGGCGCTCTGCCTTCTTGGCGGCCAGCGGATCAACATCGGTTTTGCGATGAACATGTTCAGGTAATCCGGGATCTTCAAGCGGCGCTATTTCCTTATTGGATTCCATATTGATCTCACTCATTAGCGCGCCTTCGTCGTTAGCCAAACTGCAATACCGATAAGGATTCCCAAGCCGAGAATGAAGCCAACTGCGCCTTCGGTGACAGGTCCAACTCGGCCTAACGCCGCGCCACCAAGTGAAGGCTCAGTTTCAACAAACTTGATCCACTTGATGATTGAAAGCTTTTCTTCATGAGTTAAGACTGAATTAGCAAAGACTGGCATCGCTTGTGGACCAGTAACCATTGCTTCATAAATGTGCTTAGGTTCAACTCCCATAACAGTCGGCGCATATTTACCCTGAGTCAGTGCGCCACCTTGTCCCGCGAGGTTATGGCACATCGCGCAATTTGTTCTGAAAAGTTCTCCGCCATCTGCGGTATTTCCATCGCGCTCCCAGGCTAACTCTTCATTTGATACAGCTGCAGGTCCCGGTGCCA
The DNA here is from genome assembly GCA_041163285.1 of Actinomycetota bacterium. Lineage (GTDB taxonomy): Bacteria > Actinomycetota > Actinomycetes > Nanopelagicales > Nanopelagicaceae > MAG-120802. The sequence continues at coordinate 1,964 of JBEARJ010000004.1, read as the reverse complement.
GCGATGCAACATAGGCTGCGAGCGCTGCAGTTTCTCGCTCATCGTAGAGAGGCTCCTTGCGCATCGCCTGTTGGCTCATATCAGCCATCGGCATACGTCCTGTTGCAACTTGAAAATCAACAGAGGCTGCTCCGACACCAATTAGCGAAGGCGCTGCACCTGCACCTTCTGCATTAAGTCCATGACAGGAAGAACATCCACGCGCAAAAATCTCTTTGCCTTCTGCGATGAGAGATGCTTTGTCGGAGGAGAGAACTACTTGGATCTCTTCAGTTGCAGCTTGGGCGACGGTGAATCCCACTCCTGCGAGGAGTAATCCGGAAAGGAGCATTAGCGGTGCTGCGAATCGGTGTCGCCGGTACCTGGAAATGCGACCAATGAATCTATTCACAGATTTACCCATTTATTGCACCAAATAGATTGCAGAAAAGAGCGCAATCCAAACAATGTCAACGAAGTGCCAATAGTAAGAGACAACAATGGCCGTTGTAGCTTGAGAATGACCAAAGCGGCGAGCTTTTGAAACGCGAATCAAGACAACTAAAAAGGCGAGCAATCCACCAGTCACGTGAAGGCCATGAAAACCTGTCGCGAGATAGAAGACCGATCCGTACGGGCTTGAAGATAGAGTCAAACCTTCATGTACTAGTTCTGCATATTCAAATACTTGACCACCTATAAAAAAGGCACCCATGATGAATGTCAGGGCGAACCATTCGCGCATTCCCCATTTTGAAATCTGCAATATTGTTCCGGTGCGTGCATTTTGGAAACGTTCAGCAGCAAAAACGCCGAACTGACAAGTCACAGATGAGAGCACCAAGACAGTGGTGTTGAAAGCAGAGAATGGAATATTTAAATACTCAACTGATTCTGCCCAAACCTCAGGGCCCTGAACAGCTCGAGTAGTGAAATACATTGCGAAGAGCGCCGCAAAGAACATTAACTCGCTTGAGAGCCAGACGATGGTGCCAACAGCTACGATATTTGGGCGATTAATGCGGGGAGTGGGGGTCGCCAAAGCGCTACTCATGCGGGGGATTATTCCCGAAAAGATAGTGAAACGCCCCCACCATTCGACCCCACGTGGCGGTGAAGCGCATCACTCAATAATTGGCCAACACATGGCAAAGGCCTGAATTTCGCTTTTCCCTCTAGACTTGCGAATTATGGAGTCCTTCAAAGTAATTCTTTACTCTGATGACGCCGCCGTGAGAGAGAGCGTCCGAAAAGCGCTCGGCCGGCGACTTTCGCAGGCCCTACCCGATAATGAAGTTATCGAGTTTGCGACAGCTGATGCTTTGAGGCTTTATATTGATGAGAAGAAGATTGGAACCAAGAACAAAGTTGATTTATTTATCTTGGATGGGGAGGCACAACTCAAAGATGAGATCTTTAACTGTCCTCCAACCCTCTTGATTGTCGCACGCCAACAAGATGCCTGGCTCGCAGGTTGGTCTCGGGCTGATGGCGTGGTCACACATCCCATTGACCCATTCACACTTTCAAAGAGCGTCCTAGCTTTAGTTGCGCCGGCAACAGCTAAAAACTGATTGTCTACCCGATATTGACTCCCGAGGGATTTAGATATGGGGATTGAAGAGGTAAATCAAAAACTCGTCGAACTTCAGAATCTTTCCAGCGAAGAAGTTCGCATCGCCATGAGTGAGATTCTCTCTGGAGCAGCGGATGAAGAATCTATAAAAGAGTTCTTAATTGGTCTAAAGCGAAAAGGCGAGCGGGCCGAAGAGGTGGTAGCACTTGTAGAAACTTTGTATGAGCATGCGACGTTAGTGGAAATTCCGGATCGGACTGTCGACATTGTCGGAACTGGTGGGGATGGATTCAACACAATTAATATTTCAACTAGCTCGGCAATCTTAACTACAGCTTCTGGTGCGCGCGTCATAAAGCATGGAAATCGCGCCGCATCATCAGCATCGGGCGCGGCTGATCTCTTAGAA
>JBEARJ010000003.1:0-54553 GCA_041163285.1 Actinomycetota bacterium | reverse complement strand
CAAGTTGAGGCTGGATTAACTCGTTTGATGGGTATTTATAGTTCCAATTACCCAGAGAGAGTTGGACCAGTACGTTCAGCTCGAATATCAGATATTGATATTTTGGCGCAGTTCGGAAAAGTTGGTTTCATTTATAGCGGCGCACAGAGCAAGCTGCGTCCCGTATTAGCAAATGCAGATCTTGTTAATCTCAGTGCAGAACGAAATCCTCCGAGCATTTACTTCAATGATCCAAGTCGGATTGCACCTTATGCCATGATGGTCCGCATACCATTGTTATTAGAAAAAGCTAATGAAGTAGATTCTGTCTCAACTATTGGGTGGAACCATGGTGATATCAGCGACTTTGCAGAACCAATATCGAGCGCAAAAATTAACTGGCCCAGTGCTTCCTATGAAGCCATATGGAATGAGGAGCAAAGCAAATTCATTTTGAATTTTAATGGCGCTCCAAATTTTGCAAAATCTGGCTTGCAACTCGGATCGAATATGATGATCATTCAGTTGGTTGATATATCGCCATCGGAGTACGGTGATAAATTTGGTGGGATAACTCCGAAGACAAAGGTTGTGGGAAGCGGCACGGCTTATTTACTTCGTGACGGTTCAGTTACTGAAGTGACCTGGAATCGTGAAAGCGCCGAATCACCCACATCTTGGGTTCTTCCCGATGGCGAAGCTGCATATTTCGCTACTGGCCAAGTTTGGATATTTCTCACCGATAGGAAGCCAGTAATTACCTACCCGGTCGCTCTGGAAGCCACTGAGAATTAGGCCCAAACTCGCTTGATTGGCGAAACTAAGTAGAATTCCCGCATGGCTGAGACTCACGTAACCGGAACTTCGCGCGTTAAGCGCGGCATGGCCGAAATGCTCAAAGGCGGCGTAATCATGGACGTCGTCAATGCAGAACAAGCGAAGATTGCTGAGGACGCTGGCGCTGTAGCTGTAATGGCGCTCGAACGCGTCCCCGCCGATATTCGTGCTCAAGGCGGCGTCGCACGGATGTCAGATCCCGACATGATCGCCGAAATTCAAGAATCTGTTTCGATTCCAGTAATGGCGAAGGCCCGGATCGGACATTTTGTCGAAGCACAAATCCTTCAAGCTATCGACGTTGACTACATAGATGAGTCAGAAGTTCTTACCCCTGCGGACTACACGCACCATATAGATAAGTGGAACTTCACAGTTCCTTTTGTATGTGGAGCTACAAACCTTGGCGAAGCGCTACGAAGAATCAATGAGGGTGCTGCCATGATTCGATCTAAAGGTGAAGCGGGAACGGGTGACGTTTCAAATGCCACCACGCACATGCGTTCAATTTCCGGAGAGATCCGTAAGCTCTCGGCGATGCGCGAGGACGAGTTATATGTTGCCGCAAAAGAATTACAAGCTCCTTACGAGCTAGTGAAAGAAGTTGCCCAATCTGGCAAGTTACCAGTCGTCCTATTTACAGCCGGCGGTATTGCTACTCCAGCCGATGCAGCCATGATGATGCAATTAGGCGCTGATGGAGTCTTCGTTGGCTCAGGAATTTTCAAGAGCGGAGATCCCGCCAAACGTGCAGCTGCGATAGTCAAAGCGGTTACTTTTTATAGTGATCCTAAAGTTGTTGCCGACCAATCCCGCGGACTCGGCGAAGCCATGGTCGGAATTAATGTCGCCGATATTCCAGTGCCGCATCGATTAGCAGAACGAGGCTGGTAACACGCATGTTGATTGGAGTCTTGGCGCTCCAAGGTGATGTTCGGGAGCACATAAAGGCGCTCCTAGAATGTGGCGTTACCGCAGTGGAGGTCCGAACTGCTACAGAAATTGAAAAGGTGGAAGCGTTAGTAATACCCGGTGGCGAGTCGACAACCATTAGCAAATTGGCGCGAGCCTTTGGACTCTTTGAAACGATACAGAAAAGGATCCAATCCGGTATGCCGGTATATGGGTCATGCGCGGGTTTGATTCTGCTCTCGGATCGAGTTCTAGACGCAATCGAAGGACAAGAAACCTTTGGTGGTCTAGATATAACTTCGCGACGGAATGCGTTTGGCCGGCAGGTCGATTCTTTTGAGAGCGATCTTGAATTTAAAGGTTTAACTGGTCCTAATTTCCGAGCTGTATTCATCAGAGCGCCTTGGATAGAAGAATATGGAGCGAAAGTTGAGGTACTTGCTGAAGTAAATGGACATCCAGTCGCGGTGCGAAGTGGAAACATTCTGGCGACCTCATTTCATCCGGAACTCATAAGCGATAATCGTATCCACCGCTATTTCGTGGAAGAGATTTGTAGAAGTGCTCAGAAGGTAGGCGCGTAATGTCAGGCCATTCCAAATGGGCAACTATCAAGAGAAAAAAGGCACTTATTGATTCGAAACGTTCAAAGGCATTTGCCAAACATATAAAAGCAATTGAAGTAGCAGCAAGGAATGGGGGAGCAGATCCTGCCGGAAATCCAACGCTCTTTGATGCTATTGCAAAAGCGAAGAAGAATTCGGTGCCAAGTGACAATATTGATAGGGCCCTAAAACGTGCAGCGGGGGGCGAAGGCGGAGAAGCTCAATACGAAACAATCATGTATGAAGGCTATGGGCCAGGCGGGGTAGCATTCCTAATTGAATGCCTCTCCGACAACCGAAATCGAATTGCCTCTGAAGTGCGCGTTGCTGTTACTAGGAATGGTGGGACAATCGCTGATCCAGGTTCGGTCGCTTACATGTTTAATCGAAAAGGTGTAGTCCTGGTAAAGAAGTTGCAAGAGAAAAAAACTCTAACTGAGGATGAACTACTTGAGCTAGTTCTAGAGGCAGGCGCCGAAGAGGTAAATGATTTAGGTGATAATTTCGAGATCGTTACTGCCCCAACTCATCTAGCAGCGGCGAGAGATTCACTTAAGGTCGGGGGTATTGAGTATGAATCAGCTGACATCTCATTTCTGCCAACGGTTTCAGTGAGTGTTGATGGCGAGACTGCTAAATCCGTATTCGAATTGATCGATGCCATTGAGGACCTTGATGACGTCCAGAATGTCTACGGCAATTTTGATCTTTCTGAAGAGGTAATGGCGAGCCTCTCTTAGTCTCCGACGTGGTAATTATTAGGCTTCCTGCATGCGAGTTTTGGGGATTGATCCTGGTTTAACGCGATGCGGAATCGGGGTTGTTGATTCTCACTCAGGTCGCAAGTTGAAATTGGTTGATTTTGGAGCCATTAGAACCGATAGTGATGCCCCACTAGAAGAGAGACTGTTGCAACTAGATCACGCTTTGATGGATTGGATTACGAAAGTCAAGCCAGATGCGATTGCGGTCGAACGTGTTTTCTCTCAGCTGAATGTCCGTACCGCGATGGCAACCGGTCAAGCTGCAGGGGTTGCACTTTTGCTTGCTGCAAAAAGTGGCCTGCCAATTGCATTGCATACTCCTACTGAAGTTAAGGCAGCTGTAACTGGTTCAGGTAGAGCCGATAAAGCGCAAGTTGCCCAAATGGTGATGAAAATTCTTGGCCTGAAGGAGACTCCAAAGCCGGTGGATACCACCGATGCATTAGCGCTGGCCATCTGCCATCATTGGCGAGGCTCGACTACAGAAATTCTCAAAAGTGCAGTCAGAACTGAACAGACCAGGATAAAAAAGCTGAAAGCAAATAGTTCACAGAGAGCTGGGAGACTAAAGTGATTGCTCAAATCGCGGGAAGTGTCCTTGAAGTTCGGCTGACTTCAATCGTTGTAAATGTGTCGGGGATTGGTTATGAAATAAATGTCGCTCCAGATTTAGCTAGCAAGATTGCCGTCGGGGATGAAATCGCGCTCTATACCTCCTTGGTGGTTCGTGAAGATTCTTGGAAATTATTCGGTTACAAAAGTGCAGATGCACGGGACCTTTTCAATGAATTGCAGAGCGTTACTGGCATTGGGCCAAAAGTTGCTCACTCGCTTCTAAACGTCTTTGATGCAGAAAAATTACAGAGCATTATTGGGTCAGGTGACCAATTAGCCTTAGAGCAAGTACCGGGAATTGGAAAGAAGGTTGCATCAAGACTTATCTTGGAATTACGCGAGCGATATAACACAGGTAAATCGAAGAATACTGCGAGTGGAAAATGGCGTGACTCATTGACAGATGCACTCATCTCGCTCGGCTATTCAGCAAAAGATGCAGAGCGGAGAATTGAGGAGACTATCAGTGAGCTAGATGTAGATCCGGCTTCGGTAGAACTGTCAGAATTACTAAAGCGATCTCTTGCAGGCGCAAGGAGCGCTAAGTGACGAGTTCTGAATTTCTTGACAAAGACTTAACACCTGAGGAATTTTCGGCTGAGCAAGCGTTGCGGCCACATGATCTCCAGGAGTTTATTGGTCAACATCGAGTACGTGAACAGATAAGTCTTTTGTTGAAAGCTGCTAGTGATCGTGGGGCTCCGGCAGATCACATTCTGCTCTCCGGACCACCGGGTTTAGGAAAGACCACGTTAGCCATGATTGTTGCTGAAGAAATGAAGGCTCCGATTCGCATTACTAGTGGCCCTGCAATTACACACGCTGGTGATCTTGCATCAATTCTGTCATCTTTAGTTGAAGGAGAAATCCTATTTTTAGATGAAATACATCGATTAGCGCGACCAGCCGAAGAGATGCTCTATATGGCAATGGAGGATTTTCGAGTCGATGTAGTCGTTGGTAAGGGCCCTGGGGCTACCGCCATTCCATTGAACCTTCCTCATTTCACTTTAGTAGGCGCTACAACTAGGGCCGGTTTGCTCCCGGCACCTCTTAGAGATCGGTTTGGTTTCACAGCGCATCTTGATTATTACGAACCGACTGAGATTGAGTTGATTGTAAAGCGAAGTGCCTCACTACTAGGCGTATCAGTTGATGATGGGGCAATAAAGGAGTTAGGTAAGCGTTCAAGAGGAACTCCAAGGATTGCGAATCGATTACTGCGACGAGTGCGTGATTACGCACAAGTTAATGGCGATGGTTCCGTGACCGGAGAGATGACCTTAAGTGCGTTAGAAGTTTACGAAGTTGATCAGAAAGGGTTGGATCGACTTGATATTGCAATTCTTCGCGCACTAATTGAGCAATTTGCCGGAGGACCTGTGGGACTTAACACTCTTGCTATGGCTGTCGGTGAAGAACGCGAAACAGTTGAATCGATGGCCGAGCCTTTTCTCGTCAGATCTGGGTTCATGGTTCGCTCTCCGAGAGGGCGATCTGCAACGGCCTTGGCTTGGAAACACCTAGGCAGAACTCCGCCGCCCCAGGCAGCCGGGCTTTTCGACAGTCTAGATTTAGAAAAGTAGACTCCCGCCTCATGTCATATGGAACTTCCCAGCGCACTTCGGGTGATGCAAAGAAGGCGCGTCCCGGCAGAACTCTCTTCGTAACGCTTCTGCTAACCGCAATTCTCGGAGGAGTGGCCCTCTCTTTAGGCGCTACCTCGATCAATTTAGGACTTGATCTTCGGGGCGGTACTAGCGTCACCTTGCAACCACGAATTCAAGATGGAGACACTGGCCAGGTAACGCCTGAGGCAATTAATCAAGCCGTTTCGATTATCCGCCAACGTGTCGATTCTCTTGGTGTTGCGGAAAGCGAAGTAACCGCAGAGGGAACTGGAACAAACCGCCAGATAGTTATTGCTGTTCCGGGCGAGACTGGTCGGAGAATCGTTGACTTGGTTGGACAGACGGCCGAGCTGCGCTTTAGACAAGTTCTCGTAGAGGCTGGCTCGGTCCCAACCCCGAATGATTCTGAACTATTGGCTGGCCTTAATTTGAGTTCGGATGAAGAAGCTCGTTTCCTTGCTCTCGATTGCACAAGTTTTGATTCAAATGCTGTGGTCGATCAGCCGGATTCGGTATTAGTTAGTTGCGATAGAAATAGTTTTTCAAGATATCTTCTCGCTCCTGCCGTTGTTGTCGGTCGTGATGTACGTGGTGCGACTGCAGCCATCGATCCTCAGAGCGCAAGTGGTTGGTTTGTTTCGCTTGATTTTAATGGCGATGGCACAAAGAAATTTGGTCAGTTAACTCAAGATGTTGTAAATCTTCCAGCCCCCCAAAATCAGGTAGCTATAGTGCTTGATGGAGTTGTTGTTTCCGCACCAAGAATCAATGAAGCAATCTTGGGTGGTCAGGCGCAGATAACTGGTTCATTTTCACAATTAGAAGCGCAGGATTTAGCGAATGTACTTAAGTATGGCTCGCTTCCACTTGCCTTTGATCGAGGCGAGGTTCAGCAGGTCTCACCAACACTCGGAAGCGATCAACTTGAAGCGGGACTTTTGGCTGGAGGTCTAGGTCTCCTTCTGGTTGTCATTTATTCGATACTTTACTATCGAGCTCTTTCAATTGTAGTTATAGGTTCCCTCGCCCTCGCTGCGGCGCATGTTCTCTTAAGTCTCGCGCTACTTACTGAAGCAGTTGGATATACATTAACTTTGGCTGGTATTGCTGGAACCATCCTTGCGATTGGTGTAACCGCAGATTCATTTATTGTTTATTTTGAGCGAATCAAGGATGAACTTCGCGAAGGTAAACCTTTGAGAGTTGCAGTTGAGACTGGCTGGCAACGCGCTCGCCGAACCATCGTTGTGGCTGACTTAGTTGGTGGAATATCTGCAATAGTCCTCTATATCGTCTCGGTTGGAAGCGTAAGGGGCTTTGCTTTTACTTTAGGTTTAACGACCATTATCGATTTGATTATAATCTTTTATTTCACCAAGCCGTTGGTATCTCTTATCGCAAAGTCAAGGTACTTCCAGGTGGGTTCAAAGTATTCAGGAGTTTCCTCGAGGAGCGTAGGAACCCTTAGGGAAGACGAGAGCGGGGAGGTCAAGTCATGAAATTTACTGGATTAGGCGGACGGCTCTATCGCGGCGAGACTTCACTAGAGATTATTGCAAACCGAAAAAAATGGTATCTGCTCTCGACAGTATTCATTCTTCTATCAATGTTTGCACTTGGTTTCAAGGGTGTAGAACTTTCGATTGAATTTAAGGGTGGATCTTCTTTTACTGTTACTACTTCCACTGGATCAATTGACCAAGCTAAAGCCGCAGTCGAACGTTCTGGTTACGAAGGTGAACTTAGAGCCCAGACTATTGGCGAGAATAAGATCCGTATTCAAACTGGCGTAATTGAACAGTCACTCTCAAACGACATACAGGACTCCTTGGCTGCCGAATTTGGCGTTACGGTTGAATCGATTGATACCCAAAACGTTGGTCCATCTTGGGGTGAGGAAATCTCTCGGAAGGCGCTACAAGGATTAATTGCCTTCTTGGTCATCATCATGATCTATCTTGCTCTTGCATTTGAGCCGAAGATGGCGATTGCTGCAATTGTCGCGCTAATTCATGATGTTTTCATTACCGTTGGTATTTATGCGCTGGTCGGATTTGAAGTTTCGCCCTCAACCGTAATTGGATTCTTGACGATTCTGGGCTACTCCCTCTATGACACGGTTGTGGTATTCGATAAAGTTCGTGAAAATACCCGGGCAATCACAGCTACGGGACGCTACACGTATGGACAAGCGACAAACCTCGCAGTCAATCAAACCATCGTTCGTTCGCTGAACACATCCTTAATTGCTCTACTTCCAGTTGCGGCGATTCTCTTTGTCGGTGCGGGAATTCTTGGTGCGGGAACTCTCAAGGATCTTTCGTTGGCGCTCTTCATTGGGTTGATTGCCGGAACCTATTCATCGATATTTATCGCAGCGCCGGTGCTTGTGCAGCTCCGCGAACGCGAGCCCGCGATTAAAGCGCTCAACCAGAGAGTTCTGGCCCGCGGAGGCGGATCTGCAACCCCAAGTCAGAGAATTCAAAACCGCAGAGATAAGCGCAAGAAGCGCTCTTAGCGGATAATCTGCGCATGAGCGCGCTACTAGCACCCGTTGCAGAGCGAGTTCGCCATGCAAATCCAGAGGCGGATCTCGTAGTTATTGAGAAAGCCTTCCTCCGTGCTGAGAAAGCTCACGAGGGTCAACTCCGCAAGAGCGGGGCACCGTATATCACCCATCCCGTTGCTGTAGCTGAGATTCTTGCTGAACTGGGACTTGATTCAAACACAATCGCAGCAGCTCTATTACATGACACATTGGAAGATACAGAGTATTCATCGGAGCTCTTGCGAAAGGAGTTTGGTGACGAGATCGGGAATCTGGTTGATGGCGTAACAAAACTAGATCGACTCACTTATGGGCCAACAGCAGAAGCTGAGACAGTGCGGAAGATGGTCGTCGCAATGGCAAAGGACATCAGAGTTCTTGTTATCAAGTTAGCTGACAGACTTCATAATGCACGAACTTGGCAATACGTATCGGCAGAAAGCGCTTCGCGAAAAGCTCGAGAGACTCTGGATATTTATGCGCCCTTAGCTCATCGACTTGGTATGAACGCGGTGAAGTGGGAATTGGAAGATTTATCCTTTAAGTTCCTTGAGCCTAAGAAGTTTGAGGCAATCGAGCGCCTTGTTGCAGAGCGTTCACCATCGCGAGAAAAACTAACTAATGAAGTGATTGCTGAGGTTGAAAAGGATCTAACGAGTGAGCGGATTGCTGCAAAGGTAACGGGTCGCCAGAAGCATCTATATAGCGTCTACCAGAAAATGGTGGTTCGGGGACGCGAGTTCAATGATATCTACGACCTTGTGGGCATAAGAGTGTTGGTAAGTGATGTTCGTGATTGCTACGCAGTTCTTGGCGCTATCCATGCAAGATGGAATCCAGTCCCGGGCAGATTCAAGGACTACATCGCGATGCCTAAGTTCAATCTCTATCAATCTCTACACACGACCGTTATTGGTCCGAACGGTAAGGCAGTTGAGATTCAAATTAGAACACATGAGATGCACCGTCGCGCCGAGTACGGTATCGCTGCTCACTGGAAATATAAGCAAGGTATAAGAGTGGGTGAAGATTCTCCAGATGTCCTTTGGTTAAAGCAGTTGCACGAGTGGCAGCAAGAAACTACTGATGTCTCCGAATTTCTAGACGCCCTTAGATTCGATCTCCGTACCCCTGAAGTTTTTGTCTTTACTCCTAAGGGCAGCGTTATTGCACTGCCTCAGGGATCGACTCCCGTTGATTTCGCCTATGCAGTTCATACCGAGGTTGGCAATAAATGTGTGGGGGCGAAGATCAATGGAAAACTTGTTTCATTGGAGGTAGCCCTTACAAACGGAGATGTCGTGGAGGTCGTAACCAACAAGGGAGAGAATGCAGCTCCAAGCCGAGATTGGTTAAATTTTGTTAAGTCTCAAAGGGCGCGCTCAAAAATTAAGGCTTGGTTTACTCGAGAGCGTAGGGAAGAGGCGATTGATGCAGGAAAAGAGTCAATCGCAAGACAGATGCGTAAGGCTGGTCTCCCCATTCAGAAAATTCTCGCCGGCGAGACTCTTTTGCAGCTATCCCACGATTTGAATTACGCAGACATTGAGAGCCTCTATGCTGCCGTTGGCGATGGCCATATCTCTTCAAACTCCGTGGTCGAGAAGTTAATCGCGTCAATCGGTTCAGAAGAGACTCACGAAACCCCAATCACCGAGATTCTTGCATCGGGTTCGCAATCGCGCATTGAGAGACGGAGCGCTTCCGGGGTCAATGTAGAAGGAATTGATGACGTCCTTATCAAACTAGCTCGTTGTTGCACACCGGTACCAGGTGATCCGATAGCTGGTTTCATAACTAGAGGGAGTGGTGTAAGTATTCACAGAAGTGATTGTGTAAACGTGGCAGATCTCAAGTTTCATCAGGGCGATCGCATTGTAAAAGTGTCTTGGGATCCAGGAGCCAAGACGGTATTCCTTGTTAACATTCAAATCGAAGCGCTCGATCGATCACGTCTATTATCAGATATAACTAGAGCTTTGTCGGATCAGGAGGTAAATATCCTCCATGCTGCGGTTAACACGACTAAAGATCAAACTGCTATATCAAGATTTACTTTTGAGATGGCAGATGCATCACACCTTGACGTTGTGCTGGCATCAATTCGAAAAATCGATGGCGTTTACGACGTTTACCGAATTACAAATAGTTAGGCGTTGAATTCAGCTAAGCCGCGCTGGGCTTCGGCCAACCAGATTGCCCGCGCAGATGCCGCTTCGCGCAATTCTGTGGCCTTTCGGGAATCACCAGCGGCTTCAGCTTTGGCCGCTTTAGATTCATAATCTGAAACAGCGGCAATAAGCTGGTTGACCACTTCGAGCGCACGCGCTTTAGCGCCCGGGTCGGTTCGGCGCCACTGTTCCTGTTCAGCCTCTTTAAGTGATAACTCAACGCTCTCGACTCTACGATCAAGTTGGGTTCGCTTATTACGTTCAATCATTCCACTCTTAGCGTATTTTGCTTTCAAATCTCGGAATTTACGCTTTGCATCATCAAGGTTGGAAATCGGTAGAAGTGCTTCAATCTCAAGGACGAGCGCCTCTTTCTTTACCAAGTTCTCCGCCATGGATTCAGAGCGCTTTTCAAGATCTGAATTTTTTGCAGCGAAGAAGGTGTCTTGAGCAGTTTTAAAGCGTTCCCAAAGTTTGGCATCTTCATTTTTCTTACCTCGACCGGAAGCTTTCCATTCATCCATTAGCGCCTTATAGCGACGAGCCGTCGCTACCCAATCGGTCGAATTGGCGAGCGACTCGGCCTCAAGGACAATCTTTTCCTTCGCGCTTTTTACCTCATTTTGCTTCTTTGAAAGCGAAGCGAAGTGGGTACGGCGCTTCTTATCGAAATGATTTCGAGCCGCTGAGAAGCGCTTCCATAGTTCTGTATCAGTCTTCTTATCAAGTCGAGGCGCCTTCTTCCAGTCTTCAAGCAATTCCTTTAAGCGATCCCCAGTGACCTTCCATTGCTCAGAATCTTTTAGAGATTCAGCCTCCGAAACAATCTTCTCTTTTCCTGCAAGCGCAGCTGCTTTCTTGGCAGCCTTCGCTTCGACTTCCGCTTGGCGCCTTGCCTCATATGCAGAGCGATGCTCTTCAATTAAGGAAGGAATCTGCTCAAGGGAAGATTTGAGCGCCGCAATATTTCCAACGCCATTTAAGTGGTCAATCTGATTTCGCAACTTATTGACCGCTTGTAGCGCAGAATCTGGGACCATAGCCCCACTTACAATGCGTGCGGCAAGAAGTGCCACCTCTGCGGCTACAACTTCAAATTTGCGGACAAAATATGCGAGCGCCTCTTCTGGGGTTTTTCCAGGATAAGAGCCAACTACTCGCTCACCATCAGGTGTTTGGACGTAAACCATTCCCGATTCATCAACTCGGCCATATTTGCCTGGATCTCCAATTAGAGCGGCGGCCGCAGAGTTGGCTGGTAATTCTTGGGCATTCATCGGTCTACTTCCTAACTACTAGTTGCGCGGCGCAAAGCCGTTGCGGGTTCAGCGGTTTAGAGGGCTCCACGGTACCCCCGACAAGAGAATCTGTAAAAAGCAGGCGTGCTTTTCTTGGGGAATCCCTTGGCCGAGGGAGAATGCCAACCTGGAGATGGGGGCATTTTCCTCAGGTGGCGAATATCGAAGGAGCAATTGTGGGTCTATTTGTAGATCAAGTGGTCGCCGATTTCTTTGCCACGAATTGCTGGATTATTGCTCCAGCAAAGAATTCTGAATGCGTAATTGTTGATCCCGGGATCGCAATCCCCAGTCTGGTACCAAAAATCATTGCGAAACTCGAAGAATCAAATCTGAAACCCGCTGCGATTCTTATAACTCATGGACATCTTGATCATCATTACTCGCTAATTCCGCTTCAACAAGATTGTGGCGCTGGTGTGTTAATTCACAAATTAGATAGAGATTTGCTCGCAAGGCCAGAACGAGCAATGGGTCCCCAAGGTTTAGCTTTATTGAGCGAGCTGAGCGAGAAATATGGTGGTCACAGGTTTACAGAACCAGAGTCAATATCCGAATTATCAGATGAAGAAGAACTTGCGGTTTGCGGGATGAAGATTTCGATCGAAAGGACCCCTGGACACACCCCTGGTTCCTTGATCGCGCGATTTGAAGATGAGTATCTGATTACTGGCGATACACTTTTTAAAGGTTCAATCGGAAGAACTGATCTACCGCGCGGCTCGATTTCCGAGATGGAGCGCTCTCTTCGTGAGAAAATCGCCTTGCAGCCTGGCGAGTTGAAAGTTCTACCAGGGCACGGGGAGAGGACGACTATGGAATTCGAACTAACGACTAATCCATATATCAAGGCTGCGCTGGAGGGACGATTAAGTTGAGTTCTAAATTCCAAGCCCCAAAAGGCGTTTCCGAATATTTTCCTCCCAAGTCACATTTATTTGAAATGGTGCTCCGAAAGTTTGAGGAGATTTCACTTGCGGCTAATTATCATTTAATTGAGTTACCAGTTTTCGAAGATACAGAACTATTTACTCGAGGAGTTGGAGAAAGTACAGATGTTGTAACCAAAGAGATGTACACCTTCGTGGATAGAGGTGGCAGGTCGCTTACTCTGCGACCAGAAGGAACCGCTGGAGTAATGAGATCGATCATCGAGAATAATCTCGATAGAGGACAACTCCCGGTCAAGGTCTTTTATAAAGGCCCGTTTTTCCGAGCTGAAAGACCGCAAGCTGGCCGATATCGACAGTTCTATCAGTTTGGCATCGAAGCTGTTGGCATTGATGATCCGTACTTGGATGCCGAGGTTATCTCAATCGCGTATAAGGGTTTTAAGAAACTCGGCTTGAATAATTTTGAACTTCATATTACATCTCTTGGCGATGAAGAGAGTCGCGCTAGGCACAGAGTCGAGTTCACAAAGTTTCTCTCGCAGATTGATTTAGATGACGAGACCAGATCTAGAGTCAACAAAAATCCATTGCGAATTTTTGACGATAAACGAACTGACATTCAACAGAAGATTGCAAGCGCCCCTCTGCTAATTGATTACTTGAATGATGTTAGTGCTAGTAAGTTTGCAGATTTAAAGTTAGCGCTCACTCAACTAGACATTCCGTTCACGTTAAATCCACGGATGGTTCGAGGACTAGATTATTACACCGGAACGGCATTTGAGTTTGTCCACGGTGGATTAGGAGCCCAGTCAGGCATTGGCGGTGGTGGTAGATATGACGGATTAATGAAAACTTTGGGCGGACAAGATCTATCTGGTATCGGTTTTGGACTAGGAATTGATCGAATTATCCTCGCTCTCGAGTCTGAGGGGTTGTCTGCGAGCACACAACTAGCTGGTGAATACCTAGATTTGTTCATCATTCCCATTAATTCAGCGGCAAAATCTCTTGGGCTATCCCTCCTGGAAGAAGCAAGAAATTCTGGTTTCGTTGCCGATATGGGATTTGGGGATCGATCGCTAAAAGGCGCGATGAAGGCTGCCGATAAGTTGTCGGCACGCTACGTATTGGTGATTGGAGAATCAGAACTCCAATCAGGCACGGGGAAGATAAAACGGATGAGCGATGGATTTGAGGAATCCATTACGCTTAGCTCCCTAGTCAACGCCCTAAAAAACGCTCTCTAATTAGATGGCGCCCGTGCGCCCTTGCTGAAAGGTTATTCATGCTCCGTTCTCATCTCGCGGGCGAACTTCGCGCTAGCCAAATCGGTGAACAGGTCCATCTGGCTGGATGGGTTGCTCGTAGACGTGATCATGGGGGCGTCGCTTTTATCGATCTACGAGATTCATCAGGAACCGTGCAGGTAGTCATATCCGATGAGAAAGTTGCTGGATCACTTCGCGCTGAGTGGTGCGTTCTGGCCATTGGGAAGATTGCAAGACGACCGGCAGGAAATGAGAACCCACACATTCCTACCGGAGAAATTGAAATTATCTGTGACGAACTTGAGGTCCTTAGTGAGTCCGCCCCATTGCCGTTCCCAGTCGATTCTGGGGAAAAGGTAAATGTCGGTGAAGAAATCCGGCTCAAGTATCGCTACCTAGATTTGCGTCGAGACGAACAATCTAAGGCGCTGCGACTTCGCTCAAAGGTAACGAGTGAGATAAGAAGTGTGATGGATGATTTAGATTTCCTTGAGATTGAAACACCTTATTTGACCCGCTCAACACCTGAAGGTGCGCGCGACTTCCTGGTGCCGGTAAGACTTCAGCCTGGCTCTTGGTACGCCCTGCCACAATCACCACAACTCTTTAAACAACTTTTAATGGTCGCTGGAATGGAACGTTATTATCAAATCGCTCGGTGCTTTAGAGATGAAGATTTTCGCGCTGATCGCCAGCCCGAATTCACTCAGCTTGATATAGAGATGTCTTTTGTCAATCAAGAAGACGTCATAAATGTTGCCGAGAATATTCTCAACAGAGTATTTAAAGCCACTATCAACTATGAAATAAAGTCTCCTATTGCGCGGATGACTTATCAAGAAGCGCTACGTCGTTTTGGATCCGACAAACCGGACTTAAGATTTGCACAAGAGCTCGTAGATGTGACCGATTTCTTTAAAAATACTTCCTTTCGCGTATTCCAAGCTCCTTATGTCGGCGCCGTAGTAATGCCAGGTGGCGCAAGTTCACCGCGTCGAGAATTAGATGGTTGGCAGGATTGGGCCAAGGCGCGAGGTGCCAAAGGACTGGCCTATATCTTGGTTGGGGAAGATGGCTCGCTATCTGGACCAGTTGCAAAGAATCTCTCAACCGAGGAAAGTTCCGGAATAGCCTCTTACGTTGGAGCGAAGAATGGTGACGCAATCTTTTTTGCCGCAGGAGATCGAAATTCATCTTTAGCCCTTCTTGGCGCAGTACGACTCGAAATTGGTGAGCGGTGTGGACTAATTGATAAGAATCGTTGGGAATTTCTCTGGGTAATTGATGCTCCAATGTTCGAAAGGACTGATGATGGGGGTTGGACTGCGGTCCATCATCCATTTACTGGTCCGAAACCTGAATTCGAAAAGAGCTTCTCAACCGATCCAGCAAACGCGCTCGCGTATGCGTATGACATTGTTCTCAATGGAAACGAAATTGGTGGTGGTTCTATCCGTATTCATAAACGCGAGATCCAGCGCCAAGTATTTAGCGTGATTGGTTTAAGCGATGAAGAAGCGCAGAGTAAGTTCGGGTTTCTTCTTGAGGCCTTCAACTATGGACCGCCTCCGCATGGAGGAATTGCGTTTGGACTTGACCGACTTTGCGCTCTCCTTGCCGGAGCAGAGTCGATTCGTGAGGTTATTGCATTCCCCAAGACTGCAAGCGGCGGGGATCCTTTGACCGGGGCTCCAACTCCAATTACCCCGGCACAGCGTCGAGAGAGCGGAGTCGATGCACCTCTTGAAAGTAAATCTCAGGAGTCCTAGCTCTTAGTAAGGGTCTCACGCCAGATTCACGGCTGCCGGTATCGCATTGGGTTCTTGGATAGGCTGACCCAATGAGCGCCGGTGGCATCGCTGCGATAATTGCGGCATCTGCTTTTCTAATCATCTCGATCTCCATTGCGTATGCAGTTTTTCGCTTAGGACGAGCCATTGATGAAGTCGGCGTTGCCGTCAAGAACATTTCTAACGAGACCACCCCTTTGTTAAATGAGGTCACAACCACAGTCGAGCTAGTTAATGGACCTCTCGAGAGCATTAATAAAGTAACTCGAACCATCGACGAAATGAGCACCAAGATTGCTGAATCCACTTCGTCTTTTCTGGATAAGAATCAGGTGGCTATGAAGGCAGCTGGGGCAGTCCTAACCGCCGCTCAGATGCGCAAGAAGGGTAAGAAGAAATCATCCAAGAAGAGAGCTGAGCGTTCTCGATACGTAGATGATGAGGAGTTCTAGGAGAGCGTGAACTCTGCTGAGATTCGAAAGCGATGGCTGAACTTCTTTGAGAATGGTAATTCTTTAGGACTTACGCACACTGTTGTTCCATCTGCATCGCTGGTTTTGAACGACCCAAACCTTCTTTTGGTTAATGCGGGCATGGTGCCATTCAAGCCCTATTTCCTTGGGGAAGTCAGCGCGCCATACAAGCGGGCAACTTCGGTGCAGAAGTGCGTTCGAACACTTGATATTGATGAAGTAGGAAAGACGACGCGTCATGCTTCGTTCTTTCAGATGTGCGGAAATTTCTCCTTTGGTGATTACTTTAAAGAGGGAGCAATTGAACTTTCATGGGAGCTTTTGACCAAGTCCCAATCTGAAGGAGGATATGGATTCGACGAATCCAAGCTTTGGGTCACTGTTTACCTAGATGACGATGAAGCGGCAGAGATCTGGCATAAACGCATAGGTGTTCCGAAAGAAAAGATTCAACGCCGCGAGATGGCAGATAACTTCTGGTCAATGGGGATACCTGGCCCATGTGGACCCTGTTCAGAGATCTATTTTGATCGCGGTCCAGACTATGGAAGAGAAGGTGGTCCGATAGCTGATGAGGACCGATACCTGGAGATTTGGAACTTAGTCTTCATGCAGAACATAAGAGGAGAGGGGCCCGGAAAAGAGGGTTATCCGATCTTGGGCGAATTACCTGCTAAGAACATCGATACCGGTCTGGGATTAGAGCGTACCGCGGCGCTTCTTCAGGGTGTTGAAAACATTTATGAAATAGATACCACTTCGATGATTCTCAATCGCGCAAGTGAATTATCCGGGGTGAGATATGGTTCTAATGAGAAAAACGACGTTTCATTACGTGTAATTGCAGACCATGCTCGCACAGCGACCATGTTGATTGGGGATGGGGTTATCCCAGGTAATGAAGGAAGGGGATATGTCCTGCGCCGGATGATGCGTAGAACTATCCGCAATATGCGTTTGCTGGGCGCAGAGGATCGAAATATTTCTGAACTTATTACAGCCTCAATTGACGCTATGGGTCCCCAGTACCCTGAACTGATTGAAGATAAAGAGAGAATTTGCAAGATCGCAGAGTCCGAAGAAGATACCTTCCTAACTACGCTGAAGAGCGGAACTCTGATCTTTGATCAGGCCTCAGCAAATGTTAGAGCAAGTGGTGGAAAAGTAATTTCCGGCGATGATGTCTTTAAACTTCACGACACATATGGCTTTCCATTTGATCTCACCCTTGAGATGGCACAAGAGAATGGCCTAGCGATAGATGGAGATGGTTTCAAGCGATTGATGAAGGAACAGAAGGAGCGCGCCAAAGCGGATGCGAAAGCCAAAAAGACGGGCCATACAGATTTAAGCGAGTACCGAAAAATCGCAGAAGGTGCCAAAACACTTTCTTTCGTAGGCTATGAAAATTTATCGGCCGAAGCGTCCATCGTCGGAGTTCTTGTTGATGGTAAAGCAGAAAAATCTGTTACGACCGGAAATGAGATAGAAGTTGTTCTGGATCGAACTCCTTTTTATGCGGAGGGAGGCGGACAATTAGCCGATGGCGGAATAATCCGAACTTCAGATGGAGCCATAATTGAAGTAGATGATGTGCAAGCTCCATTACCTGGTTTATTCGTGCATCGCGGTCGAGTCCTAGATGGTGAAATCAGATTTGGCGCAACAGTTTTTGCTGAGATAGATAAAGAGCGCAGGGCGGGAATTTCTCGAGCACATACTGCAACTCATATGGTTCACAAGGCTTTTCGCGAAATTTTGGGAGAGACAGCGACGCAGGCGGGTTCCGAAAATGCTCCAGGTCGATTCCGCTTCGATTTCCCGGCCACGGGCGCCGTGCCGAAGTCTGCTCTCGAAGAAGTTGAGTATCGAGTAAACACGTTACTGGCCGAAGATCTTGAAGTTACGGCTCAAGAGATGTCTATTTCGCAGGCTAAAGAAATTGGCGCAATGGCCCTCTTCGGTGAGAAATATGGTGATCGGGTAAGAGTAGTTAGCGTTGGAGATTGGGCAAAAGAGCTTTGTGGCGGAACACATGTACTTCGTTCTGGTCAGCTCGGTCTGGTGAAGCTTTTATCGGAATCATCTATCGGTTCTGGCGTTCGGCGAGTTGAAGCTATCGTAGGAGTAGACGCTTTTTCGTTCCTTGCGCGGGAACATCTGATTCTCAATTCAATAACTGAATTAATTAAGGGATCTCGGGTGGAAGAATTGCCCGAGCGAATCTCTAATCTCCTTCGAAAGCTGAAAGAGATGGAGAAAGAATTTAAAGTGGTGAAATTAGCTCAAGCAAAGGTAATGATTCCAGGCATAATTGACCAAGCGGAGCGTTTCGACAGTACTAACTTTATTTACCAACATCTTGAAGGCGAATTAGCAGCCGATGAACTTAGGGTGTTAGCTCTGGAGATTCGTGAGAGGGTTAAGAATTCTATTGTTGTTCTCTCATCAATAGTTGATAGTCGAGTGGTTCTTGTTTGTGCAACAGATGAACTGGCTCGAAAGTCTGGTCACAAAGCGGGAGAATTAACAAGGCGCGCTTCATCACTGCTTGGCGGGGGTGGCGGAGGCAAAGATGACTTTGCCCAAGGCGGCGGTGTCAATGTCTCGAAATTGGATGCTGCAATATCTTCCATCAAGGCCGAACTACAGAAGAGTTAATTTAAATGATGATTGGTCGTCGAATCGCTATTGACTTCGGCGATAAGTGGGCCGGCATAGCCATTTCAGATAACTCAGGCCTGATAGCTTCTCCTTATAAAAGCGTTCCAGCCGGAGAGGTCCTGAACGAAATCAAGCAGATTGCGGAAGATGGCGAAGTCGCAGTTATCTATGTGGGCTTACCGCTACATCTGTCTGGCCACGAAGGTGCTTCAGTGGAAAAAGTAAGAGACTTCGCATCTGAAGTTGCCAGTTTGAAGATCGCACCGACCCGCCTTGTCGATGAGAGATTATCAACCAAGAGCGCTTCAACCGATAAAGGACTAATTTCAAAGTACGGAATTGACGCATTGGCCGCGACAGAGATTTTGATATTTGCGCTTGAGGGCGAGAGGTTGCAAGGAAACCTTTTCGGAAGATCTGTAGATGAATAAAGTCGTTAATTTACGCATTCTGACGCTAGCAGGCATCTTCATTCTTCTTTTAACGCTCGGGCTTCGTGAAATTGCGCCGGGGCCAAGATCGGCTCCTGATTATGATGGCATGAGTCGTGGACCCGAAGTTGTAGTTCATATTGAAACCGGAATGAGCGGATCAGAGGTCGGAGAGATCCTGGAGGAGAACGGAATTGTGAAATCGTCCTTGGCCTATTTTAGAGCGGCGGTAACCAATCCAGATAGCCAAAGAATCGCTCCTGGGGAGCACCGAATCGAACAAAGAATTCCAGCGAGTGAAGCAATTGAGCAATTACTGGATGCAGAACGGATTGTAAATCTAGTCAGAGTCCGTGACGGCGCGCGAGTGATTGAAATCGTTAAGGAACTTGTAGGAGCTGGTTTCAAAGAGCGCGATGTCACTCAAGCGTTGGCGGAGCTATCGCCACCGGCTGATTTCAAGCTCAAAAGTTTGGAGGGTTTCCTATATCCCGCATTTTATTCCTTTCCAAAAGATACAAACGCAATAGATGCAATAGGTGCGATGGTCACGCGCTTCAAAGAAAGCACCTCGGACGTTGAGTGGAGGTATGAAGGATTTGGGCCGGATGAGTTATTGATTATCGCATCCTTAATCGAACTCGAGGGCACTCCAGAAGTCTTTAATAAAGTTGCAAGGGTCATTTATAACCGTCTTTCTAGAGGGATGAAACTCCAGTTTGATTCGACAATACATTTCATAAAGAACGAGCGCGGAAACATCGCGCTCTCAATTGCAGAAACCAAGATTGATAGTAAGTACAACACTTACCTGTATCAAGGATTACCGCCCGGCCCTATCGGTAGCCCCACCAGAGCTGCAATTCTGGCGGCCCTTACGCCCGAGAAGGGTGATTGGCTATATTTCGTAACAGTTCTACCCGGCGTAACGCGTTTTACTTCATCTTACGATGAATTCTTAAAGTTTAAGGCTGAGTACAAGCGGAATTATCGAAACGGAGCCTTCGAGTGAATAAGTATGCGGTTTTGGGCTCTCCAATTGCTTGGTATTGCCGCGTTTTATGAACGTTTTCAAGTCGGGCGGAACGACCTCGCTGAATTTCTACACCTTCACAACGACCCAGATTGGCATGGGTTTTCTTTAACGATGCCGCTGAAAGAGGAAGTTATACCCCTTTGCAGTTCGATAGATAACGAAGCTTTACTTGCGGGGGCTGTGAATACTCTAGTAAAGGATTCGTCAGGCTGGAAGGGCTACAACACTGACATCATCGGTTTTAGGTTTCTGTTAAATCGATTCTTGAACGAGAAGAGAGCCCAAACGGATTCAGAAAAAGTTTCAATTCTGGGTGCCGGAGGTACTGCAAGGGCTGCTTTAGTTGCACTCCGAGAGATGAATTATGAAATAGAAGTCTTTCGGCGAAGTACATTTCGGGATGAAGGACTATTCCGATCGAATTCAAAGGCAAGATTTAGAGAATGGGATGAAATAGATGATGCGTTCTCTGCTTCAATCCTCATCAACTGTGCCCCGATTGAGGCCTTCAATTCACAAAGAGAGCTCCCGGAGTTCGACAGTTTTCTCATTGATTCTCTTTATAATCCTTGGCCCACTCCTTTAATGTCCAAAAATCAAGGATCTACCTTCGGTGGGAAGGACTTACTTGTGGCACAGGCGATACCGCAGATAGAGCTCTTCTTAAATATTGAGCTGGATTACGCAGAGGAATTTAGGGAACTTCGCTCGATAATCTGATTATCCACATTTTCAAAAGATGGGTCTTTGGTCGTTCAAGCGCTATTAGCGTTTGAAAGTGGTCATCTACTATGCGCTCTTTATCTTGATAGCTATTTGCGATTTGCGTTTTCACGTAATACCCAAAGGTCTCAATTTTCTCGGCCTTGGGGTTTTGATTCTTTCCACTCCAAACCACCTCCTCGAGTTTTTGATCTTTAACACCTTGATCACTTATCTGTTCTATTGCGGGGTATATCGAGTAAGTCGCGGAAAGATGGGTTACGGCGATGTTCGACTCGCGCCGTTACCCGCTACATTTAACGAGAGCCACCCCTTTCCGATTCATCTCTTGGCATGGTTACTCGCTGGCGTAGCGACACTCTTCAGGCGAGATTTGGGTCGGGAGCTTCCCTTCGCGCCCTTCTTTCTTGTAGCCACTTTTATCTTCAACCAGTTATAGCGTTTAACTGAGATAATGAGGTATGCGTTGGTTAACTGCTGGAGAATCTCATGGACCAAGCCTGATGGGCATAATCGAGGGTATGCCCGCCCATATTGAAATTAATTCTGATTACATCAAGAGCGATTTAGCTAGAAGACGATTGGGCTACGGCCGTGGAGCACGACAAAAGTTTGAGGCAGACGAATTACGGATTGTGGGTGGAGTACGTCAAGGAAAAACTCAGGGAGGACCGATTGCTCTTGAGATTGCAAACTCTGAATGGCCGAAGTGGGAAAAAGTGATGTCGGCAGATCCGATACCGGAGTCAGAGCTTGAAGATCTCGCGAGAAATGCGCCGTTAACTCGCCCGCGCCCGGGACACGCAGATTTAGTTGGAATGCAGAAATATGATTTTGATGATGCAAGACCGATTTTGGAACGGGCATCAGCCCGCGAAACTGCAACAAGAGTTGCGCTAGGGGCCGTTGCTCGTGCATTTCTCCAGCAGGTAGCTGGAATTGAAGTTTTAAGCCATGTTGTGCGAATTGGCTCAGTTGCGGCGCCAGAAGAAACTGATTTGCCAGACTTTGGTGACCGAGGCGTCATTGATGAAGACCCAGTACGTTGCTTCGATAAGAATTTGAGCAAGAGGATGGTTGAGGAGATTGAAGCGGCCCATAAAGCCGGGGACACATTAGGTGGAGTCGTCGAAGTAGTTGCCTACAACTTAATGCCTGGACTCGGATCACACGTTCATTGGGATAGAAGACTTGATGCTCGTTTAGCGGGGGCTTTAATGGGTATTCAAGCGATTAAGGGAGTCGAAGTTGGTGATGGGTTTTCTACTGCTGCGCGACGTGGCTCTCTTGCGCATGATGAAATTGAACGAAATGAAAAGGGAGAGATTAAACGACGCACTCATCGTTCTGGTGGGACGGAAGGCGGTATGAGTACCGGTGAATTGCTCCGGGTTCGAGCGGCCATGAAACCAATCTCAACGATTCCGAAGGCCCTAAATACTATTGATATGACGACGGGAGAGGTAGCAAAGGCTATCAACCAGAGATCTGATGTGTGTGCGGTTCCTGCAGCCGGAGTCATTGCCGAAGCAATGGTCCTACTTGTCCTCGCCGAAGCGGTGCTCGAGAAATTTGGGGGAGATAGCGTCCAAGAAACAAAGCGAAATATTGAGAGCTATCTCGCTCATCTGCCGAAATTCCCATGAAGAAGCGAATAATTCTTATCGGGCCACCCGGAGCAGGTAAAACGACTCTAGGGAAGATGTTAGCTAAAGAATTGGACCTTCAATCAATTGACACGGATGCAGAGATTGAACGACAAACCGGGAAGAAGATTGGCGATATCTTTATCGAGGAAGGTGAAAGTGGTTTTAGAAAGATCGAGAAAGAGATTGTGCTCAAGCATTTGGAGGAAGAAAACGTCGTAATTTCACTTGGAGGGGGATCGATATTAGATCCTGAAGTCGAAGAATTTCTTCGAAATGAGCCACAAGTTGTTTATCTAGAAGTCTCAATCTCAAATGCGGCCCCTCGGGTAGGTTTCAATACCGAGCGGCCACTTTTGCTTGCGAATCCAAGGCAGCAATGGCTAAAACTTTTTGAAGAGCGTCGAGAGCGATATGAGGCGTTGGGACGATATCGCGTAAATACCGATAATAAGAAGCCAAAAGAGACAGTCGCCGAAATCCGGGGGAAATTAATTTGAATCCGATACAGATAATCGCTGAACGCGATTACAAGGTGACGTTTACCGAAGACTGGTATGAGCGGTTATCTGAAGTTCTGTCTGGTCGTCGATTTATTGTCATAACACAGCAATCACTGCTCGAACGTATTTCGCAGCGCTTCACTACAGGTTCAGTGATCGTGACGCCAGATGGTGAAGCACAGAAGAATCTCCAAACTTTCACTCAAATAATCAACCAATTGCCCGCTCACAATTTGGATCGAAATTCAGTAATAGTGGGAATCGGGGGAGGAGCCACTACGGATTTTGCCGGATTTCTCGCTGCAACTTATTTACGAGGCATTGATTGGATTGGCGTCCCAACCACGGTAGCTGGAATGGTGGATGCTTCTATAGGTGGCAAAACCGGACTGAATCTCGAAGCCGGGAAGAATCTAGTTGGCTCATTTCACTCACCGGTTGAGGTTATTGTTGATTTGAGTTGGCTCGAAACATTATCATCTCGGGATCTGACTGCTGGCTTAGCAGAGAGTCTTAAGTGTGGGTTTATTAAGGATTTAGGGTTATTGGATCTTTTTCAAGATGGTTATGAAAAGAATCTCACAGAGATTATTTATAGATCTATCCAAGTTAAAGCTGATGTTGTCTCAAGTGATTTTCGTGAAACATATGAACGTGAGGTTCTCAATTATGGGCATACTCTTGGTCACGCTATTGAAAAACATTCCGATTTCAACTTAAGACATGGCGAATCAATTGCCATTGGTATGGTCTTTGCCGCAGAAATTGCACATTCGTTGGGGACACTCTCGGAGGACGAAGTTGGACTCCACTATCGCTTAGTCGCCGACTTAGGGCTTCCGATCTCCTATTTGAAGGAAGTCTGGGCTTCCTTGCTGCTGCATATGGCAAATGACAAGAAGCGAAAAACCAGCGCCATAAGATTCGTAACGTTAACGGGTCTGGGCAATCCAGCGCGCACAGAAGTTCCAGATGAAGTTCTCAAGAAGATCTACCTTGAGAAAATAGGAAGGTAGAATTCAGTTGTGAAGATACTCGTGATAAATGGACCAAACCTCAAACGACTCGATTTACGCGAGAAGAGTATCTATGGAGATTTTGACTACGCCACTCTCGAGCGCTTCATTGTAGATATTGCAAAGTCCGAGAATATTGAGGTAGAAGTGCGACAGAGTGACGATGAAGCAACTATAGTTTCATGGTTACATCAAGCGGCCGATAATGCCCAACCGGTTATAATCAATCCGGCGGCTTTTACGCATTACTCATACTCAATCCGAGACGCAGTCGCAATGCTCAAAGCACCGATAATTGAAGTGCATCTTTCAAATCCAATGTCACGCGAAGAATTCCGCCATACCTCTGTGGTTTCGGGCGTTGTAAACGGAACTATTGCCGGCTTTGGTAAGAATTCTTACCATTTGGCTCTCATTGCAATTAAAGAGTTGATTGCTGATTTAACGAATTAGGGATACTGCAGGTACGCTCCGCCGCATGGCAACCACAAATGATCTTAAGAATGGCATGACCCTGGACATAGAAGGTCAGCTTTGGAATGTAGTCGAGTTTCAGCATGTGAAGCCTGGAAAGGGTCCGGCTTTCGTTAGAACCAAATTGAAGAACGTGCTCTCAGGGAAAGTAGTGGAAAAGACATTTAATGCTGGAGTAAAGGTCGAGGTTGCAATTCTAGAAAAGCGAGAGATGCAGTTCCTATACAAAGATAACGCGGGTTATGTGTTTATGGATTCAACAACCTATGATCAAGTGACCATCCCAGAGGAAACAGTTTCCGATGCTTCAAATTACCTCTTAGAAAATATGGAGGTAATTGTTGCGATCCACGAAAGCAATCCGCTTTACATTGAATTACCTCCCTCGGTTGCATTGAAGGTCACCTACACTGAACCAGGTTTACAAGGTGACAGATCGTCAGCCGGCTCGAAACCTGCGACCGTTGAGACCGGTATTACGGTTCAAGTGCCGCTTTTCATTAAGCAAGACGAGATGATTCTTATTGATACCAGATCTGGCGATTATCTAGGTCGAGCCAATTAAGTGAGTGCTCGCTCAAAGGCCAGAAAAGCAGCACTGGATCTCCTTTATGAAGGGGATATACGAGGTAAGTCCGCGGCTGAAATCCTCATTTTACGAAAGAACGAGTTGGAATTTCTCATTCGGGAATACACAGAAATATTGGTGCAAGGCGTAGAAGAGAAACGAAATCGAATAGACGAGATAATTGCTATGAGGGCCAAAGACTGGGACCTTGATCGCATGCCGGCTGTTGACCGAAATATTCTTCGAGTCGGAGCATACGAACTCCTTTGGGGGGTTGACCTACCTGAGGAAGTGGCGATTGCTGAGGCTGTTGAGCTCGCCACCACCCTCTCTACAGATGATTCCGCTAGCTATATAAATGGCGTGCTCTCAGCAATCAGAGAAATAAAGACCGAGCTGGCACTTTAGTCTTTTGACGCTAGAAGGAAATCGCGCCTTCTAAATGCAGCAATGAGTTCACTTTCCTTCAATTCCGTAAGAAGTTGAAGAGTTTCCAAGTCCCCTTGTCGAAGGCTGAGAATTTCTCCGTTATAGTCGCCACGCTTGCTTGTGATGCTTGTGAGAAATCTGAAGAGAGTTTTGGATAACTCGTCCGGGTTTAATCTTGCAACTGCTAGACGTCTCAAATCAAAGGTCAAGTGCCCGACTTTGCTTTCATTGGTATGACCCCCTAGATCACCTAAATCTCCACCGTAAAATTCACAGAGTTCGATTGCTCGTAGCAGGCTCAAGTGTCTAGTACCCCGTTCATATGAACCTACGACAGCGGATTTCCAATCACCACGACTTTTAATTTCAACTTGCTTTAGCGTTAAACCCGCGGTGAGGCGGAGAGCTCGTAATCGGGCCAGAGCTCGTTGGTATTTAGCGTTCATCTAGAAGTACCGTCCCTCTGCATTTGAAGCGAATTGCAATACTGTGCCTGGGCCGAGATTAGGCGAAGGAAGAAATCTAGTTTGCGAATATGCACAGGGTGCCCGTTGATGTAGTATTCCGACACCTTTAAAAGACCGTCCAGAGAGGCGGAAAAGGATGTGGTATGAGTAGTGATTTTTCGGTTGTCTTGGATCAGGGTGAGATAGCCCGATCTCTTAAGCGCATCGCTCACGAAATTATTGAGCACAATAAAGGAACTTCGAATTTAGTTATCGTCGGGATTCCAACTAGAGGATCCCATTTGGCCGCTCGGTTAACCCAGATGCTTTCAACCTTAGAGGCCACGAATGTGGCTATGGGAACTTTAGACACAACCATGTTCCGTGATGATCTCCGTGGATCGGCGCCTCGCTCGCTGGGTCGAACTGAGTTACCTCTATCCGGGATTCATGAACGCGATGTTGTAATTGTGGACGACGTTCTTTTCTCTGGTCGGACGATCCGTGCTGCTCTGGATGCTTTAGCTGAACACGGACGCCCCCGCACTGTGCAGCTCTCAGTCCTAATAGATCGTGGTCATCGCGAGTTGCCTATCCGCGCGGATTACGTTGGCAAGAACATTCCAACTAGTCGAAGTGAACGAGTGAAAGTTCTACTAACAGAGACGGATGGCGTTGACGAAGTGCGAATCGAGGGACGAGCATGAACCGTCACCTACTTTCAATTGCGGATCTTTCGAAGGAGGATGCGCTTCGCATCCTAGATACCGCAGCTGAACTCGCCCGCGTTACTGAAACCCCCGTCAAGAAACTTCCGACACTTCGAGGCCGAACCATTGTCAATCTATTTTTCGAGGATTCAACTCGGACGAGAATTTCCTTTGAGGCTGCTGCAAAGCGATTGTCGGCCGATGTAATTAATTTCTCTGCAAAAGGATCGTCTTTAAGTAAAGGCGAAAGTTTGAAAGATACTGCTCTTACTTTGCAAGCAATGGGTGCTGATGGAGTTGTGATTCGTCATCCTTCCTCAGGAGCAGCTCATCGACTCGCCTCGCAAAAATGGATGAACGGATCGATTATTAACGCAGGGGATGGCACCCATGAACATCCAACACAAGCACTATTAGATGCTTACACAATTCGCGAACACCTCAGAGATTCAAATGGAGATCTACAGGATATACGAGTGGCAATTGTCGGCGATGTACTTCACTCGAGAGTTGCACGTAGCAATGTATTGCTCTTGCAGAAACTGGGAGCATCAGTAACTCTGATTGCGCCTCCAACACTTCTTCCAGTTTCAGTAGAAAGCTGGGGTGTAAATGTTCGGTATCAGTTTGAACGAGACCTATCGAATTTTGATGCGGTAATGATGCTTAGGGTGCAGCGCGAGCGGATGGATGATGCTTTTTTCCCGAATGAACGTGAGTATTCTCGGAATTTTGGTCTGAATTTATCGAGGCTTAATCAGCTATCAGCAGAATGCATAGTTATGCATCCGGGCCCTATGAATCGAGGATTAGAAATATCAGCAGATTCTGCTGATAGTGATAAAGCGGTCATAGTGGATCAAGTTAGAAATGGTGTTGCGATCAGAATGGCTACGTTATACCTCTTACTAGGGGGCGAATGAAATGCGAATAATTAACTTGGTCGACGTCACAGGGAAAAGCATGGAATTGGCGATTAAAGATGGACGATTTTCAAGTGAGGATTCTCCAACAGCGAATCAGGAAATAATTGATGGTCAAGGTTTAACCGTGATACCCGGTTTGGTGGATTTACATACGCACTTGAGAGAACCTGGAAAAGAAGATGCGGAAACCGTATTTTCTGGTTCTTACGCAGCGGCATCCGGTGGTTACACAGCAATCTCAGCGATGCCCAACACCAATCCGGTAGCCGATACAGCGGGAGTCGTGGAACAGGTATATCGCTTAGGTAAAGCCCATGGATTCTGCGATGTTTTTCCAATCGGTGCGGTTACCGTCGGACAACAGGGAATTGCCCTTTCGGAAATGGGTGCAATGCACTCGTCCGAAGCAGAAGTGAGAATCTTCAGTGACGATGGAAATTGTGTCTGGGACTCATTAGTGATGCGTCGAGCGCTTGAGTATGTGAAGGCCTTCGATGGCATCATCGCCCAGCATGCACAAGATCCGAGATTGACTCAAGGATCCCAAATGAATGAAGGAGAAGTCTCAGCGATTCTTGGGTTGAAAGGTTGGCCCGCTGCCGCGGAAGAATCAATTATTGCTAGAGATCTGCTTCTAAATGAACATGTGGGAAGTAGATTGCATATCTGTCATCTCACTACAGCAGGTGGAGTCGAGTTGATTCGCTGGGCAAAGCAACGAGGGATTCGGGTGACTGCAGAAGTAACTCCACATCATCTTCTCCTAACCGACGAACTAGCCCGGTCATACGATCCGATCTTTAAAGTCAATCCTCCGTTAAGAACTGATCGGGATGTCCATGCTCTTCGTGAAGGAGTAGCAGATGGCACTATTGATGTAATTGCAACAGATCATGCCCCGCATCCGATGGAGGATAAAGAATGCGAGTGGGCGGCCGCGGCATTCGGAATGATCGGCCTGGAGACAGCTCTATCAGTTACATATAAAGCCCTCGTTGAAACTTCTTTGATTACATTTGCGGATTTGATAAAACGAATGTCCACCGCCCCCGCTGAGATTGCGGGCTATTCTGAGCATGGATCACTTGATATTGGGAGTGAAGCGAATTTCACACTCGTGGACCTGCGATCGAAATGGCGAGTCGAAGCTTCTGCAATCCGTTCTAAGAGTAAGAATTCACCCTATCTGGGCATGGAACTTCCGGTAAAGGTAATGCGAACTTTCTTGCGGGGTAAGGAGGTGTTTTCGGCATGAGTGGGGCGAGGGCATCTGGATACCTAGTACTTGATGATGGCACGGTATTTGAAGGTGATGCTTGGGGTGTAACAGGCGAGACCTTCGGCGAAATTGTTTTCACAACAGGCATGACGGGCTATCAAGAAACCCTCACCGATCCTTCATATTTCAATCAAGTAGTTGTCATGACTGCTCCTCATATTGGTAATACTGGAATGAACCGAGAAGATGAGGAATCACGGAGAATCTGGGTGAGTGGTTTCGTGGTGCGAGATCCCTCTCCGATGGTTTCGAATTGGCGGTCTACCAACACTCTGGAAGCTGAAATGAAGCAATATGGAGTAATCGGATTATCAGGAGTCGACACAAGAGCAATAACTCTTCACATCCGAGAGCGTGGCGCCATGCGAGTAGGTATCTTTACCGATGCAAATCTCTCGCGAGAAGAAATGGTAGTAAAAGTTAGAAATACCGCTCAGATGGTCGGTTCCTATCTTGCAGATTCAGTATCCATTCCTATGAAAGAGCGAATACCGGCTCTAGGTGAACGTAAATTCAGGATCGCAGCTTTAGATCTTGGAATCAAGGCGGCAACGCCGAGGAACTTCGCGCTTCGGGGAGTTGAGACAGACTTGTTGCCAGTTACAACTAGCTTTGATGAGATTAAGAACGGTAAGTATGACGGTGTATTTCTCTCCAACGGGCCAGGAGATCCTTCAGCCATGAATGAAGTAGTTGCTACGGTCAGGGGAATTCTTGATGAGGAAATTCCACTTTTTGGAATCTGTTTCGGGCATCAAATTCTAGGTCGCGCGCTCGGCTTCGATACTTATAAATTGCGTTTTGGGCATAGAGGCATCAATCAGCCGGTATTGAATCGAATAAAAGATCGGGTCGAAATTACAGCTCATAATCATGGTTTTGCGGTGGAGGCTCCAACAGAAAGTGAATTTTCAACGGTTTATGGTCCAGGAACGGTGACGCATATTTCCCTAAATGATGGAGTTGTCGAAGGTTTGAAATTGTTCAATAGTCCCGCATTTTCGGTCCAGTATCATCCCGAGGCGGCTGGCGGTCCTCATGATGCAAATTATCTTTTCGACGAATTTGTTGAGATGTTAGGCGTGTATGCCAAAAGATAATTCAATTCGTAGCGTATTAGTTATCGGAAGCGGGCCGATTGTGATTGGCCAGGCATGTGAGTTCGACTATTCGGGAACTCAAGCTTGCCGGGTTTTGAAAGAAGAAGGCGTTCGAGTGATTTTGGTGAATAGTAATCCCGCGACGATCATGACAGATCCCGAGTTCGCTGACGCTACCTATGTAGAGCCAATTACCCCAGATTACCTAGAATCAATCATTGCGAGAGAACGACCGGATGCAATTCTTGCAACGCTCGGGGGACAAACGGCTTTAAACGCTGCGATGAAATTAGATGAATTGGGAATTTTGGCGAAGTATTCCGTTCGATTGATCGGAGCGGATATTCCCGCCATAAAACGGGGCGAGAATCGTGAAGAGTTTAGAAGTATTGTTGAAAAAGTAGGTGGCGAATCTGCACGTTCGGTCATCTGTCACACGATCGAGGACTGTCTAGCGGCCGCATCGAAATTGAATTATCCGGTTGTTGTGAGGCCATCTTTCACAATGGGTGGGTTGGGAAGTGGAATTGCTTTCAACGAGAGTGAACTTCGCCTGATCGCAGGAGCAGGACTGCAATACAGTCCAGTCACTGAGGTCCTGTTGGAAGAGTCCATCATCGGCTGGAAAGAGTATGAACTAGAGGTAATGAGGGACCACAAAGATAATGTCGTTATTGTCTGCAGTATCGAAAATGTCGACCCAATGGGAGTACACACTGGTGACTCGATCACAGTAGCACCCGCATTGACCCTCACTGACGTCGAGTTCCAGAGATTGAGAGATTTAGCGATCTCAATTATCAGAGAGGTGGGTGTAGCCACCGGCGGATGCAACATTCAATTCGCAGTGAATCCTGAAAATGGTCGAGTCGTAGTAATTGAAATGAATCCGCGAGTCTCTCGGAGCAGCGCTTTAGCATCAAAAGCGACCGGTTTTCCCATTGCGAAAATTGCGACCAAACTGGCGATTGGTTATTCATTGGATGAAATTCCTAACGACATAACAAAAAAGACTCCAGCTTCGTTTGAACCAACGCTCGATTACATCGTTGTCAAAATTCCACGATTCGCCTTTGAAAAGTTTCCAGAGGCTGATCCACGATTGACTACAACTATGAAGAGCGTTGGGGAGGCGATGGCCATGGGTAGGTCGTTTCCGGAAGCGCTCCAAAAAGCGCTTCGATCCTTGGAGAAAAAGGGCTCAGAATTCTCTTGGGAAATCTCTCGTTCGGTTGAAGCTCTGCTTGCAAGTATGCAGATTCCAACTGAATTTAGGTTAAAAGAGGTACAACAAGGCTTAGCTTTAGGCCTATCAATAGAGGCGGTGAATAAAGCTACGGGGATAGATCCTTGGTTCTTGTCGCAGATTCATCTCATCAATCAAGAAGCTAGCCGATTAAAAGAGTCGGCCGAATTGACTAGCCATCTGCTAAAAAGTGCGAAACGTTTGGGATTCTCTGATAGTCAGATTGCCGCTCTTCGTGGCATGAAGG
Organism: Actinomycetota bacterium; assembly: GCA_041163285.1. GTDB lineage: Bacteria > Actinomycetota > Actinomycetes > Nanopelagicales > Nanopelagicaceae > MAG-120802. The sequence continues at coordinate 23,322 of JBEARJ010000003.1, read as the reverse complement.
AAGAGGATGTCAGAACCATTAGATGGCGAAATTCGATTAGGCCGGTTTACAAGACAGTAGATACTTGCGCTGGAGAATTCGAAGCATTTACCCCTTATCACTATTCAACTTACGATCTCACTACTGAGGTAAAGCCGAGAACAAAGCCAGCAATCATTATCTTGGGTAGTGGACCTAATCGGATCGGGCAAGGAATCGAATTTGATTATTCCTGCGTGCACGCATGTTTTGCTTTGAGTCAGGCGGGATATGAAACAATTATGATCAATTGCAATCCGGAGACAGTGTCAACTGATTACGATACTTCAGATCGACTTTATTTTGAACCACTAACTCTGGAAGATGTGCTCGAGGTTTATCATGCTGAACTTGCTGCAGGTCCGGTTATTGGGGTCATAACTCAACTGGGCGGACAGACTCCACTCGGCCTGGCAAAGAAGTTGGCGCAAGAAGGCGTTCCGATTTTAGGTACATCGGTTGATGCGATACATAAGGCAGAGGATCGGGGCGCCTTCGGCAAGATTCTCACTGAAACCGGACTCAAGGCGCCCGCCTTTGGAACCGCCTTTTCCTTCGAAGATGCACAAGGCGTTGCCAGTGAAATCGGTTACCCAGTTCTTGTTCGCCCATCTTTTGTTCTGGGTGGTCGCGGAATGGAGATTGTCTACGATGAGGATTCGTTACGCAGTTTTATTAAAAAAGCTACTGAGATTAATCCTGAGCATCCAGTCTTGATCGATTCCTTCTTGGATAATGCGATAGAAATCGATGTAGATGCGCTCTACGACTCAACGGACATCTATCTTGCTGGCATCATGGAGCATATAGAAGAAGCTGGGGTCCATTCAGGGGACTCGGCTTGCGTAACTCCACCCCAATCCATTTCACCGGAAATGATTGACGAGATCTTGAATACGACTGAAAAGTTGGCGCGCGAAATAGGCGTAATCGGTCTAATAAATGTTCAGTATGCGATAAGTTCAAGTGAACTTTTCGTAATCGAAGCAAATCCTCGGGCATCTAGAACAGTTCCTTATGTAAGTAAAGCTACCGGCGTCCCAGTAGCAAAAGCGGCTGCCCTTATTGCATCGGGCAGAACAATAAAGGAGTTGAGAGCATCGGGAGTCATCCCCAAAACGAAGATAGGTGTCAGTAAGGGGATTGCGGTGAAAGAAGCTGTCCTGCCGTGGAATCGGTTTCGCCGGATCGATGGAAAGAATGTGGATTCGACTCTAGGCCCGGAAATGAAATCTACCGGAGAGGTAATGGGGATTGCGGCTGATTTTGGCAGCGCATTTGCTAAATCGCAGATTGCGGCCTTTGGCCCATTACCAATAAAAGGTAAGGTCTTTGTTTCGATAGCAGATAAAGATAAGTTCTCTGCAATTGATTCGGCCCGCGCACTTGATGAACTTGGATTTGAATTATGTGCAACGGCTGGCACTAGTGCCGCACTTGCAAATGAAGGGATTAAGACCCAGGTAGTTGCTAAGCACTCGGAGAAGAACGAGAGAAGTGACCAATCTGTGGTTGATCTAATTGAGAATGGCGAAATCCATCTAGTTATTAACACTCCATTCGGTCGTGACTCAAAGAAGGATGGATGGTTCATTCGAAGCGCCGCGATTGCTCGAGGAGTTCCATGCATTACTACGATTCCAGGTTTTAAGGCAGCGGTGTCAGGCATCCGAGCTCTCCAAAAAGGGGGAGTATCTACTAAATCCCTTCAGGATTGGACAGCTTGATGAAAATCAATCCCCGAGCGGTCCAGAAAAGCGTTGAAGTGCTTTCGAATAAGAAGGTTGGCTCATATCACCACATGGTTTTTTCAGTGGGAGAAATGGCGCTGTCAGCAAAACCAGGAAATTTCGTCGCGATTTCTGTCGGAGGCCCCAATTCAGCAATGGTGCTTCGCAGAGCGTTTGCAATTTACCGAGCTAGCGATCGTGGCAATTATGGTGGAACGATTGAATTAGTGGTTGCGGCGCATGGTTCTGGAAGTAAATGGCTTAGTGAACGCGCTATTCACGAACGCGTCGACATGGTTGGACCGCTGGGCACCGCGTTCGGCATTCCAACCGATCAGGTGAATGCACTTTTGGTAGGTGGAGGATATGGGTCAGCGCCGTTATTTGGCCTGGCTGAAGTGCTGAAGCAACGAGGCTGTCGCGTCGACATAGTTTTAGGGGCGTCGACAGCAAACAAGATCTACGCACCTTTGGAAGGAAAACGCTCAGTGAATACCATGACTTTGACTACCGAAGATGGAAGCGCTGGAATAACAGGTCGAGTCACAGATGTCATGCCAGGTTTAATTCAAAAGAATTCCGTGGACATCATTTACTCCTGCGGTCCGATGGCTATGTTAGAGGCTGTCGATGCGATAGCTCAGGGTGCAGGGATTATGCATCAGTGTGCCGTTGAAGAGTCCATGGCATGTGGAATAGGAGTCTGTATGACTTGTGTGATTCCGCTCCGCGATGACGCTGGTGTAATAAGAATGCAACGCACATGTATCGAAGGTCCGGTAGTTGACGGAAGTAAAGTAATTTGGGGAAATTCAAGATCCATCCCACAGGGAACGCTAGGTTTTAATCAATGAGCGAGTTTCAAGCCTTTGATTTCAGAACTAAATTTGGAAATAGATACTTTCCGGCACCAGTATTTACTGCTAGTGGTTGTGCGGGATCGGGAAAGGAACTTTCACAGTTCTTTGATTTGAATGAATTGGGCGCTGTAGTAACGAAATCAATTTCGGTGCGTCCTAGAAGCGGACGAGCTACCCCACGTATGGCGGAAACGCCCTCCGGCATGCTCAATTCGATAGGTCTACAAGGCCCAGGGATTGATGACTTTCTCGCCGTGGATATCCCGTGGCTTCAAAGTAAGGGCGCTCGAGTCGTTGTTTCTATATCGGGAGAAACTGTTGAAGAGTATGCGACGCTAGCGCGTAAGCTCCGAGGTGTTAATTCTCTTTATGGGATCGAAGTCAATATTTCCTGCCCAAATGTTGAAAATCGTGGCTTGGTATTCGCTTGCGATCCAGTCGCATCTAGAGCTGTTCTTGAAGCAGTTCGAAGAAACATTGGTGGCGATTATCCAATCATCGCGAAGTTATCACCTGATGTAACTGATATCGTTTCGATTGCTCGAGAAGTGGTTGCTGCAGGCGCTGATGGTCTAGCGCTAATTAATACTGTTTTGGGTATGGTGATTGATATCGATGCTATCCGCCCAAAGTTGGCCGGAATCACTGGAGGATTATCGGGGCCAGCTATCCGCCCGATTGCAGTTCGCGCTATTTATCAAGTTCATTCTGCACTGCCGAATACACCAATACTTGGAATGGGGGGCGTTGCAAGTGGTAAGGATGCGTTAGAGATGATATTCGCTGGCGCATCAGGAATATCGGTTGGTACGGCAACCTTCGGCAACCCAACTGCGGTAACCAAAATTAAAGAGGAACTCCTAGCCCTCCTCAAAGCTAAAGGCTTCAAAACATTGAAAGATGCAGTTGGAGCAGCGCATGTATAAGTCGCCCATAGTCCTGGCTTTAGATTCTGCGAAAGTAGATCACTGCGAGTCATTAATTGATGCCACGAGTGAATTTGTTGGGGTATACAAACTTGGCTTGGAGTTTTTCACAGCGAATGGCCCAACAGGAGTTCTCGCAATCCGCAGAACATTTCCCGAGATTAAAATCTTTTTGGATCTAAAAATGCACGACATTCCAAATACAGTTGGAAAGTCCAGTTCGAATCTAGCCGAAATCGGTATTGAATTCCTAACAGTTCATGCTTCTGGTGGCCCAGAAATGATCAAAGCCGCTGTCGAGGCTCTGCCTGGTACTCGAATCACGGCGGTAACGCTCCTTACTTCAATTGACCAAAAGGCCCTTGAGATCTTGACGTTACCGAATGATGTTGCGGGACTTGTATCGAGTTGGGCTTCAACTGCTGTCGCCGCAGGATCGCGCGCCATAGTGGCATCACCACACGAGGTCGCAACACTTCGTAAGACTCTGTCCGCGGGAATCACGTTGATAACCCCCGGAATAAGAACAGCTCCTACAAACGACGATCAGAAACGTGTGATGACTCCGACCGAAGCGATCACGGCAGGTGCTGACTTATTAGTAATCGGTCGACCAATTACCGGCGCTGCAAATCCTGGGGATGCGGCGCGCACCATTTTTGAATCTTTGCATTAGATGGCTTTAATTAGCCCATGCAAAACCCGCCTGCTCTTTCTAGAGATGAGCGGAGAGCCGCTCTCGAGAAGGCCGTGGAGAATCGAAGGCGCAGAGCTACGTTTAAAAAAGAAGTGAAATCGGGTAGACGTAAGTGGCGGGATGCACTTGATAGTACTGATGTGGCTATTCAAAAAATGCGAGTGAAGGAATTGATTGAAGCCCTTCCGGGTTTTGGTACCACTAGGGCGCTAGCGACTTTAGATCGAGTTGGAATCTCACATACAAGACGAATTCAAGGCCTGGGCAGTGCTCAACGCGAAAAATTGTTAATTGAATTGAGAGGTCGCTAAATGCGCGGTGAATTGCTTGTTCTCTCAGGTCCGGGAGGCGTAGGAAAGAGCACAATCGTCAAAGAACTTAAAAAATTTCCCGAGTTTTATGTTTCAGTTTCTGCAACTACGCGGGCTCCCCGAATCGGTGAGATTGATGGCGAGTCTTATCATTTTGTCGACGACGCCACTTTTCAAAAGATGGTCGAGAATATGGAGTTCCTCGAATGGGCAGAATTTGCGGGACATCGATATGGAACACCTCTTGCCCCGGTAGTAGAGGCGCTCGATGCCGGTATGAATGTCTTACTGGAGATAGAAATAGAAGGTGCTCGGCAAGTTAGACGGGCTCGCCCCGATGCGCGATTAATCTTCCTAAAGCCACCATCTTTTGAAGATCTCGAAGAGCGAATCAGGGGTCGAAGGACCGATTCTGAGGAGCGGATTCAAGCCCGGTTAGAGCTAGCCAGGGAGGAACTGGCGGCGGCCGATGAGTTTGACCATATTGTTGTCAATCACCAAGTCGATGAGGTCGTTGCGGCGCTGGTATCCTTAGCGGCTCGTAAGAGAGATTCAGATTAATCAGCCGGCGAGGAGTCATAGTGCCAAATCTAGATGGAATCACAAATCCACCAATCGATGATCTACTAGATAAGAGCGGTTCCAAGTACAGCTTGGTTCTTTACGCCGCAAAGCGTGCTCGCCAAATTAACGCTTACTACTCACAGTTGGGTGAAGGTTTGCTGGAGTACGTAGGGCCTTTAGTAGAAACCCATGTTCACGAAAAGCCACTTTCTATCGCACTTCGCGAAATTAACGAGAATCTTCTTACGATCGAGAATCTAGAGCCACAAGCGGAGAAGTAAGTGATCACTTTCCCACGTGGTCGCGAAGTTGTGCTCGGCGTCGGTGCGGGCATTGCCGCCTACAAAGCCTGTGATCTTCTGCGAAGGTTGCAAGATCACGGTTATGGCGTAACCGTCGTTCCGACCAGCTCAAGTTTAAATTTTGTTGGAAAGGCTACATGGGAAGCGTTGTCTGGAAGGCAGGTTAGAACTGAAGTTTGGGAGGGCACCCAAGAGGTATCCCATGTTGCCCTTGCCGAATCGGCAGACTTAGTCGTTATTGCGCCAGCCACAGCAGATTTAATCGCTCGGTTAGCCTCTGGACGAGCTGATGATCTATTGACCACAACCGTACTGGCCACAAGCGCACCAATCTTGCTTGTTCCTTCCATGCACCCGGGCATGTATCAAAATTTGGCTACTCAAGCTAATCTCAAAACGCTCTCAGCGCGAGGAATAGTTATTCTCGAACCAGATACTGGACGGCTGACCGGTAAAGATTCAGGCATTGGAAGGCTCCCTGAGACAGCTCAAATTCTTGATGCAGTCTCTGGGATCACCAAACTTGACTCGCCCCTTTTGGGCAAGCGAGTTTTGATAACGGCCGGGGGAACAGCTGAAGCTATCGATCCAGTTCGTTTCATTGGTAATAAGTCCAGTGGCCGCCAAGGCCTTGCCATTGCTTATGAAGCGCTTCGGGCTGGTGCAGAAGTTACTGTTATTAGTGGGATCACTGAAGATTATGAGCTCGAGGGTGTGAATCGGATAAATGTCACCACTGCTATTGAAATGAACGATGCCGTTAGGTCTGAAATTGATTCTGCAGATGTCTTGGTAATGGCTGCCGCGGTGGCCGATGCGCGTCCGAGTCGGCCAGCAGATGAGAAGATAACTAAATCAGAGTTGGCGTCTATAACTCTGGAGAAAAATCCCGATATTTTGGCCGGTCTTAGCGAATTAAAACGTGGAAACCAAGTCTTCGTTGGATTTGCTGCCGAGACGGGGAAGTCCATTCGCGATAAGGGATTGAAGAAGTTACATGCCAAGGGCGTTGATTTACTTTATGTTACAGATGTTAGTCAGGGTCGGGTATTCGGAGAAGAAAAGACCTCGGGGACGCTTCTTTCGAAGAGGGGCGAAGAATGGCAATTTGCTGGCACCGACAAATATGAGGTCGGGAGAAAGATAGTTTCAGAAGTTGCCCGTGAACTGGGAGGAAGTAATGGCTAAACGACTCTTCACCTCAGAAAGCGTAACTGAGGGACATCCAGATAAAATCGCGGACGCGATTTCAGATTCCGTACTCGATTCCTTGCTCTCGCAGGATCCTAAAAGTCGAGTGGCCTGCGAAACACTAATCACAACTGGTCAAGTTCACGTTGCCGGCGAGGTCACAACAAATGGCTATGCAGATGTTATGTCGCTAGTCCGGGAGACCGTTTTAGAGATTGGGTACGACAGTTCCGACAAAGGTTTCGATGGAAATAGTTGTGGAGTCTCGGTTTCACTTGGTTCACAGAGTAGCGATATCGCTGCGGGGGTTGACCACGCCGTAGAAGAACGACTTTCTCAGTCCGTGGATCCGCTAGATCTCCAAGGTGCAGGCGATCAAGGACTTATGTTTGGTTATGCGGTAAGGGATACTCAAGAATTGATGCCACTACCAATTGCGATGGCGCATAGATTGGCTGAGAAGTTAACTGAGGTGCGCAAGAGTGGACTTCTAGGATATCTCCGCCCCGATGGCAAAACTCAAGTAACGATTGAATACGATGGAAATAAGGCTCTTAGTGTTGATACCGTAGTTATTTCCTCCCAACACGCCCCAGAAGTTGATATTGAGAAGAAGATGACCCCGGAGGTAATCAACTCAGTAATTAAGCCGGTTCTCTCTTCATTTGATATTCCATTCGATTCGATGAGAACCTTAGTAAACCCAACTGGTCGATTTGTTATCGGTGGACCGATGGGTGATGCCGGTTTGACCGGACGAAAAATCATTGTAGATACCTACGGCGGTATGGCTCGTCATGGTGGTGGTGCATTCAGTGGAAAAGATCCATCAAAGGTTGACCGCTCAGCTGCCTATGCGATGCGCTGGGTAGCGAAGAACGTTGTTGCTGCCGAATTAGCCGAGAGATGTGAAGTTCAAGTTGCCTATGCAATCGGAAAAGCTCATCCAGTTGGGCTATTCGTGGAGACTTTCGGCACTGAATCTGTACCAGTTTCCCAGATTTCAGATGCAGTTTTATCTGTTTTTGATCTAAGGCCTGCGGCAATCATTCGTGATTTGGATTTACTGCGACCGATTTACCGGCAAACAAGTGCATATGGTCATTTTGGACGGGAACTTAAAGATTTCACCTGGGAGAACGTCGACAAAGCGCCCGCATTGGCCAAAGCCGTTAAGGGCTAGATATATGTCGGCTAAACCGCTGAAGCTCAAGCGGGAACGAGCCAAAACGGTTATCCGCTCTGGAAACTACTCAAAATCTGCTGAGGTTCTAATTGATCATGATCTTTCCCACCTCGATCAGCCATTTTCATACGGCATCCCAGAGGATCTAATTGAAGAAGTAGGAATAGGTTCGCGGGTTTTGGTTCCGTTTCAAAATGGTGAGCGCGAAGGAGTAATAGTTGCTGTTGGTATAGCCGATGAAGTTCGAAGAAAGCCCATCCTTAAATGTATTTCTCAAAATGCTTACTCTCAAGACGCTCTGAGCTTAGCTCAACTGGTTGCAAGAAGATACGGTGCACCTGTCATTAAAGTTTTGAGCTTTGTGCCTATAAGAAAGAGAATAAATTCTTCCGAGGTTGATTTGGGATTGGGAATTAGGGGCAAAAGTAAAGTCGCATTCCGCTATCTAACTAGAGATAGTATCCATGAATTGATGGAGGAGCAGGCAAACGCATCGGGCTCAACATTATGCATCGTGCCAACGGAGCGAGAGGCCGAATCGCTTCATGAGCAAATAGCTGAAGTTTTCCCGAATCAAGTTGTTAAAGCGTTCGGGAGAGCCCGCTTTCCAGATACCTTTCCTAAGTCAGCGATAGTCATTGGTGCACGCTCTGCAATTTTCTGGCAAGTCCCAAACCTCGGTGACATAGTTGTTTTTCACGAAGGATCTGAGCATTACTGGAGCGAGAAGTTCCCATATTGGAACGTACGGGATATAGCCCTCCTCAGAGCGCAGGTCATGAACTTGAACATAACCTTTATCTCAGGATTTCCGACACCTGAATTATCTAGATTGGTCGAGTTAGGATTTATAAAACTGAGACGAAGCGCTTGGACTAACCCCCTAAAACGCGGTCGGATCGCATCCGAACCCGAAACTTATCACCGAACGATCCGAGAAGGCCTTGAAGATGGGGTCGTTCTAGTGCAGACAGCGAGTAAGGATTATTCGTCATTCTTTATCTGCAAAAGATGCCGAAATCGTCCAATCTGCGATTGTGGCTTCCCGCTGAAAATGAAACGCGATGGGGATTTTTTCTGTAGCGCTTGTTCTAATTCTCTCTCGGAGTGGCGCTGCGATCACTGCTTCAGCACTGAAAAATTATTCATTAATCGCGGTGCGGTCAGGATTGAAGAGGAGTTAGGAAAAGCCTTTCCTGCAGTACCAATTTTTCTATCCACTAGTACTAAGCCGCTAACCGATCTCCCAGAGCGAGGCATCGTAGTGGCGACCCCGGGGATGGAACCCTCCAATGGCTACTTCGCTGGTCTTGTCTTTTTGGATGGAGAGGTTCAGCTTAATTATCCGAGCCTGCGTGCCGAAGAAAGATTGCTCAATCAATGGTTTTCTTTAGTGGCTCGTGGACTTGAGGCGGCACCGGTATACCTATCACTACCTAATCAACATCGAATCGTTCAATCATTTAATACGCGTGGAGCAGCAAGACTTTCAAACGCCATATTGGAAGAGCGGCGGAATGCAAAACTTCCTCCTTGGTATCGATTTTTGAGACTCTCCGGAGCGAATCTAGTATCTTTCCAGCAAAAATTGAAAGAGGAATTCCCTTCAACTGAAGTGTCGAGAATGGTTAATTCATCCGAAATTCTCATCAGAGTTCCCGTAGAGCAGTCTCAGGAAGTTGTAGATACGATTTCAGCTCTTGCCAGGTATCGTGCTGCAAAAGGTATGGATCTGATCTCCATGCGTATCGACCCTTTTGAGATTTGATATGGCGCTTTGCGAGTAGAATTCGAAGATGTCTATTCAACCGATTAGATTCTTTGGCGATCCCGTCTTGACTACTCCGGCCGCGCCTGTTGTTGACTTTGATAAGGAGTTGCGTAGCTTGGTCAAGGATCTAATCGATACGATGATTGATGCTCCTGGTGCGGGGCTCGCTGCGCCGCAGATAGGAGTACCTCTTCGAGTATTCGTCTGGGATGTAGATGAAGATATCGGCCACTTAGTAAACCCATCGCTGGATTTAAGTGAAGAAATGCAGGACGGGGAAGAAGGATGTTTATCATTCCCAGAGTTGCGATATGAAACACCAAGAGCGATGCGAGCAGTTGCAAAGGGCTTTAATATGTTTGGCGAACCAATAGTTATAGAGGGGTCAGCATTTTTAGCCCGGGCGTTGCAACACGAAACTGACCACCTAAACGGAGTCCTCTTTATTGATCGCCTGCCGCAGGATCTACGCAAGCAAGCCATGAAAGATATTAGAAATTCTGATTGGTTCTTATCTGCTGAATCGGCGGGAAATGCTCCTGAGATCAAGATTTCACCACATCAGACGTTCGGTAAGGGAATCTAGATTGAAGGTCGTTGTTGCCTCGACCTCAGAATTAGCTCTTCCCACTATCGAGGAGATTCTTAAGGCGAAACATGAAATTTTGGGCTTAATCACAAAAGCCGATCGGCCGGCAGGAAGAGGCAAGAAGGAGAGGCCGCAAGAGATTGTCAGTGCTGTTGCTGACAAATTCCCAATATTTAAGGTATCGAATCAAGGCGACTTAGAAGAAGTACTTTACAAGCTGGCACCCGAATTGGTGATTGCGATTTCCTTCGGAATGCTGGTGAAACTTGACTCGTTGCAAATCCCCTCTTTTGGTTGGATCAATCTACATTTCTCGCTACTGCCGCGATATAGAGGTGCAGCCCCGGTTCAACGAGCGATTCTTGCGGGAGATGATGATTCCGGTGTTACCGTTTTTGCATTAGATGAGGGCATGGATACGGGACCGATCTATGTTCGAACGCCTTGTTCCATAGCGAATTTGGATTCGGGTGCAGCCCTTACGAAATTGGCGTCGATAGGAGCAAATTCGGTAGTCAAGGCTTTAGCAATGATTGAAAAGGGAATTTCGCCAACTAAACAAGAGAGTAATTTTTCGCTTGCTCCGAAAATCAATCCCGAGGAGCTAAGGATTAATTTTCATCAAAGTCCGTATCATATTTTAAATCAGATCAGGGCCTTTTCACCGACTCCTGGAGCTTGGTGCCAATTTCGTGGAAATCGCATCAAGATCCTTGAAGCAAGTGTCCAGGATCACGACTCCAAGAATGACTCACCAGGTACCGTCCTCTCCGTAGAGCCATTGAAGATTGCCTCAAGTGGCGGCTTTCTAGAGATAAAAAAACTCCAAGAATCTGGTAAAAAAGTTTCAACTAGCGCAGATTGGGTTCGTGGCGCGCGCATTAAAGATGGCGAAAAATTTGAGTAAGAATTCTTTTCGCTCAACGACTCCTCGCCAGCTTGCTTGGGAGTTGCTATTTGAAGTTGAAACTCTTGAGCTCTACAGTAATTTGATTGTTCCAAGGGCACTTACAAATTCGAATTTTGAGCAAAGGGATAAAGCCTTAGTGACCAATCTTGTTTATGGCACGTTGCGTATGAAGGGTTTCTTAGACGCGGCTATTAAGCGTCATCTTGATAGGGGATTGGATCAGGTTGATCTCAAAACCCTGACGGCGTTACGGTTAGGCGCTTACCAGTTGCTAATCTTAAAGACGCCGCCGCATGCGGCAGTCAATGAAATTGTTGACTTAGCCAAGGCTGTGGCTGGAAAAAGTGCTGCGAGTTTTGTGAATGCCATCATGAGACGGATATCGGAAAACTTAGAATTTCATCCTTCACAATGGCAGGAGAAATATTCACATCCGAATTGGATAATCAATGCCTTTCGAGATGCACTCAAGGAAGATGCAAAGGTCGAGGCGCAACTTATTGCTGATAATGAAATTGCCCTGCCTACACTTGCGGCTTGGCCTGGGCGCTCTACCCACCAAGAGCTAATAGCGGCTGGTGGAGAATTGATTCCAGAGTCCATGAATGCCTTTAGCTTTAAAGGTAACCCGGGTGATATCCCCGCTATACGAGAGCGAAGAGCTGGCGTTCAAGATCTCGGTTCGCAATTAATCGTGGAGATTTTTCATAGTACAAAAGAGACGGCTACTGCGAAATTGCGTTGGTTGGACCTATGTGCTGGTCCGGGCGGCAAAGCCGCTTATCTAGAGTCATTGCTCTCCGGAGATGAATTGGTAGTTAACGAACCGGCTTCGGCACGAAAAGAATTATTAACTCAGGTTATACGCAGCTCAAAGATTGAATCTTTCGATGGTCGAGATTTCCCAGAGACGCTCGGTAATTTTGACCGAATCTTGATCGATGCACCATGCACTGGTCTAGGTGCGCTTCGACGAAGGCCTGAGGTTCGGTGGCGTCGAGATCCAAAAAGCGTGAGAACTTTGATTCAACTTCAGCGTGAGCTCCTAAATGAAGCGGCCTTGCATCTGAACTCAAAGGGCATTATCGGTTATGCGACATGTAGCCCACATCTTGCTGAAACCAAGTTACAGATTAGCGATTTCCTGAGAACGCATAAGAACTTCAAACGTGTATCTGTTGGAGACAGAGCGGATAAAGATGGAGACCTCCAACTCTGGACTTATAAAGATGGAACCGATTGTATGTTTCTTTCACTTTTACAAATGATTGAAGAGTAGGATTGTGTTGTGATTCGAATTTGTCCAAGTATTCTCAATGCAAATTTCGATGAATTGCCGAGAGAAATCGGGCGAATCGCGGAATTTAGTGATCTCTTGCATCTAGATGTGATGGATAATGTATTCGTTCCAAATTTTACTTTCGATCTTGATAAATCACGTGAAATAATTCGAGATTCCGTAATACCAGTAGACGTTCATCTCATGATCGCAGACGCTGACAAGAATGCCTTGCCCTACGCCGATACTGAGGCGGTAAGTATTACTGTGCATTATGAGGCGTGCGCTGATCCCATTAAAGTTTTGAAGGATTTGCGTTCAAAAGGCAAACGAGCAGCAATTGCTATTAAGCCGGGCACTCCAGTCGAAGCTGTTTTAGAGCTCTTACCTTTTTTGGACATGATCCTTGTTATGACCGTTGAACCAGGTTTTGGAGGGCAGAAATTTATGGTCGACATGATGCCCAAAGTTGAAAAAGCCCGACTCTGGTTGAATCAGAACGGGCTGGGGGATGTTTGGCTTCAGGTAGATGGCGGGATTAATCTAGAAACTATCGAGATTGCCCGAAAAGCTGGCGCTGATGCATTTGTTGCCGGTTCAGCGGTTTTTAAGTCTGATGATCCTGCGCAGGTAGTAGAAAATCTTCGACGCGTAGCTAACTCGGTAAAGTAAACTGAGCCTTTGAAGTTCAATGACAATCTAAACGATCGGAGCCGATTTTGAAAAGTTTCGATGATTTGTGGGTTGAATTAGTCGAGAAGGTAAATGAGCAGGTCCCTAACTCAACAACTCTGGCTGCCGTATCATCTGGTACCCACGCGATAGCAAAGAAGATATTGGAAGAAGCCGGTGAAGTGATGCTGGCTGCTGAATCCCAGGGCAACGATGAGCTAGCCACAGAAATTTCTCAATTGCTTTACTGGATTCAAGTGCTGATGATTCAAAAGAAAATTGACCTAGAAGATGTTTATCGGAGGTTGTAGGTGACTCTATCTGTTGCTCTGCCAAATAAAGGAGCCCTAGCCTCTGATGCGACAGAAATCTTTCGTGAGGCCGGCTATAGATTACGAATCGACTCTAAAGAGCTCTCGTTTTATGACTCCATTAACGATGTTGAGTTCTTCTACCTTCGCCCCAGAGATATAGCCACATATGTTGCGTCGAGCAAAATTGACTTGGGGGTAACTGGTAGGGATCTACTTCTAGATAGCGGCAAAGGTGCCGATGAAAAGCTCGAGTTGAATTTCGGTCGGAGTGAATTCCGATTGGCGGCATCGACGGCTGCGATAGAAAGTGGTGAGATAGATTTATCACGCATCAGTGGCAAACGAATCGCAACCTCCTATCCAGGTCTTGTGAAAGATTACTTAGCAAAGACCGGAATTACCGCTGAGATAGTTGAGTTAGACGGCGCTGTCGAAGGCGCTATTAAATTGGGGGTCGCTGACATAGTCGTTGATGTGGTTGCGACGGGCAACACTTTGAAGCAGGCGGGCTTAAGCGTTTTTGGAGACCCGATCTTGAAAAGTGAGGCGCTACTAATTTCGCGACCCAATTTCGTAAACGGTCCAGCTGAAATTCTAATTAGACGAGTTTCAGGTGTCGTAATTGCGCGACAGTATGTCTTGGTTGATTACGATATTGAAAAGAGCAAACTAGAGGCAGCATGCAAAATTACGCCAGGTCTCGAATCGCCGACCATATCTCCCTTAGCTAAGGATAACTGGGTGGCAGTGCGTGCCATGGTTCCACGCAGCGATGTTCATTCGGTGATGGACAAGCTTTGGGATGTTGGCGCTCGAGGAATTCTCGTCACCGATATACATTCTTGTCGCCTCTAACGTTCGAGAAACTCTATTAATTCACTAAGGCTCTTTTCTATTGAGAGTGTTGCTGCATTGCGAAGGATTTCTTTTCCTCTGAAGGCAACCCCAAGGCCTGCCGATTGAATCATGGATAGATCATTTGCTCCATCGCCGATTGCGATCGTGTCTTCAAGCCTGATATTTAGTGAATCGGCGAATCGCTCAAGATGATCAGCCTTGGCTTTACGATCAATGATGGGCCCGGAAACCTTTCCAGTTAATCGGTTATCAATTACCTCGAGGAAATTAGCCTCTAAATAGTCAAGATCCTCGAAAAACGTCATATTCCTCAAGATTTGGATAAAACCGCCACTGACTGCGCCAAAAAAAATTCCGTTCGTCCTGCAGAACATTTTTAGCTCAAGCGCACCAGGTGAGAGAGTAATTGAGTCAGTTACTTCTTCAAGGACTGAAGCGGGTAATCCATCAAGAAGGGATACTCGACTTCGCAGCGCATCACAAAAATCAAGCTCCCCAGCCATAGCACGAGATGTAATTTCAGAGATTTCCTTCTCTTTTCCTGCCATCCGTCCAAGTAAATCAATCACCTCTTGATCTATGAGGGTTGAGTCCACATCCGATAAGACGAGCCGGTATTTCAAGATGCTTCCTCGGTTTCGAGCATTGCAATATCGAGATTTTCTTGGTCGCCCGCAGTGCGCAAATCCTTGAGTATGGCCTCGTAGTGAGCTGGATCGTGACGAATCAAAGTAGCAACAATGGTTCGTCCACCAAGATCGATGCGCTGAGTCTCAATTTTCTGATGTACGAAAGCTGAGATTGCATCCTCGATAACTTCGGCAGCACGCGGATTACTAACGCCAGTGGCTAAAATCAATGAATTCATGGTCAATTTACTAGCTTGAGACACCCCGGCATCATAAGGGTGACGCTCCCAATAAAGCGCTTATCCGCGATAACTTATCGCTAGCAGGTATCTTTCTCGCTCATGAGCGGCCTGCTAAAGCTTGAGAATGTCTCAGTAATTCGCGGCGGTCAGAACATTCTGGGCCCGATCAACTGGTCGCTAAATCAGGGTGAACGTTGGGTAGTTATTGGCCCAAACGGAGCAGGTAAAACGACCTTCCTTCAATTGATAGCAGCCCTTATTCATCCGAGTCGAGGCAGAGTAGAGATACTTGGTGAAGAAATGGGTCGTGTGGATGTTTTTGAACTTCGACCACGAATAGGCATCTCTTCGGCGGCTTTGCAAGAGTACCTGCCCCAAGATGAGAGAGTCGTTGATTTGGTTTTGACTGCAGCATATGCGATTACCGGGCGGTGGATTGAAGAATACGATCTCTGGGATGAATCCCGAGCAAAGGCCCTTCTGGATGTGTTTGGAGTGCGAGAGCTTGCAGAACGAACTTTTGGAACGCTGAGCGAGGGTGAAAGAAAGCGAGTTCAAATCGCGCGCTCTTTAATGGCAAATCCCGAAATTTTGCTTCTAGATGAACCCGCCGCTGGCCTGGATCTAGGCGGTAGAGAGGATATTCTTAATCGAATTTCCAATTTTCTAGATGAACCCGGCGCACCTTCCTCTGTGATTGTCACCCATCATATTGAGGAGATTCCGAGAGGCACTACTCACGTTTTGTTGCTTAAGTCGGGAATCGACTTTGCCGCGGGAGAAATCAGTGATGTGCTAACCGAGGAGAATCTCAATACGCTTTTCAATGTAAATGTAGCGCTTCGTTTCGACGGAAATCGCTATTCAGTTATCTCGCAGCAGGCGTAGTTAAAGATGAAGCTTTTTGAAACCATTCCAGAAGCTTGGCAGCCGTATCTAGATTCACATCGAGAAGCAATCAATTCCATTGGCGATCAATTGCGTGGCTTGGCGGATTCAGGAAATCGAATACTTCCTGACAGAAAGCTAGTCTTCCGGGCGCTAGAAGTTCCTCCTAGCGAAGTAAAAGTACTTCTTATCGGCCAAGATCCATATCCAAACGCTCAGGATGCCTGCGGCCTAGCCTTTTCGGTTACGCCAAGAAGTTCTGGCCTCCCAGGATCTTTAATGAATATTCAAAAGGAAATCATCACCGATATAGGTTCAACTAGCACAGGAGACGGTGACCTAACAAGATGGGCAGATCAGGGCGTAATGCTTTTGAATCGTGTTTTAACAGTGTCGGCGGGGAATAGCGGTTCTCACGGGAAAATGGGATGGGAACCAATAACGAGAACCGTTGCTGAGGTTTGCGCAGATCATGGTGCGGTCGCAATTCTTTGGGGAAATTCAGCCCGAGAATTGGCTCATCTTTTTCAGACTAATCGTCTCGTCGAAGGAGTTCATCCCAGCCCACTTTCGGCACACAGGGGTTTCCTGGGTTCAAAACCATTTTCAAAAGTGAATCAAATATTGCAAGAGCTGGGCCACAGGCCCATTGATTGGTAATGAAAATTGGGGCTCCGTTTGGGAGCCCCAATTCTTTTTATCGCGCTACTGCTAGCCGATCCAAGTATTGATGGGGTCGCTTAGGAAGTAGATCATGAAGAGTCCGGCGACAAGGGCAAGCAAAGGATGAACATCCTTTGTCCGACCTTGGATTGCGCGGATTACGACGTAAGAGACAAAACCGGCGCCAATACCAACGGAGATGTTATAGGTAAATGGCATGAGAATGATCGTGAGGAATGCTGGAATCGCTATTCCATAATCTTCCCAATCAATAGATTTGATCTGAGTCATCATCAAGAAACCAACGATGATTAGCGCTGGAACCGCGGCTTCATAAGGAATCACGGCAACGAGCGGGGATAGAAATGTTGTAAGAAGGAAGAGAACTCCGGTTACTACTGAAGCAAGGCCGGTTCGCGCTCCTTCGCCAACGCCCGAAGCAGATTCGATATAGGAGGTGTTGCTCGATACTGATGAAGCACCACCGGCAACGGCTGCGAGCGAGTCAACAAGAAGAATTCGCTCGGCGTTTGGAGGAGTTCCGTCCTTATCGTTTAGGCCGGCCTCTTGACCAATTGCAGTCATTGTTCCCATGGTGTCAAAGAAATCTGCCAAGAGAAGCGTGAATACCAACAAGAGAGCCGTTATTAGTGGAACTCTCTCGAACGATCCAAAAAGATTGAACTGTCCCAGAAGGCTGAAGTCTGGAGTAGCCACGATATCCGAAGGTACGGCAGGAACATTTAATCCCCAACCTTTTGGATTCACATTTGTACCGTCGAAGTTTGGACCAATTTTGAAAGCATTTTCTATTGCAACTGCAAGGGCAGTAGATACCACTATTCCAAGAAGTAGCGCCGCCTTAACTTTTCTTACCATCAATCCGATAGTTAGAAATAGTCCAAACGAGAAAACGACAATCGGCCAACCTACGAGCTCGCCACCATCTCCGAGGGTGACCGGTACTGGGCCGGCAGCCGTTCTACGGACGAAGCCGGCATCAACAAGTCCAATCAGAGCGATGAAAAGGCCAATACCTACAGAGATTGCAATTTTCAATTGGGTAGGTACGGCGCGAAATACAGCGGTACGGAAACCCGTTAAGACCAAGATGGTGATGATGATGCCTTCAAGGACTACAAGTCCCATGGCATCTTTCCACGTCATCTGTGAGGCGATAGCTACTGCTACGAATGTGTTCAATCCGAGTCCGGTTGCGAGCGCCAATGGGAAATTGGCCACTACGCCCATCAGGATCGATAGAACACCAGCGACAAGCGCAGTTGCAGCAGCGATGAGTGCGAGATTTGGTGCATCTCCGCCGCCTATATATTTTCCATCGGCATCCTGTGCGAGTCCGATTATTAAAGGGTTAAGCGCGACGATGTACGCCATCGTGAAGAAGGTAACTACGCCGCCACGGATTTCCTGTCCTAATGAGGATCCGCGTTCTGATATTTTAAAGAAGGTATCCAGCATCTTCTGCCTTTCACCTCAACGCAAATGGTTGAGAGATCGCTAATTTTTTAACGGTGGTGGTTGCGACACCGCGTGGAGGCAGTCCACGAGCTGAGGGAAGGCCTAAACCTAATTCCTACCGAGCGGTAAGTCGGGAAACGACACCAAACGAAATTGCTACAGAGTGGCCAATTAGAAGGGCAAAAAGCGCAGTGCCCAGGCCAAAGGTTCCACCGAGAAACCACCCCAAAGAGAGAACAGAGAGTTCAATGCCAAGACGAACTCGGCCCACCCGAACTCCCGTGCGTTTATGTAGCGCGGTCATCCAACCATCGCGCGGTCCCGGACCCAATCCGCAAGTTATATACAAGGCGGAGCCAGCGCCAACCATTGCTATCCCCAAAAGGACATAAATAACTTGAAATGGAAACGAATGGGGTGACGGAAATATCCAAATGCCGACATCAATTGCTCCGGCAATGATCAAAATATTCATTATCGTTCCAAAGCCAGGCCGCTCTCTTAAAGGAATCCACATTGCGAGTACAATTGCGCTGACGAGCAGAGTTGCCGTACCAATTGAAATTTCTAGCTGGTTCGAAATTCCCTGTGCGAGCACAGACCAAGGAGCATTGCCGAGCGTCGACTGGATTACGAGCGAGTCACCCAATCCGAATATAAAGAGACCTAGCGAAAGAATGACAACTCGAATGGGAGCTAAGTCCCACGAATGTATTCCAGTCCAAGGTGTGTTTGGAACCGTTTTATGAGGACGAAAGAAGTTCATCCAATAAGTCACTGCCGCACTCTACTCTAGGATAGTCGCATGTTTGTTGGCGTGGGAACTTTAATCAATGTCCTAGCCATTCTCATTGGAACTTTCTTTGGGCGATTCTTCGGAAATCGAATTAAGTTGCGGACTAGAGAGTTGCTCACCGATGTTCTGGGAGCAGTCACCCTTATTGGGGCGGCTTCTGCTCTCGCTTCACTCTTTGAGGAAGATTTTCTATCATCGGTCCCAGACGGATCTCCACTTTTGATTGTACTTGGTGCGCTAATTCTCGGGGGATTGATTGGTTCATGGTTGCGAATTGAAGATCGCCTTAATAGTCTCGGCACCAAACTGAAGGATCGATTCGCGACGACAAAAAGTACCGCTTCAAACGAGAACTTTGTAACGGGATTTGTAACTGCTTCACTGATTTTCGTCATCGGCCCGCTTGCGATCCTTGGAAGCATTAGTGATGGTATGTCTACAGGAATCGATCAACTCATGCTTAAAAGCATCTTAGATTTCTTTGCTTCTATTGCGTTCGCCGCAAGTTTGGGGTGGGGCGTAGCGTTCTCAGCAATTCCAGTAGGCATCTACCAGGGGATATGGACATTTGTTGGATTTGTTTTGGGAAGCGTTCTAGATGATTATCAAGTCGAGGCCATGACCGCTACTGGGGGAGTGCTATTGCTGGGTATTGCACTTAAATTGTTAAGAATAAGAGAAATTGCTATCGGAGATTTACTTCCCGCCCTAGCCGTTGCGCCATTCCTTGCACTTCTTGCATCAAATATTTAGAAAGTCTTTCCATCGATTACGAACCGATACTTGACATCGCTTGCAACCGTTCGTCGGTAGGCTTCATTGATGTAATCCGCTTTGATAACTTCAACATCGCTTACTATCTCTTTTTCACCACAGAAGTTGAGCATTTCCTGCAACTCGGGCATGCCGCCAATCATTGAGCCGGAAACTGACCGACGACCATCTAGGAGAGTCCCGGCGCTTATTGAATATGGTTTTCCGGGCAGGCCAATCACCACGAGCGTTCCATTAGTGTCCAGAAGTTGCAAATAGGGTTCAAGGTCAATCTCGGCAGAGACGGTATTTAACACCAGATCGAAACTCTTCTTCAGACCCTTGTTCCAGTCATCGCCTTTTGTATGAATGAATCTGGTAGCGCCCATCTCCAAAGCATCTCTCTCTTTAGAGGGAGAGTGACTCAATACCGTTACTTCGGCGCCGAGGGCGGCCGCGAACTTGACTCCCATATGGCCCAAACCGCCAAGACCCATTACAGCTACTCGGCTTCCTTGTTGTACCTTCCAGTGTCGAATTGGAGAATAAAGTGTGATTCCGGCGCATAGTAGGGGCGCGACACCGGCAGCATCTAAGTTGTCAGGAACCGTGACGGCGTAGCGTTCATTAACTACGAAATAGTTTGAGTAACCACCAAAGGCAATAGTTCTTCCATCTTTTTCATAACCATTGTAAGTACCAG
This sequence comes from Actinomycetota bacterium, assembly GCA_041163285.1. GTDB lineage: Bacteria > Actinomycetota > Actinomycetes > Nanopelagicales > Nanopelagicaceae > MAG-120802. Next base: position 2,991 of record JBEARJ010000003.1, on the reverse strand, counting down.
TCATACCCTCAGCGCAATACTGTTCCATGCCGGCCTTGCAGTTCCGGCATTTGCGACAGGAATCAATGAAGACTCCAACGCCAATTCGGTCACCTATTTTGAATTTCTGAACCGTCGAACCGATCTCTGTCACCACGCCCACAATCTCATGGCCAGGCACCATCGGATAGAGAGCCGGACCCCACTCTTGCCTAACTTGGTGAATATCAGAGTGGCAGATTCCGGCGAAGAGAATCTCAAAACCAATGTCATCATCTCTTAATCCACGACGCGAGAACTCATAAGGGGCTAACCCAGAATTTGGATCTAGCGCCGCATAGCCGCGAACTTTTTTCGAAGTTGTATCACTTACAGCCGAATCAGTCATGAAGATAACCTTACAATCCCGTAAGAGAACTCACGTTACGAGAAGGGGAGAGGATCAATCGATTGATGAGCTTCCCCACTAGCGCGGGCAGTTACTTTCCTCATATGGTGTCGCCTACATAGAACTTCATAGGCAACGACATCTCGTCCTCCGGTGTCACCGACGACTACTTGTTCGCCCTCGGTCACCATCGATCCATCAATAGTTCGGGCATTGTGTGTGGCGCGCTCACCACACCAACAGAGCGCTTCCACCTGTAGCGTTTGAACTCGATCGGCCAACTCAACTAAGCGAGCAGAACCTGGAAATAGTTTGGTCCGGAAATCGGTGAGTATCCCAAAAGCAAATACATCTATTCCTAGTCCATCGGTAATTCGAGCCAGTTGCTCGATCTGTTCGGGCGCATAGAACTGAGCTTCATCACAGATTACATAGTCGATTCTCGCCCCACGGGAGAGCTGCTCGACAATAAATCTATGGATATCAAATTCCTCGGTCACTTCAAGGGCTTCGGAGGTCAATCCCAATCTCGACGAAATCTTTCCACTTCCGGCACGATCTCTATTCGTGAAAAGTATTCCCGAACGACCTCGACTCTGATGGTTATGGGCAGTTTGTAGCGCAAGCGTTGACTTGCCACTATCCATTGTTCCGCAGTAGTAGATCAATTCAGCCATGATTTATCATCAGGTTCTCAATAGCGAAACGACTTCTACTTCGGGATGCGTTTTGTTTATTAACTCTCGTCCTTGTAAGAATGTAATTTCAAGGAGAAAAATGTGAGCAAGAGTTCTAGCGCCGGTGAAACTTACGAGTTCATGACAAGCTAGGGCGGTGCCCCCGGTAGCTAAAACGTCGTCGACTATTACTACGGTACTTGTTGGATCAATGAGATCTTTATGCATCTCTAGGGCATCAAAACCATACTCGAGCTGATAATCCTTGCGATGAACATCCCGGGGCAGCTTGCCTGGCTTTCTTACGGTGACAAATCCAATCTCCAAAGCTTTAGCGAGCGCGCCTCCCAAAATAAAACCACGACTTTCGATGCCAACTATCGCGTCAATCTTTGAGCCCAGTTTAGAAATCCGAGCAGACAGCTCATCTATTACTACCGAAAAACCGGCTCCGTCAGCGAGAAGGGGAGTTATGTCCTTGAAGAGAATTCCTGGTTTTGGATAATCCGGCACATCCGCAATAAGTGAGAGTGCCCCTAATCTCTTTCGAGAACTAGCACCTCAAGCTAGCGCGTCTGCCAATTCCGCCACCCGGACAAGAGACGGCATACTTTAGCCCATGGAACTTACCCCCGCGCTCCGCGCAGAGTTAGAGGCTGATGTAGTAACTCTTTGTCAGGAACTCATTCGAATACCGAGCGTAAATTACGGAGACGGTAAGGGTGATGAAGCCGCAGTAGCTCAATATGTTGTAACAAAACTGGAAGAAGTTGGAATACCGGCGCGAATTCTAGAGAGCGCAACGAATCGCGCTTCGGTGGTTGCAAGTCTTGAAGGTACCGATGCGTCATTGCCTGGTTTGGTGGTACACGGACATCTTGATGTTGTGCCGGCAAATGCGGCGGATTGGAGCGTGGATCCATTTTCCGGGTTGATTAAGGACGGGTGCATTTGGGGTAGAGGCGCCGTTGATATGAAAAATATGGATGCAATGATGCTTGCTGTATTCAGACTCTGGGCCAGACACGGATTCAAACCTAAGCGAAGAATGGTAATCGTATTTTTTGCAGATGAAGAGGCTGGTGGAATCTACGGGTCGAGATGGATGGCAGAAAAGCATCCAGAGATATTTGAAGGATGTAGCGAGGCTGTCTCCGAGGTAGGTGGATTCTCATTTACTCTCTCTTCTGGAAAAAGAATCTATTTGATTGAAACCTCCGAAAAGGGAATCGAATGGATGAAATTGACGGCCTCCGGGCTTGCTGGTCATGGGTCAATGGTCAATCGCGAGAATGCTGTTACCAGGCTCGCAGAGGCGATATCTCGGATCGGTAACTACAAATGGCCGCTGCGCCTCACAAGAACCAACGAACTCTTCTTGTCAAAAGTGGCCGAATTGACTGGAAAGAAGTTTGATAAGAATGATTTGGCACCGGTTATAAGTGAGCTCGGCTCAATGTCTCGAATGATCGGAGCAACTCTTAATAACACTGCAAATCCTTCAATGTTAGAAGCTGGCTATAAGGCCAACGTAATCCCACAGACTGCGAGTGCGGTTGTAGATGGACGAACTATTCCGGGATATGAATCGGAGTTGATTGCCACCGTTAAGGAGTTGGCCGGAGAACATGTACAGGTTGAAAGTTTAGTTTCAGATATACCCCTAGAGGTAGATTTCTCAGGACCTCTAGTTGAAAAGATGATTGCTGCCATAAAGAACGAGGATCCTGAAGGAATCCCAGTCCCATTCCTAATGTTTGGTGGTACTGACAATAAAGCGTTGGCTAAGTTGGGAATCGCTGGTTATGGATTTAGTCCACTACAACTTCCAACCGATCTTGATTTTACGGCTCTCTTTCATGGGGTCGACGAGAGAGTTCCAGTCGAATCACTGAGATTCGGGGCTCGATCTTTATTTCATTTCCTCGTAAATGCCTAATTGAAGCG
>JBEARJ010000002.1:0-41640 GCA_041163285.1 Actinomycetota bacterium | reverse complement strand
ATCAGAAGTCTCCTGCCAAGATGAAGATGGAACCAGCATTCATATGTTGGGTCTTCTATTCGACCCCACCTATACGCCTTTGATAGAGGAGTTTGAAAAGACGCGCGAGAACCGCGTCACCAGAATGTCTCGAATCATCTCAAGGTTAAATGACGCTGGCATAGAGATCACCATCGAAGAAGTCAACGCCCAAAAGCGGGGTGACGCAACTCTGGGTCGACCACATCTCGCTGATGCGCTAGTTGCACGTGGCCATGTTGCGAGTCGAGAGGAAGCTTTCAATATCTTTTTACATAACGGTTCGAAGTTTTACATCAACCATTACTCGCCATCTCCTGAGCTGGCTATCAAGCTGATTAAAGAAGCCGGTGGTGTCGCAGTCATTGCCCATCCTCTAGCGTCAAGAAGTGGTCGAAAGATAAATCCGGAAACCTTAAACCGATTGATAAGTGCCGGATTAGATGGAATCGAAGTTGACCACCGAGACCATAATGAGATGGAGCGGTCTGAACTTATGCGGTTGGCAATAAAGCATGACTTGGTAGTCACGGGCTCAAGTGATTATCACGGTACTGGAAAACTCAATCAACTAGCGGAGTTCACCACCCATCCGCAACAATGGGAGAAATTAGAGGCAAAAGCGAAGGTGAGGAGAGTGGTAACGAGATGAATGAATTAACTGCTCTGACTTTTGGACTTCAGGCCTTTGTCACCTTGCTAGTAATTCTCGATCCACCTGGCGCTGCGCCACTTTTCCTATCTCTAGTCGGCGGAAGAGAGCGACGCGAACAGGTTCGGATGGCTTGGCTCGCGGCTGCCACCTCACTTTTGATAATCACCATCTTTGCGTTCTTTGGACAGTTCATTGTCGACTACCTTGAGATCTCAATTTCTGCGCTGCAAGGAGCTGGTGGTCTGTTATTGCTCCTTATTTCTCTGGATCTATTAAAGGGGATCGAGAATGACCCTTCGAAGAGTGGCGAGAAAAATGTTGCACTAGTTCCGCTTGGAACTCCACTTCTAGCTGGACCAGGCGCAATCGTCACAATCATGCTCTTCGCATCAAGAGTTGAAGGAACCGAATCGGCAATTGGTCTAGCTGGCGCAGTGATTGGTGCTCATATTGTCATCGGCCTGACTTTGATGTTTGCGACTGGGATCGTCTCAGTAATTAAGGAGACTGGTGTAGCGCTGCTTGCAAAGGTCGCTGGTTTATTAACTGCCGCAATTGCATTCGAAATGGTTATGACAGGAATCAAAGGACTACTTTGATGGATGGCTTTTTTGCGCCCAATAGCATTACCTGGAGAGTCCACTCAGATCCATCGATGCTTATTGGTGGAATTAGAGCGCTATTAGAACAAGCACTCCACCCAGGAGCCATGGCTGGGGTAGCTGCACATTCGAATTTCCGCGAAGATGCTTGGGGACGCTTGCAGCGCACGGGTGATTATGTAGGCACCCTTACTTTTGGTACTAAGGAAGAGGCCGAAAAATTATCGGCACGAGTCCGAATGATTCATGCGAAGTTAAAACTTGATGACCCACACTTGCTGCTCTGGGTTCATATGGCGATGATTGATTCTTTTCTTGATACTGCACTGCGCTCTGGTTTAACGCTAAGCGATGCCGAGGTAGATCAATACATTCTTGAAATGGTCAAGTTTGCAGAATTAGTTGGAATAGACCGAGGAAATACCCCAAAAAATAAGGGTGAACTAGATACTTATTTCACAGAGATACAACCCGAATTGAGTGCAACCGATGACGCTAAACGGGCTGCTTTGTTTATCGCTCTTCCGCCACTTCCACCGTTACTTCGATTTGGAACGCCAATCGCACCACTTTGGGGCGGAATCACATCGCTTGCCGCTTCATCGCTTCCTCGCTGGGCTCGCCGCCTTTATGGCTGGCCAACTCTTCCGGGCCAACAAACTGCAACTGATTTAGCACTTCGTACGACTCGTACGGCGCTTTCTGCGCTACCCGCATGGTTTCGTGAAAGCCCTCAACTTCGAAGCGCAAAAGATCGGATAGCAAGAGCATCATGAAATCAGCTCTAATAGCAAATCTTGCAGGCGGAGTTGGCCGAACATCGATAACACATTGCCTTGCCACAGCGATGGCTGAGTATGGAAAACGCGCACTGGCAATCGATGCCGATCCAAGCGCGATGTTGACTTTTCTCTGTGGTGTTGAAAATCCCCGATATTCAACTGGTGAACTTCTTGTGGGAAGTCAAAAGTTAGAGAATATTGCTGTCAAAACAGCAGAACGTTTCTCACTAGTACCAAGCGCTAGCCGGTTACTTCATACCGACTTCAAAACGCTAGATTCGTTAAGAGTTGAGTTGGATGAATTTGACTATGTCTTAATTGATTCACCCGGCGGACCAAACTCACTGATTGGGCCACTTTTGGATTTAGTCGACGAGGTAATCGTCCCGATTGATGGAAGTATTCATTCTGTTAGGGGCGCACTGAATCTCCTGGATTTCCACCGCAAATGCGCCAAAAAACCGAGAGTGCGAGCCCTTGAGAACCGCGCTACTAATTGGCAACCTGAATTAAAAGCTAATTTCATCGCTGATTTCAATCTGTTGGAAGTTTCTATATGTGAGGGTGCAGAAATGCAGCTTGCGCAAACCTCGACAAAATCAGTGCTAACTGAGTTCCCACATTCTCAAATAGCCTCAGACTTTAGAGAGATTGGGTATTTACTTCTTGAAGAGGTTGGGTTGCTTTAAAGCCTTATAAACCAGCAAAACCAACACGTCGCTCAGCCATATCGCCGACTTCAACTGAGCTAATCTTGTTAGAAGGAATCAGGAAATTGCGACCTCTGATATCTGTTAAGACTAGTGGTTCATTTGATGAAAGCGCCTTCTTGACTGACTCAAGAACTTCTTCGCGATCGATTGAAACTTCTATCGTCAATTCGCGAGCTTGATCAGATACCGAAATTCTTACTTCACTCTTTGCGCTATCGTTTTTTTGGCTCTTCTTGGTGGTCATGAGGCAATTTTATTGAAAGTTTCAAGACTGTCATTTCCTATTGCTTAGCGGGAAACCTGAAATCCCCTTCCACATCAGACTAGTGACTAGCGCGCTAGCTTGTGAGCGATTGATTTTGCCGCCCTTTTCAAGCCAATGTCGAGCTGATATTTGGGCACACCCAATCAAGCCAATCGCAAGAATCATCGATTCATCTTTGGGTAGACCAGTGTCTGCCGAGATTACGGCGCTGACCGCTACAGCACAGTCGTAAGTCATCCTCTCGAGTCGTTCTCGAACTTGAGGTTCAACACTCATGTCGCTCTCGAACAACAATCGAAATGCTTCACCTTCGCCCTCAATGAAACCAAAGTATGCGTCGATAGTTGCTTTGACGCGGTTGCGGTTCTCTTTATTTGAGGCAATCGCCTTTTGAATGGCAAATACCAGCGAATCTACATGAAGATCAAGTACCGCGAGATAGAGATCAAGCTTTGATGGAAAATGCTGGTAGAGGACTGGCTTACTCACACTGGCTCGTTCTGCAATCTCATCCATTGAGGCCGAGTGATAACCAGATGACGTGAAAATATCTAATGCAGCGGAGAGAAGTTGTGCTCGACGCTCATCTCGGGGGAGTCGAGATTTGGGCTCTCCCTTTAGCTCTGTGCCACTCATCACGCGCATAGTAGAGCCTTGCTAGCGATATCACTAGTCACTCATCACGCGTAATTCTTGCTGGCGGTACGCTTCTCCGTAGCTCATGAATAACTCTTCTACGCCGCGCTTATTGTTGGTACACGCTCATCCCGATGATGAATCAATCAATAATGGCGCAACTATGGCCGCATATGTTGCACGTGGCGCACAGGTAACGCTAATTACCTGTACCAGAGGAGAAGAGGGTGAGATCCTCGTTCCAGAGCTAAGTCACCTCGCTAGCGATAAGGAAGATGGGCTTGGAAAGCATCGCGAAATTGAGCTAGCGGCGGCAATGAAAGAACTTGGTGTAACAGATTTTCGATTTTTAGGAGCACCGAAGAGAAAATTTCGCGATAGCGGAATGATGGGAACTCCACAAAATAGCAGAAGCGATGTTTTTTGGAACGCTGATATCGACGAAGCAGCGCGAATCCTTGAAGCAATAATTCTTGAGATAAAGCCTCATGTCTTAATAACTTACGATGAGAATGGCGGCTATGGCCACCCCGATCACATACAAGCCCACCGAGTTGCGATGCGGGCTGCTGATTTTGCAAAAGAGAGTGGTTGGGAGATTCAGAAGATTTATTGGAATACGATTCCAATCTCGGTAATCGAAGAGGGAATCAAGGCGATGCAGGGAACCGGTGTAGATTTCTTTGGCGTTGAAAAGGCTGAGGATTTTCCGTTTGCCGCCCCTGACAATCTTGTGACAACAGTTTTCGAAGGTGATGAGTTTGTCGCGAAAAAGATGGCAGCCATGAAAGCGCACCCGACCCAGATATCAGTCGACGGGCCCTTTTTTGCTTTATCTGACAATCTCGGATTTAAGGTTTGGGGTCGCGAGTTTTATCGATTAGTCCGCGGCGCAAAAGGTGGGCCATTTGATAAAGATGGTCGCGAGCTGGATCTCTTCGCGGGGGTAGTACTACGATGATGCGATCGATGATTTCACTTCTCTTCGGGGCCGGAGTCGCAGTCTCCGGCGTATTTCTTCATAATAGTTATCGACCTTTCGGATTGATTTTCTCTCTAATTGCGTTGACTGTTGGCGCTTACCTTGTTAGAGAGATGTATCGCTCTCGATTGAGTTCGTGGTTATTTCTGATCGGTTGGGTATTGGTGATTATTAGGGCTTCCACAATTGGAAACGGTGGTGAAATTCTGATTGAAGCCAATCTATTTGGAAATCTTTTAGTTCTAGGTGGTGCGGCACTACTAATCCTCTTCACGCTCCGCTCGCGAAAGATTAGTTGATTTTCCAATCCCATTCTTGACCTTGAGCGGTGTCGCGAACCTCTACGCCAAACTTAGCTAATGTGTCTCTCAATCGGTCGCTGGCTTTAAAGTCGCGATTACTTCGAGCTATAGCCCGCTCTTCCAGAAGTATTTTCAATTCACTGGTGAGTTCTTTTCGCTCTTGCGGTAGCAGGAGATTTAATCCAAATAGTGGATCCAAACTTTCAAATAGAGCGCGCTTTTCCCCAGCAGAGAGTTCGGCCCGCTCAATGCCACGGAGCAAAATCATCGCTCTGGGAGTATCTAGATCATCATTAAAAGATTCTGCGATCTCAGATATTAATTCCTCTACCCGGCTAGTCGTTTCAGCAGGAGCCATGCTCCATTCCTGATAAGCCTTGCGCCACTTTTCCAAAGTCAAATGGGCAGATTGAATGGAATTCCAAGAGAGATCCATCTGACTTCGATAGCGATTTTCCATAAAACAGAATCGAATTGCCAGCGGATCTATGCCACGCTCTTTAACATCCTTTACCAAGACAACATTCTCAGAACTCTTCGACATCTTTTTTCCTTCAAAGAGTAGATGTTCGCCATGTAACCAGAGTGTGACTGCTTCACTATTTTCACCTAAGGAACTATTGGAATCCTTTATCAACGAATTGGATTGTGCTCGCTCATTTTCATGATGCGGAAAACGGAGATCGATTCCTCCGATGTGAAGATCAATCTTGCTTTCGAGATACTTAAGCGACATAGCGGAGCATTCGATATGCCAACCGGGGAATCCAGGTCCCCAGGGCGTATCCCAAATCATTTCGCGACGATTTCCAGCAGCTTTCCAAAGCGCCCAATCCGCATGGAAGCGCTTCGCTCCACCTTCGGTGAATTCATATCTATGACCAGGCTTTAGCGCATCAAGTCGATTCCCACTTAGCGCTCCATAACTTGGAAATTTCGTAGCATCAAAATAAATTGACCCGTCTTCACCTTGATATGCGAGGTCGGCTGCAATGAGTTTTTCGATCGAATCAATCATCAATTCGATGCACTCACTCGCTCTTGGATATAGATCAGCCGCTTGAATGTTTAACGCCCGACAGTCATCATGAAATTTAGCTTCATAATCTCGTGCAATGGAAAACGGATCTTTCTTCTCAAGCTTTGATTGTGCGAGTATTTTGTCCTCTTCGAAATCTTCGCTCATATGGCCGACATCGGTGATGTTCTGAACTAGCCTGGATTTGATCCCCGAGAAAGCCAAGGTACGTTGCACTAAATCAGCTAGTAAGAAAGTCCGAAGATTTCCGACATGCGCATCTCGGTAGACGGTCGGCCCACAGCAGTAGATTCGAACATAATCACCGTTGCTGGCCGAAACCTGACTTACCTCTCGGGAGAGGGTGTCATAAACCTTGAGAAATGCCGCATTACTCCTAGCGCGCTTCATACCTATCAATTATGTACGATTACGAGCCTAGTCAGGTATCTTGATTTGTAAGGAGTCTCCTGTGACATATGTAATCGCGCTTCCTTGTGTGGATGTGAAGGATAAATCCTGCATTGAGGAGTGTCCGGTTGACTGCATATATGAGGGCGAACGGATGCTCTATATCCAACCTGACGAGTGCGTGGACTGTGGCGCATGCGAGCCGGTCTGTCCGGTCGAGGCGATCTACTATGAAGATGATGTCCCTTCACAATGGAACGAATTTAAAGATGTTAACTCGGAGTTCTTCAATGAGCTTGGTTCTCCTGGTGGAGCAAGCAAAGTAGGCGCGACCGGTAAGGATCATCCCAAGTTGCTCCAAATCGAAAAGAAACCTGCCGAGTAAGGATTTCTTGAAACTCCCGGATTTTCCATGGGATGCCCTGGCTCCGTATGGGCAGCGGGCGCGCGCCCACCCAGCTGGAGCCATTGATCTCTCTCAAGGAACCCCGGTGGACCCAACCCCTGAGTTCATCCAAGCCGAATTACGAGCAAGCGCTAATTCGCCAAGCTATCCCGTAACGACAGGCGCTAAAGAATTACGTGAATCAATAACACGTTACGGAAGAGAGGTTCTGGGGGCATCGGGGAATTTTGATGTCCTTCCAACAATTGGTTCGAAAGAGATGGTGGCGTTACTTCCATTTCTCTTAGAAGCAAAGCGGATACTAATTCCCAAAATTGCTTACCCAACTTACAAAGTTGGTGGGCTACTAAATAACGCCGAAGTAATCGAGGTCGACTTTGATCCGAGCCAATGGCCGACAAAAGAGGTAGATCTGGTCTGGCTCAATTCACCTTCAAATCCAACAGGCAGAGTACATAGCGATGCAGAGATTGAGTCAGTTATTGACTGGTCTCGAAAGCACTCAATACCAATCGCAAGCGATGAGTGTTATCTACCTTTTCCGGATAGCAAGAAAGCCAAATCAATTCTTGAAATCGCAGCAGGCGATAACTCAGGTTTAATCGCGTTGCATTCACTTTCAAAACGGAGCAACTTGGCCGGTTATCGAGCTGCCTTCGCAATTGGAGATATCGAGATTATTAGGCGATTACTAGAGATTCGAAAGCATATGGGGATGATGGTCCCGCTTCCGGTTCAGCGAGCGATGGCAGTAGCTCTTGGCGATGAGAGCCATGTTCAAGAACAGGCTGAGCGATATCGACAGAGAAGAAAGCTGTTGGTCGGTGCCCTACAGGAAATTGGCTACACGGTAGATCACTCAGAGTCAGGCTTGTACATCTGGTGCAGTCACGGCGATGAAGATTGGAATTCTGTCTCTTGGTTCGCCGATCGGGGCGTAATCGTCACACCGGGTAGCTTCTATGGGGATTCTGGCAAGAGGCATATTCGTGTTGCATTAACGGCGACCGATGAGAACATTTCTGAAGTGGCAAAACGGATTCGGGCGAGCTAATGAACTCGATAGATAAGGCGGTACTCCTAGTCGGCGGAAAGGGCACACGCCTAATGCCCTTAACCACGAATACGCCAAAACCAATGTTGAAGATTGCTGGTGTTCCGGTAACTGAACACCAGATAGTCAAGGCGCGCGAAGCAGGAATTAAGGAGATCGTTCTTGCCACTTCATATTTAGCTGAAGTATTCGAACCTTATTTTGGCGATGGTTCTCGTTTTGGAATTAAGATTAAATACGCATTCGAAACCCAACCACTCGGAACTGGTGGTGCGATTGCAAATGCTGCTAAACTCTTAAATCTCTCTAGGGATGAATCACTCTATATCTTTAATGGTGACGTGCTGAGTTCCCATACTCTGACTGCACAAGCCAAATTGCACTTTGACATGGGCGCAGAAGTAACTCTCCATCTCGTCGAAGTAGAGGATGCACGGTCCTATGGCTGTGTTCCAATCGACGGCAAAGGTCGCGTCCTGGATTTCTTGGAGAAGATGGAAAACCCAGTTGCTAGAAGCATTAATGCCGGGTGCTACATTTTTAATGCGCAAGTCTTATCGGACATTCCTTTGGGCGCTGTAACTAGTGTGGAACGCGAGACTTTTCCGAACCTTCTGAAATCTGGAAAGAATTTATATGGATACAGAGATAGCGGGTACTGGATTGATATGGGCACACCCGACTCGATGATTCGGGCCTCCCGGGATCTGATCTCGAACATAAACCTTTCAAAGGCCACCCCACCCGTGAGTGATGGAGTGTTGAAAGTTGGCGTGGTGAGTATTGATGAGACTTCTCACGTTGGGCAGGGCTCTTATTTGGAAAACGGCGTTGTTATTGAAGAAAACTCATCGGTAATTGGTTCGATTATTGGTGAGAAAGCTCATGTCGAGAGGGATGTATTGATCGAAAATAGCTACATTGCGCCGGGATCTCGAGTCGTAAGTGGTTCAAAGTTGCAGGGCGCAATCTTCGGATTTTGACCCAATTTCATCCAAGATATCTCCCAATCAAACTTGACTACATCGAATAACAAGCGTGTAATTCTCCCTATTGAGCCGGCCTAGGGGTCGGCCACTGTCGTAGGAGTTCAGCTGATGACTGATGTTCGTCGTAATGAGCAGAACTACAACCCCGGTCCATCTATCCAATTAGGCAATGGCGAAGTGGTCGAGCTTTCTTGGCAGGAGCGCGCCCTCTGCGCGCAGACCGATCCAGAAGCTTTCTTTCCTGAGAAAGGTGGCTCCACTCGTGAAGCTAAGCGGGTCTGCTTATCTTGTGAGGTGCGCCAAGAATGTCTGGAATACGCTCTCGCCCATGATGAAAGATTTGGAATCTGGGGCGGACTCTCAGAACGTGAACGCCGTCGCTTAAAGCGCCGACCTGCGTAACCTTCTCTGATCTTCTAACTTACACAAGGCGGTGAGATGCCGACTTCTATCTCGAACTCCCTTCGTTCACGTCATCACGTAACTGCAATTCTTGTCTCTCATGATGGCGCAACTTGGCTACCTGAAGTAGTTGCATCTTTAACCAAACAGCGTCACGAGATAGATCAAATAATCGCAGTCGATACTGGCTCCATCGATGACTCTTTACGGCTTTTGAAAAATGCAGGATTCACCACGATCAGCGCAGCCCGTGATACAGGTTTTGGAGCCGCCGTGGATCTAGCACTAGCTAGTCCAAAACTTGATAGAGCGCCTCAAGAAATTAATGAATGGATTTGGTTAATTCACGATGACTCAGCGCCCCATACGGATGCGCTCAAAGAGTTATTGATTGCAGTTGATGAAAAACCTAACATCGCGCTTGCGGGTCCAAAATTGCGTGGCTGGTACGACCGTAATCATCTCTTGGAAGTAGGAATAAGTATCGCGGGCAATGGTTCGCGCTGGACTGGGTTGGAATTTCGCGAACAAGACCAAGGTCAACATGATGGGATTCAAGAGGTTCTCTCTGTAAGTACTGCTGGAGCCCTGATTCGACGCGATGTATTTGAGGAAATTGGTGGATTTGATAAGGAACTCTCACTATTTCGTGATGATGTCGATCTTGGCTGGCGAATTCACACTACCGGGCATTCAGCGTTAGTTGTTCCCTCGGCAATTGCCTTTCATGCTGAAGCTGCAGCAAATGAAAGACGTACCATTGATGTAACTGATGCATTTCTCCATCGACCTCTACTTCTAGATCGACGCCATGCGGCCTACGTTCTTCTTGCTAATTCAACTTTTTGGATGTTGCCTCTGATTGCCATTCAACTTTTAGGAGCAGCATTACTGCGCTCCATTGGGTATCTCTTAGCAAAGCTTCCCGGCTATGCATTAGATGAGCTCGCTGCAGTCGCTTTAGTTATTTTCCAACCGCAAGATTTAATTCGAGCCCGTAGGGACAGAAAGCCAATCCGCCTGGTCTCATCGCGTGTAATAGCAAGGTTTGTACCACCCCGAGGCACGCAGTTGGCGCTTACTATCGATAAGGCAAGAGATGCATTGTTAAGGGCCTGGCGTTCAACATCAATCAACAAGCAGCTTGAGAGCGAGCGACCCTCAACAATTGATTTCAACGATGAAGCCGCTGAAAATGCCGATATTGAATTAGTAAAAGCGCCATCAATATTTTCAGGTTTGAAATCGCGCCCCATCCTTTCCTCCTTCATCGCATTATCGCTTCTTTCGCTAATCGCATTTCGAGGTAGATATATAGATTTAGTTGGAGGCGCGCTGCCAGCTACTTCGCCAAGTGGCCTAGATTTATTGCGCCAATATGTCGATTCTTGGCATGTCGTAGGGCTAGGTTCGAGCGCAAATATGCCCCCTTGGGTTGCATTGCTGGGTATTGCAACATCATTAACGGCCTTCAATGCCAAACTATTTATCTCGCTCTGGTTTATTTTGGCAGTTCCACTTGCTTTTATCGGTGCCTATCTTCTGGCTAAAAAATTTACGGATCTCCCTTATCTAGCTCTTGGCGCTGCATTGCTCTATTCCTTTGCGCCTTTAGGGGTCGCCGGAATTAATTCGGGCAGGCTCGGCACCGTAGTTCTCTTTGTTATTGGACCATGGCTGGTCAGAGCTCTGCTTGGCCTTGAGGTACTCGAATCTCTCAATTGGCGTCGAGTTTGGTGGCTAGCACTTCTTCTTACAATTGTCTTTGCATTTTCACCATTAACTTTTGTAGCAATTGTTATCTGGCAATTCATACTAACCGTTCTTGATGTGTTTGCATTTAATGCCAAACCTTCGCGATTGAGTAAGGAGAGTTTTGATGCAAGAAACTCACGTCGACTTGCGATTGTTGCATCTCCAATGCTTGTCACTGTTCCTTGGTCGCTCGAGTTAGTCATCCATCCCTCAAGAATTCTTCTTGACCCGGGTTTGCCAATTGCAGGAGGCGATGTCTTATCGATAATTATCGCGAATCCTGGCGGCATCGGATCGCCGCCAATTGGAATTATCCCTTCAATAGTATTTATCTCAGTTATTGCGCTATTTGTAAGTAAAACTTCCCGGCTCGGTGAAGTTGCGCTCTTATTTATCGGATTTGCAGCGATTCTTGGATCGCGCCAGGTGGCCGGCCATGGCCAGTTAATCCCCGAACCATTGTGGGTAGGAAGTTTGTTGGTCATACCGACTCTTGCAGCAGTGATTGCAGCTGTTGTAATGGTTGATCAATATCTGCCAGAGATTTCAGAGAGCGCTCTTGATTATCGCCACCTCCTCCTTGGCAGCACTGCGCTGCTATCAGTTCTCTCGATATTAGGTTCACTTATTTGGTGGATTGGTAGCGCTACCTCAGCTCCATTACAGACTCGAAAGAGTTCCGCTCTTCCAGCATTTCTCAGTGCTGAGGCGCAAACTACAGACCGCTTCAAAACTCTGGTCATCAGAAGCAGCGCAACCGAAACCAAATTCTTCATCGCGCGTGATCGGGACTTGCAACTTGGTGAACCCGATGTGATGACGGGGCTATCGCCGGTTGTCAATCGTGCCATTATTGATCTGGTCACAGGTGCCGGTATTGACTCAAGCCAGATTATGGCGGAATTTGGAATCAAATATGTTTTCCTAGCTCGACCCTTTAATAAAGATTTAGTGCGCACGATTGATGGCGTTGGTGGCTTTACAAGAGCTTCACGCACTTCTGAAGGAATTACTTGGAAAGTTGCGGGAGCTTTGGCTCACATATCATTCTTGTCGCAGGATGGAACTTATTTATCCATTCCAAGCGGACCAGTTGGCGCTAGCGGTGTACTGCCATCATCAGGAACTGTAATTGTCACGGAGAAGTTCGACTCTAGATGGAAGTTGCTACTAGAAGGACGCTCTATCGAAGCTCAAGAAATCGATAGCGGTGTTCTGCGTTTTGTAGTTCCGACTGGTGGCGAATTCATCATCTATCACGACGGAACTGCGCGGCGTGGATGGGTCTCGTTGCAATTCATTGCAATTACCACCCTTGTAGTTCTCGCTCTGCCGGCGCGACGCCGCAGGAGCGAGATGACCCCAGAGGAATTGGCATGAAAGAGACTAGAGCAGCCTTCGCCTTACTCTTTTTCATAATTGCAGCCCATATCGCTTACTTTCTTCCACAGATAAATGTAGAAAGTGAAGTTAGTCAGAGCTTCGCAGTTACTACATGTCCCGGCTCAGTTAACGGGGCACGTTCTACGGCACTTCTACCCTCAAAGCAGGTGAGAGTCAGAGAACTGGTCCGAGGCAAAGCAGAATTTAGAAAGCCGTTATCGGGCACTCCACTTCTTTCAAGAGGCGCAATCGTTGCCGAAGGTAATCCCTCCAATGCATGGGTAATTCAAACCAAAGCAAGTCGCTGGACTAGCGCGACAACTTGCAATTCAGGTGCAAGCTCAACGTGGTTTGTTGGCGGAACTGCAAATGTGACGAGTCAAGGTAAATTGATTCTGATTAATAGCGGATTGAGTGATGCGACTGTCGAAGTAATTTCATTCTCAGAAAGTGGCCCAAGCCAACCGAGGAGCATTGCGGTCAAAGCTTTAACTGAGCGCGAGATAAGAATTGATTCACTAATTCCTGGCGCTGATCGGCTAGTCGTTCGAGTAAAAGTAATCAGTGGACGGGTGACTAGTTATCTAACCGACGAAAGAGTCCGTGGACTAGACAACATTGGTGGTGACTATGTATCACCAGTTTTCCAACCAAGTAATGAATTGGTCATTGCTGGAATCCCGGCACGCCTTGGCGCTACAAGTGAGATAAATAGAACTTTGCGACTCATGAGCACCGAAGATCTCGATACGACGGTCTCTGTCGAGGTCATTTCTAGGGCTGGAGTTTATGTTCCAGTAGATTTAGGGAACTTAGAAATTAATGCCAGCGAAGTCGTAGATGTTCCATTGCAAAATTTAGATTTAGGCCGGGGTAGCTTTGGTTTGAAGATTACATCAGGGGCGCCAATCGTTGCCGCCTTGCTTAGCGAAGTCCGCAGTGGTTCTGTCTCAGACTTCATGTGGAGTGTACCTTCACCAAAATTTGTAACAGCAAGTTTCAATATTTATGGACTGGAGCCAACAATTACCATGGTGGGTGAAGAGATTAGAGTCCGTATCCAATGGCGAAATCGTTCTGGTGAGATTCGCGCAGAAAGCCTTATTGGAAGAGAAATTCTGAATTGGCGCGTTCCTGCCAATACACGCCTGATTTCATTCACAAATTTATCGGGGGCACAGATGGGCATGTCTTGGCTCACCCAAGATGGCGTTGCGCATGTGCCGATTGAGAGCGCTGCCTCACTTGAGAGCGCTGCACGTCCGCTTTCCGACATATCTGTAATCCAACCGAAAACTTAGGATTCACATCCCACATTTTTTGTATTTGCCGGCTAATCTCGCCGCATGTCAACGCCGAAATCCAAACCAAGCACCACAGGTCGACGTTGCACCAAGACTAGCTGCCGTGAGAACGCCACAAGAACCTTGATTTACATTTACTCAGACTCCACTGCAGTTCTTGGTCCGCTATCGACCTATGCAGAACCGCACTCATTTGATTTCTGCGACTCGCATAGTGAGCGGCTCACAGTTCCAAGAGGTTGGACTGTTATTCGACATGAAGAAGATGGCGTAAGAGAAGAACCAACCGCCGAAGACTTAATGGCAATCGCGGATGCAGTCCGTGAAGTAATTAAAAGCGATCCAATAGTCAAGAGTTCGCAACCTGAAGTAGGTCGTCGAGGCCATCTACGAGTACTTCCCACATAAAAACTTAAACCAATATTTTTACCTGAGACTTAAATGGATATTCAAATAGTAAATAAAATCATCAAGGCCTATGACATTCGAGGGCTCGTAGATGGTGAACTAACTGAAGAATTTGCCTTTGCGACCGGAGTCGCATTCGCTCGATTTCTTGAGATTCAACGCGAACCCGCCACGGTTGTGGTTGGTGAGGATATGCGCCCTTCTTCACCAGATCTTGCTACCGCCTTTGCGGACGGAGTCACATCCCAAAGCTTTGATGTGATTCGAATTGGACTTGCATCGACTGATCAACTTTATTTTGCTTCAGGTTCCCTAAATCTTCCGGGCGCAATGTTTACCGCAAGCCACAACCCCGCTGAGTACAACGGAATTAAGCTCTGTTTGAGTGGGGCGCGACCCATAAGCCAGGAGACAGGTCTTACTTGGATAAAGAACGAGATATTAAAGGGCGCACCTATCTCCCTTCGAAATGTGGGAAAGATACGAGACTCTGATTTATTAGGTAAATATGTAGATTTCCTCTTCTCGCTCTTTCCCGGTGATTCGTTTGGCCGTTCCTATCAAGGGCGAACGTTAGTTGTTGCTATTGATGCCGGAAATGGAATGGGCGGTCACACTGTTCCCGCAGTCATGTCGCGAATTAGCGCCGAACTTCACTCGATCTACTTCGATCTAGATGGAACTTTTCCAAATCATGAAGCTAATCCCATTGATCCGAATAACTTGGTCGACCTTCAGAAATTAGTCGTAGAAAAGAAAGCTGACATTGGACTGGCTTTTGATGGTGATGCCGATAGATGTTTTTTGGTTGACGAAAATGGTGACTTAATCTCTCCATCTGCACTCACAGCTCTAATTGCCGAAAGAGAATTGAAGAAGAGCCCAGGTTCGGCAATTATTTATAACCTCATTTGTTCTAGCACGGTCCCGGAAGTGATAAAGGAAAATGGTGGTAAGGCAATTAGAAGCAGGGTCGGACACTCATTTATCAAAAAGTTAATGGCTGAGAATGATGCGGTATTTGGCGGAGAACACTCGGGGCATTTCTACTTTAAAGATTTTTGGCGAGCAGACTCAGGCATGCTCGCAGCTCTTCATGCCATTTCAGCTCTATTCGACTCGAATATGAAACTCTCTGAACTACTCAAGAATTACAATCGATTTGCCCTATCGGGCGAGATAAATACAAAGGTTGCCGATCAACAAGATGCAATTGCTCGGATTCGCAGGAGTTATGAGGCTCGGGATAAAACCCTTCAATTTGATGAACTGGACGGTTTGACCGTCTCATCACCTGATTGGTGGTTTAACGTAAGGCCATCCAATACCGAACCCTTGCTACGTTTAAATGTTGAGGCGAAGACCGATGCAGAAATGGAGCGAATAAAGGCTTCGGTTCTCGAGTTGATGAAACTCCAGTAAACTCGCGCTCTAACTTTCACGCTAATCAAGGAGACTTTCAAGTGGCCCTACCAGCTCATGAAATCGCAGATGCTTCACTTGCTTCTCAAGGAAAGAAGCGAATTGAGTGGGCCGACCGAAATATGCCGGTCCTCGCGCAGATTCGAGAGCGATTAGCAAAGGAGAAGCCATTTGTTGGAATCCGCTTTTCAGCCTGTATGCATGTCACAACGGAGACCGCAAATTTGATGCGAGCACTTCAAGCTGGTGGTGCAGAGCTTTCGCTATGCGCTTCGAACCCACTTTCCACACAAGATGATGTTGCAGCCTCACTTGTGCATGATTATGGAATCAGTGTTTTTGCTATAAAAGGTATTGATAGAGATGGTTACTACAGACATATAAATTCCTGTTTAGATGTGGCTCCACACCAAGTATTTGACGATGGATGCGACTTGGTAAACACACTTCACACCACAAGAACTGAGTTACTACCAACCGTTACGGGTGGTTGTGAAGAAACCACTACTGGTGTCATTCGACTATCGCAAATGGCCAAAGATGGCGCACTGAAGTTCCCGATGATTGCTGTAAATGACACCGACACGAAGCATATGTTCGATAATCGCTACGGCACCGGCCAATCCACCATGGACGCAATCTTCCGTGCAACCAATCAATTGATTGCCGGAAAAGTCTTTGTTGTCGCTGGCTTTGGATATTGCGGAAAGGGAGTCGCTGATCGAGCACGTGGCCTCGGCGCAGATGTCGTAATTACAGAAGTCGATCCCACAAAGGCACTTGATGCGTTGATGCAGGGTTACCGAGTAATGCCCATGAAAGAAGCCGCAAAGATTGGTGACATATTCATTACTGTCACAGGTAATCGCACAATTCTTGCAAAAGAACACTTTGAGCTGATGAAAGATGGCGCCATCATGGCAAATGCGGGACATTTCAATATCGAGATTGATGTTGAGTGGCTTGAGGCAAACACCAAAAAGAGCTCACAGATTCGCCACGCTACGGATGAATACAAGCTTGCAAATGGAAATCGAATCCTCCTTATCGCTGAAGGTCGACTTGTAAATCTAGGTGCAGCAGAAGGTAGCCCAGCCGCTGTTTTGGATATGTCATTTGCCAATCAAGCTCTGGCCGCAGAATGGCTTCTCAAAGAAGCAGAAAAGCTAGCGCCAGGCGTACATGAAGTGCCAAGAGCAATTGATAAAGAGATTGCAAGTCTCAAGTTGAAGAGTATGGGAGCCAAGATTGATACTTTGACTCCATTACAAGAGGATTACTTGAATTCTTGGGAGCACGGTAGCTAATGACTTCAATCATGGTCGTTGATGATGATCAAGACCTTGCAGAAATGCTCGGGATTGTCCTCAATGGCGTTGGAATGGAAGTCGATCTTGTAAGCCGAGGGGATGAGGCCTTAGAGGTATTTAAAAACTCCCAACCTGACCTAGTGCTTCTAGACATCATGTTGCCCGGAACAGATGGAATAGAGGTCTGCCGCGAAATCAGAAAACATTCAACTCGTGTTCCGATAGTGATGTTGACGGCCAAAAGTGATACCCACGACATAGTCAAAGGTCTAGAAGCTGGTGCCGACGATTACATGGTTAAACCGTTTAAGCCTTCAGAACTCGTTGCTCGGATTAGAACTCGGTTGCGTAGAGTTACTGGGGATATTAACGGCACTCTCACCATAGGTGACTTAGCGATTGATATAGTCGAGCACACTGTTGCGCGAGGTGGTAAAGAAATTCCTCTAACTCGACTTGAATTCGACCTTCTCGTCGCGCTCGCGAAAGAGCCAGGACGTGTATTTACTCGGGAGGCTTTACTCGGTGAAGTATGGGGATATCGACATTCAACTGATACGAGATTGGTAAATGTTCACATCCAGAGGTTGCGGGCGAAGATTGAACACGATCCGGAAAATCCAACAATAATCTCTACGGTCCGCGGAGTTGGATACAAAGCGGGCGGTTCTGGCTCGCGCTCCTAATGGGACGTCTCTTCAGGCTCTTTAGACGTTCACTTTTTCTAAAAGTTTTCTCGTTAACAGCCGTAATCTCAATTGCTCTAATTTATGTAGTTGGCTCAACTTTATATGGGCGAATAACCGGAGGAATATTCGAGGAAAAAATCGTCTCAGCCATCTCAGAGGGTAGATCAGCTATCCAATATGCAGAATATCGATTTACCATCACGGGTTTAAATCCAAAATCGAATTATCGTGAGCTCGCATCTGAGGTTGTGAAGTCTGCAAATGTGCGCGCTGAAGAATCTGGTAGGGAAGTAATCTTGATCAATTCCCGCGGCGCAAAAGTAAATGGAATTCCAGCTGTGAGCACCTCTAATTTTCTCGAACCAGAATCAGTTCCCACTGAGCTTCGAGAGAGAGTCCGGGAAAACCCAGACCTTGACTGGCAACGAGGAAATCTGACATATGTGAATGGAAAAGTGATTCCGGGAATCTTCGTCGGAAAAGCTTTTGATATATCCGGGGCCGGTAGATATGAAATGTATTTGGCTTACGATTTCGTTGCTCAGCAGAACAATATTGATCTAATTGGAAGGTCGCTCTGGGTTACTGGAGTTCTGTTGATAGCACTCATTTTATTGACCGCATCAGTCGTGCTCCGGATGGTCATAAAACCAGTCCAAGTTGCAGCCGAGATTGCCGAATCTCTCACGACCGGGGACTTAAAGAATCGGATGAATGTTAAGGGTGAAGATGAAATTGCACGGCTGGGAGTCGCCTTCAATCAGATGGCCACGACACTTGCAGAGCAAATTGCACGCCTTGAGAATCTCTCACGCGTCCAGCAGAGATTTGTTTCTGATGTATCGCACGAATTGAGAACTCCACTAACCACAATCCGAATGGCTTCAGATGTCATTCATGCGGCGCGATCTAGTTTTGATCCAACAGTAGCTAGAAGTGCCGAACTATTGCTTTCTCAGATTGAGAAGTTTGAACACTTATTACAGGATCTATTGGAAGTTAGTCGATTTGATGCGGAAGCTGCAGTACTTTCGCTCGACCGAATTGATATTTCAGCACTCGTGCTTAAATGTGTAGAGGATATCTCCGTACTTGCTGAAGAAAAAGGCGTTCTTCTAAACCTTAATGGATTTGGTGAAGTGATTCAGGCTGAGGCAGATTCCCGACGCATAGAGCGAATCATTCGAAATCTATTAACAAATGCGATAGATCATTCTGAGTCAAAGCCAGTTGATGTGACGATAGCTCATAATGATGATTCAGTTTCAATAGGAGTACGTGATTACGGAGTTGGCCTCTCAAGCCAGTATTGGAATCGTGTATTTGATCGCTTCTGGAGAGCAGATCCCTCGCGCTCTCGGATACGGGGTGGCACTGGTTTAGGACTTTCAATTGCAAGAGAAGATGCAATCCTTCATGGGGGCGAAATCAGGGTCTGGGGCGAGTTAGGTAAAGGCGCTAACTTTGTACTGACTTTACCAAAGGTTTCCGGAGGAGATATTTCAAATACTCCAATTAAGGAGATTCCCACAGCTCAATCGCTTTAAGACCAAATTATCTTGGATTCAAGCAGAATTCAGTAGTGATCACTCAATATCTTAGTTCGATAAGCGCTGGACTGAGATCTTTAGTATTCGATAGTTCTTGCATAATCTGTGGATCGGGAAAGCTGGAATTTTGCGTGACATGTCAGGCACAATGGCGTAGCAATCCAAGACAGATAACTGGGGAAAGCTTCAAAGTATTTTCGAGCATTAGCTATAACGAAGTTGCGAGAAGTGTGGTCCTAACGGCAAAAGAGAACAGTCTTAACGCTGCTCGGCGGTTGATTACTAGAGAGATAAAGTTAACTATTGAAAGATTGTGTTTAAGCGAAAGAAAGTTACCTAGAGAAGTTTTACTTGTGCCAATTCCCTCTTCCGAGCGGGCAAAACGCAGACGCGGTGGGGATTTCATTTTGGAAATCTCGCGTGCCATTTCAGCGGAACTCAACCAGGAATTAGACGAGATTCGTTTCGCTTCTCGCTCGTTACTTCAGATGAACCGAAAAATTCTGGATCAAACTAAATTGACTCAATCGCAACGAGAATCCAACCTCTCTGGGGCCTTTAAGGTTGCTCCGGATTTCTTTACTGTGACTCCCATAGTCATTATTGATGATGTTGTAACGACTGGTAGCACCTTGAGAGAGGCGGTACGAGCGCTCAAAGAGAGGAATCTGACAGTCCTAGGGGCGGCAACCGCATGTGCGTCGCAACGTCGTTTCCCCATACGATCTCCCAATACGATAGGCCTCTATTAGCTTGACCCAATAGTCACTTCGGCTTTAGGAAGGTTGGTCCGTGTCAAAGGTCCTCGACAAGATTCTGCGCGCAGGCGAGGGAAGGGCGCTTAAGCAACTTGAGAAGTTAGTTGACTTGGTTAATGCTCAAGAGCCGCGATTCGCGAGTATGTCCGACCAGGAATTGCGCGCAATGACCGATCAGTTCAAAAAACGGTATGCCGATGGTGAGTATCTGGATGATTTACTTCCTGAAGCTTTTGCAGTCGTAAGGGAGGCATCTAAGCGAACCCTTGGTCAGCGCCACTACGACGTACAACTCATGGGTGGAGCCGCGCTTCATCGGGGAAATATCGCCGAAATGAGAACTGGTGAAGGAAAGACACTTGTTGCGACCCTTCCGTCATATTTGAATGCGTTGACTGGCCTTGGTGTGCACATTGTTACCACAAATGATTACTTAGCTGAACGAGATAGTGAATGGATGGGGCGTATCCACAGATTCCTCGGCCTCAAAGTTGGCGTAATTCTCGCTTCAATGTCACCACAAGAACGCCGAGAACAATATGGCGCGGATATAACTTATGGAACAAATAATGAATTTGGTTTCGATTATCTCCGCGACAATATGGCTTGGTCCTTAAATGATTGCGTTCAACGCGGGCACAATTTTGCAATTGTTGATGAAGTTGATTCAATTCTGATTGATGAAGCTCGTACTCCGCTAATTATCAGCGGCCCCGCAGATAAAGCAACGAAGTGGTACGTTGAGTTTGCAAATGTGGCCACAAGACTGATTCGTGGTGAGCATTATGAAGTAGATGAGAAAAAACGCACTGTCGGTATCGTTGATGCTGGTGTCTCAAAAGTAGAAGAACTATTGAAAATCGAGAATCTCTACGAATCAGTTAATACCCCTTTAATTGGATACCTCAATAATGCGCTTAAGGCAAAAGAACTCTTCAAGCGCGATAAAGACTATGTGATTATGTCTGGTGAGTTATTGATTGTGGATGAACATACGGGTCGAGTACTAGCAGGGCGTCGTTACAGCGAAGGACTTCATCAAGCACTTGAAGCTAAAGAACGAGTAGAAATCAAAGATGAAAATCAGACTTTAGCCACCATCACGCTTCAGAACTATTTCCGTATGTACGACAAGCTCTCAGGCATGACGGGTACCGCGATGACCGAAGCTGCTGAATTTATGCAGATTTACAAGTTGGGCGTAATTCCTATTCCAACAAACAAATCTATGCAGCGAATTGATCAATCTGACTTGATTTATAAGACCGAAGTCGCCAAGTTTGAAGCAGTCGCAAATGACATTGCTGAGCGCCATCGAAAAGGTCAACCGGTACTTGTGGGAACTGTTAGCGTTGAGAAATCTGAATATCTCTCTCAGGTCTTGCGTCGTCGTGGAGTTGCTCACGAAGTATTGAATGCGAAGCAACACGAACGGGAGGCGGCAATAATTGCGCGTGCGGGAACAATCGGCGCAGTAACCGTTGCTACAAATATGGCCGGTCGTGGTACCGACATCATGCTGGGTGGAAATCCAGAATTTATGGCTGACTTTGAATTGCAGCGACAAGGTATTTCGCCAGTAGAAAACAGCGAACAATACGAGAAACTTTGGCCTGAAGAGCTCGGTAAACAGAAAGACTCTGTTACTCAAGAGCACGAAAAAGTCGTGGCTCTTGGAGGTTTGTACGTGCTCGGTACTGAACGTCATGAGTCACGCAGAATCGATAATCAGTTGCGCGGTCGCTCAGGTCGTCAGGGCGATCCTGGTGAATCGCGCTTCTATCTATCGCTACAAGATGACTTGATGCGAAGGTTCAACTCTGGATTAGTTGAGCGATTCTTGACGGCCGCCGGAATCCCTGAAGATACGCCGATCGAATCAAAGATGGTCACTAACGCCATCAAATCTGCACAGACTCAGGTTGAATCCCAGAACTTTGAAATGCGTAAGAATGTTTTGAAGTACGACGATGTGATGAACCGTCAACGCGAGGTTGTTTACGCGGAGCGTAGAGAAGTTTTGGAAGGTGCAGATATCAAGGAGCAAGTTGCGAAGTTCACCGAAGACACTATTCGAGGTTATGTTCTCGCAGCCACCGCAGAGGGATATCCAGAAGAATGGGATTTAGAGAAGCTCTGGACAGTGCTTAAGGCTATATATCCAATTACATTTTCAATTAATGATCTCGAGAATGAAGTTGGTGGAAGAACTGGACTAGATCAAGAATTTCTTGCAGCAAAGATCACCGACGACATCTTTGGAGCTTATGAGGCGCGCGAGTCTGAACTCGGAAGCGAAGTTCTTCGTGAGCTTGAGCGAAAAATCTTGCTCTCTGTCCTAGATAGAAAGTGGCGCGAGCACCTATACGAGATGGATTACCTACAAGAGGGTATTGGCCTTAGAGCGATGGCCCAGCGTGATCCATTAGTTGAGTATCAGAAAGAGGGCTATGAACTCTTTTCGGCAATGATTGAAGCTATGAAGGAAGAAGTAGTGGGCTTCTTGTTTAATGTTGAGGTTAAAGTTGAAGATTCTAAAGTTGAGGCAAAAGGCGTTGAAGCAAAGAAGTCGGAAGAAAATCTCCGTTATAGCGCGCCTTCGGAATCTGGATCTACTGAGAATTCAGGTGCGAATTCAGGAATCTCAAGGAATGCCCCCTGCCCATGTGGTTCTGGTAAGAAATATAAGCGTTGCCACGGTGAATCAGAGTAAATCTAACTCTGTACATATCCACTTTCTATCAACGCCCTCAAATCTCGCGACCAGAACTCGAACTCGATTCTTGAATGCAAGCGTTACAGTAGTTTCTATAACTCCATCAATTGGCTGACACCGGTGAATCCTCTGAATTTTGGGAAAGCCTGAAAAAGATCCAACCTTTTTCGACAAATTGTTATAGATGAAACGATGTGTGGTGCGCGATACCTGCGAGATGGGTCTACGACCCGAAAGAATTTCAACGACGCTCACTATATAAGCTTTTGTCCACCTCTCAACGTCAGGTAGCTCAGATAACTTTGAAGGTGATGGCGAGAAGTCAGGTTCAAAGTTCTCACCATGTGTGGTTGGGACTAGATAAAGCCTAGATGAAGCGCTAACTGGGGTTAGATAGGGACCTCCATAGAAGTCAAAACCAGATTCAATCTCTACCCTTTTTTCTCTCATCCGGCAGAGAATTCCGTGCCACTTGGCTTTAGTCCTCAGCTGAAAGGATGAGATCTCGTGGTGGTCGCCGTGAAGTTGTGGATAAGTGAAAGCAAGAAGATTAGTAATCCACTATTCAAGGCCAATGAAAGAGAGTAAAAACAAGCCTTTAAGAAGAAATGAAATCTCGCTTTATCTAACGCCTCGTTACATTCTTGGTCTGATTCTAATTCTCGCCTCTTTCACATCGGCCTATTTAATTAGTCAGGCAAGCGATAAGACGTTTTTAGTCTGGGCCGCTACTGTTGATCTAGCTCCGGGTGAGGTGCTCACAGATTCAGACCTCACCACTGTTCGGGTCCGACTTATTGATAATGCAGAGCAATATTTAAGTGCTTCAAAATCAATTGTGGGTGCAGCCGTTCTACGTCCAATCGGTGCCGCCGAACTTATTCCGAGTTTCTCACTCGCAAGTGATATAGATCCAAGTCTTCAGATAGTTCCAATTTCAATTGCGCGTGAATGGGCACCGATTGATTTAGTTAGTGGCTCGATGGTCGACGTATATGGAATCCCGAATAGGAACGCTGAACTTCTAGATGGGAGTAAAGCGCGTAGCTCGTTGATACTAAGCGCGGTGGCGATAGACAGCATTGACTCCTCCGCTCGTGATTTGGGGGGCCGCATCGGAGTCTCCCTGCTGGTTCCAGAGCTTGATGTAGCGAAGATAATTGCCGCCATCAATAAGAGCGAATTTCTATTAGTGCGAAGATCCTTGATGGGAATTTAGCGAGAAATGAAGATAGGGATCATTACTTGGCTGGAGAGCGCCGAGTTTGAAGATATGGTGCTAGAAGCCCTTCTCACTCAAGGTATCAGTAAGGTTGAATTGGAATACCGCGCCCTAGCTGTCGAACCACTCATAGCGTTCTTACAGTCAAGAGAAGATACTGGCTCACGGTTTATTTTGGTCCATAGTTCAGATGAGATCCCAAGAGATCTGGAACGAGAAATTAGACGTTTTCCAGATGCAATTCGTTTGAAAATTGAGCCGATTAATGGGGAAGCTGCCATTGAAATAGAGCGATCCGTAAATCGAGCCCTTCGCGAATTCGAATCAGAGCCCATTCGCAAGAGCGCTGTTCTACAGGAAAGAAACTTGATCGTCGTTACGGGGACGACTGGGGCGCCAGGAACAACCACCATTACCCTCAACTTGGGAAGTGAAGCTTCTCTGTTGCAACAGGTTGAATTAGTAGATCTACATCCAAATCGAAGAGATTTGGCATTTCTTCTCGGGGCAAAACGCAGTAGCGAGAGTGTTCGACTTTCAGAACGACTTTACATTTCGGGAGGGTTGGGTTCCGCTGAATTGGCTAGCAACAAATCGAAATGGCGCATCGTTGATGCTGGTCCGATGCCAAAGCTAGAGAGCGCCTTCTCCGATCGACGAGCTCCGGTAAGAGATTATGTTGATCTGCTAGAACGAGCTGAGCGGATTGTCTATTTAATGACTCCTGAAAATAATCATATGTTTGAACTTGAATCATTTCTCTCCTCCTTTGATGCTGGAAGAATTCGCGCTAAGCCGCTCTTTTTACTAAATCAGTTTGGCGGCTCTCGAAGAGAACGTTCGATACAGAAGCGGTTTAGTGCCCGGGTCGGTCAGCATGATTCTCATACACTTCCCTTTGATAGGGAGGCGCTAGATCGTGCAAAGAGCGCATATTCAGCTCTTCAAGATGTGGTACCCCGTTCAAAATTGCGCCGATCACTAGGGGAAGTAGCAAATGCGCTACTTGAGTAACCTTCGCTCGTGCCCTTTAGAAATCTTCCCGGAGCCACGACTCTATCTAGCGAAGAGTTTGGCAGACTTTCCGAGCTAATTGCGGAATGGCAACTTGTCGCCGATTTGTCTTTTGCCGATTTAGTCCTTTGGGTACCAAGAAATGACTCCAATGGTTTTATTGGGGTCGCCCAGATTCGGCCGATGACTGCTGCCACAGTATTTTCTAATGACATAGTCGGAACAGCTATTGTCTCAGGGGAGCAACCGAATATAGATCGCGCTTTCGCAAGTGGGAGCATAATCCGAGACTTGGATCCAACAACTATTGGAGAATTCACAGTTAAGGAAGAAATCATTCCGGTTCGCTTTAATGGAAAATCAATTGCAGTTATAACTCGCCATAGAAATATAGAAACGATGCGCACTCCTTCGAGGCTGGAGCTAAACTATCGCGAAATTGCAAATCACATTTATCGAATGGTTGCAGAGGGAAATTTCCCAATCCAAGGAAGCGTCTATAGATCTGAAACTGCTCCGAGAGCTGGCGATGGACTAGTTAGATTAGATGTCGATGGCAAGATAACTTTTGCTAGTCCGAACGCACGGAGCGCTTTTGGTCGAATTGGTTGGATCAAAGATATGGATGGATTAAACCTTGGTGAGATTCTTGATCAACTTGCAGTTCCTATTAGAGGTCGTGAGCCTAGAGATGAAAGTTGGCGAGTAGCGATGAGTGGACGCTCGCTGCGTCGAGATGAATTTGAGAATTCAGATGGCGTTATAGATCTATTGGCCATTCCTCTAACCGAATCAGATATTCGGATTGGTGCTGTGGTACTAGTACACAACGTCACTGAGTTACGGCGTCGAGATCGCGCCTTAGTGAGTAAAGACGCCACAATTCGCGAGATTCATCATCGAGTAAAAAACAATCTCCAAGCCGTCTCTGCGCTACTTCGACTCCAGTCGCGTCGAACCGAATCGGGACTAGCTCGGTCAGCAATCGAAGAAGCGATCAGACGGATAGCATCAATCGCCCACGTCCATGAGACTTTATCTACGAGTTCACAAGACAGTGTTCCATTCGATGAAGTCGTTCTCAAACTCCTAAAAAGCGCCCTAGAGTTGAGCCCACGGCCCAGCGAAATCCAAATCCGCAAGAGTGGCGAGTTCGGCTCAGTGCCATCTCTTATGGCTACACCCTTAGCTTTGGTACTGACTGAATTAATTCAAAACTCATTAGAGCATGGTTTGCATGAGTCTGGGAACCTCCTAGAAGTTCGAGTTTCAAGGCTAGAGGGAAAGTTCAAAATATCCGTTGTTGATGATGGCGCTGGTCTACCAGCGGATTTCGATCACACGAAGAGTCCAAGTCTCGGACTCGAAATCGTCAAGACTTTGACTGATAATGATTTGTCCGGCGAATTGAGGTTTAACAGATTAAGTCCAGGAACTGAGGCGCAGATTGAATTTCAGCTTAGTTGATTATTTAAATACTAATTATTCTGCTTAAGAAATTTGGTTCTGAGTCTCCAACATTCGAGCGCGGTGGCGCGCAGCACGACGTTTCATAGCACGGCGCTCATCTTCAGATAGTCCACCCCATACTCCAGAGTCTTGCCCAGATTCAAGCGCCCATTGGAGGCATGCTTCTCGAACATCGCACTTCATGCAGACTTTTTTCGCTTCTTCTATCTGGGCGATTGCGGGACCGGTGTTTCCAACTGGGAAGAAAAGTTCTGGGTCGACGTGGCGACAGGCAGCGCGATGGCGCCAATCCATATTCATTTCCGCCGACATTTATAAACCTTTCTTGGAGATAACGACCGCGCAGGAATAAGCAAGAACTTAGTCGAGCTTTGATTCCCGAGTGGGTGAGAGATAATTCTCTCGCGATACGCCTTCATTCTCAATAGTCTCGAAAGGTGAGTTACCGCTCAGCTGCGCCCCCGACAGGATTCGAACCTGTGCACCTGCCTCCGGAGGGCAGTGCTCTATCCCCTGAGCTACGGGGGCTTTTGATAAGGCTATCAGTGAAATCTCATGCGAAGATGTGGGGATGAGCGATATCTCAAATCAGAAAGCGTATTTTGCTACCGGTTGCTTCTGGGGTGCAGAACGGCGATTCTGGAAAGTTGATGGAGTCACTTCTACCTCGGTCGGTTACATGGGTGGAACTAGACCTAACCCGTCGTATGAACAAGTTTGCACTGGAACCACAAATCATGCCGAGACTGTTGAAGTTATATATGACCCAGCTAAAGTCACTTACGAACGACTTCTTGAGGAGTTCTGGACGATGCACGACCCAACTTCGCTTAATCGTCAAGGAGGCGATATTGGTACCCAATATCGAAGCGCAATCTTTACAACAACGGAAGAGCAGATGATTAGCGCTATCAATACTCGAGAGATCTACAACGATGTTTTAAAGCAAGGAGGCTTTGATGAGATTGTCACGGAGATTCAAGAAGCAACACCTCATCCCTATTGGCCTGCCGAGGAATATCACCAGAGATATTTAGAGAAGAATCCAAATGGTTATGACTGTCACTCCTCAACAGGAATTCCATTTCCAAAGGTGAAAGGTTGATATGGAATCAGGATCACTTCTACCAAGAATTAACCCGTTAACCGGCAAGCCATTTGAGATTCAATTGGATGATTCAAAACTCGAAAATGAACTCGATTCGCTTTCCTATGATGTTCTGCGTAAAGCGGGCACCGAAGTAGCATTCACTGGTAAGTATTATGAAACTGAAACTATCGGTGTTTATGAGTGCAAAGCATGTGGTGCTGAACTCTTCCGTAGCGAAGAAAAATTCCATTCTGGTTGTGGTTGGCCCTCTTTTTACGCTCCCAAAGAGGGCGATGCAGTGATTCTCTTGGAGGATCGCTCTCTCGCCCCTCGGATCCGCACCGAAGTTAGATGCGCTAAGTGCGGCTCACACCTCGGACATGTTTTTGAAGGCGAAGGTTATGCAGTTCCAACCGATCAGCGCTGGTGCATAAATTCAGTTGCGCTAGTCCTCAAGCCCAAAAGTTAGAATCATCAACTAGTAGAGGGAGTGAGCGCGCCAGCAGTACCAGGCTACGTGGCTTCGATGAGGCGCGAACTTCGCCCCCTTGACCTCTAGCTCACCTATCTCAATCTCTCGCTTCATCTTGTACAACTTCTCCCAACCACGGCGAACACCGAGGTCACCGGTGGGCCAGACATCATCTCTTCCCAGCTGAAAGATAAGGAACATTTCGACAGTCCACCTTCCAACTCCGTAGAGAGGTAGGAGCATCTGCATGATCTCTTCATCGCTCTTTCTGCTCAATGAACGTATGGGCAGTTTGCCCTCGGCTACAGCTTGAGCTAGTTCCAAAATGGCCCGAGTTTTTGAGGCAGAACATCCGGCGCCGCGAAGTTTGGCGGGGGATAACTCAGCAATTCGGATCGGATTCATCCGGCCACCTGACAACTGAATGACTCTCGTAGTAATTGTGGCGGCGGCTTTCACAGAAAGTTGTTGCCCGAGGATTGATTCAGCAAGAGACTGGAAGTTTGACACTTTAGATTGTTCAACTCCAATCGGGGAGGGTCCGAATTTCTTTACAACCTCTCTAAATCTCGGCTCAATCCGAACGATCCGTCTTGCTATCGCCTGAGAATTTTCAGGGGTGTCTCGCATGTTTAGACCCTAACATTCGCAAGAAATAGGGCAAAGAGGGCTAGGCAAAAGAGAGAGTTGCAGTTATTTTGCGCCCTTGCAGTTTTTTTCAGTCCCAGAGGGTCGACTTGCAGTCTAGGAGCCGTAATAGTGTCATTTGGATCAAAGAACGTGGGCATAAAGGAGGTCGCCGCGGAGGCTGGGGTCTCCATTGCGACGGTCTCACGTGCCCTCCGCGGAATGCACCATGTAAATCCAGAGACGCGACGGAAGATTCTCGATGCGGCAGAAAAACTCAACTACCCAATTCCTCAAGCGAACGCAAAAGCTCTCTTCGGCCGTACCAATTCGGTCGGAGTTGTCGCGCCCTACATTTCGCGATGGTATTTCGCACAGGTAATTAGCGGTGCAGAGCAAGCTCTCCGCGAAGCAGGGCTTGATCTATTGCTATACAACTTCTCCCAGATGAAAGGGCGCGAACGCCTCTTTCAACATCAATTATTAAAAGGACGAGTTGACGCGCTAATAGTTATCAGTCTTCCTCCAACAGAAGAAGAATTTGACTCAATGCTTAGCTTGGGAATTCCAATTGCTCTTGTTGGTATGCATCATGAGAAGTGCGCCAGCGTTGCAATCGATGACGTTGCTGGAGCCCGAACTGCGACTCAACATCTTGTAAATCTCGGACATAAAAAGATTGGATTATTGGCAGGACGTCCAGATGACCCATTTGGATTTAGCGTTCCGCAAGATAGACGTCGTGGCTTTATGCAGGTATTGGCTGAAAATGGTTTGGAATGGGTTCCATCGCGAGAAGTTTATGGAGACTTCACGATGCATGGAGCAAGTCGAGCGATGGATGACCTCTTGGCAAGACCAAATAGACCAACTGCAATATTCGCCCTCTCAGATGAGATGGCTCTGGGAGCTTTGCAAGCCATTAAACGGAACGGACTAAGAGTTCCGGAGGACATATCAATTATTGGTTTTGATGGTCATGAAATGGCTGAGTTCTCTGATCTGACCACCATAGAGCAACCGGTTCCGCTTATGGGAGAGATGGCAGCATGGTCAATCATGGAGCGGCTAAAGTCGCCTAGAAGTGAACCACATTCTTTAACCATGCCAACTACATTGGTGGTACGTAATTCAACTCGTCGAATTAACGCCGAAGAGCAGAAATGAAAGGTAATTCATGGTGGCCAAATAGCGCCATCTATCAGGTATATCCGCGCTCTTTTCAAGATAGCAATGGCGATGGCGAGGGCGACCTAAGGGGCGTTTTAAATCGTATTAGCTATCTGAAATCAATTGGCGTAGATGCAATTTGGCTGAGCCCTTTTTATAAGTCACCTAATAAAGATGGTGGTTATGATGTTGCCGATCCCCGTGACGTTGATCCGCGATTTGGAAATCTTTCAGATGCAAAGGTACTGATTGATGCTGCTCATGAAGTTGGCTTACAAATAATTGTTGATATTGTTCCTAACCATTTCTCAACAGAACATCAATGGTTTAAAGAGGCGCTAGTCGCACCAAAGGGCTCAACGCAACGTGCCCGCTTTCATTTCTATGACGGGCGTGGCGCGGAAGGCGAAATACCACCAAACAATTGGAACTCTATATTTGGTGGACCAGCATGGAGTCGCATCACAGAACCTAACGGAAAACTAGGTCAGTGGTATCTCCATCTCTTTGATTCAACGCAAGCTGATTTAAATTGGGAGAATCAAGAAGTTCGCAGGGATTTTGAAGAGACTTTGCGTTTTTGGCTCAAACTAGGAGTCGATGGTTTTCGTATTGATGTCGCACATGGATTAGCTAAAGACACAATTTTGAAGGATCATCGTGATCCCGAAGGTCTCACTCGCGCACTTCGACTTGATGTTACAGATATGCCAGATTCGGAACGCGCTGAATTACTGAGCGATGTTCCATTCTTTGATCGAGAAGGTGTTCATGAAATTTATCGCGAGTGGCGGAAGATTTTTGATTCTTATCCGGGTGAGCGAATCTCCGTTGCAGAAGCCTGGGTACATCCCAGCTCAAGGGCTGCTAGATATGTTCGGCACGATGAGTTACACCAGATTTTCAATTTTGATTTCCTCGTTGCTCCTTGGAATGCCAAAACGTTGATACCTGCAATAAAGAGAACTCTCTTGGAGGTTGGTTCAGTCGGGGCGCCACCCACTTGGGTTCTCTCAAACCATGATTCGCCACGATTAGTCACTCGTTTAGGTGGCGGGGAAGTTGGCGAGTGGCGAGCCAGGGCCTTCGCACTCTTAACCCATGCACTTCCCGGGGGTATCTACATTTTCCAAGGTGAAGAGCTCGGTCTATCAGATGGTGAAATTGCTGATGAGTTCAGACAAGATCCAATATTTTTCAGAACTCAAGGGCGAGACAAAGGTCGAGATGGCGCACGGATTCCAATTCCTTGGGACTCTTCAAATCAATTTGGTTTCAGTGACGGAAAACCTTGGCTACCGATTCCAGAATCATGGAGTTCAAAGAGCGTTGCATATCAGGAGGAAGATAAGAACAGTTCGCTCAATTTTTATCGCGAGAGTCTGCGAGTTCGAAGTAATCACTCGGCGTTGAAGCCCTCAAGTGATTATAAAATTCATTGGCTAGATGTCCCCGACGGGGTAATTGGATTTCAGCGCCTCCCCGGATTTACTCTCTTCGCCAACACGACATCTGAGCCGATCAGGCTTGAGGCCCCCCGGGGCGTACGTGTCCTGTTGGGATCAAGGCCAGGGATTGCCCTAAATGGGAGCACGCTGACTCTCCCAGGGGATGCGACCTGCTGGCTAACCGTTGATTAGTAACAGAACCGTTAGCGAATTTCAGCCCTTTTCATGGTCTTGCGTATTGCCCCATTGGGCTTAATCGGAGAAAACTACGCTCAAACTTCCTGGGAAAACCTGGGGAGTTCCTTTCGAAAGGGGAAGTTAAATGACCGCATTTTTGCGGCGTCGTCTTATTTTGGCGACCAGCTTGTTCGCGGCGCTCTCCCTTGTCATATCTGGATGTGGAAGTTCAGATGAATCGGCAAGCGGTGGAGATTGCGATGCGTATGAGTCATATGGAAATTACGATGGTGTCGAAGTCGAAATTTATTCGTCAATTCGAAGCCCAGAAGCAGAAATCTATCAAGAGTCCTTCGCAGAATTTGAAGACTGCACTGGAATCACAATCAACTGGAATGGAACTGCTGAATTTGAAGCACAACTTCCAGTTCGCGTAGAGGGCGGCACTGCCCCAGATCTCGCAGTCTTCCCACAGCCTGGCCTACTAAAGGCAATGGTTGCAACGGGCAAGATGTTCCCTGCAGATAGTGATGTTTCAGCTGCTGCTGATGAGTATTACGGCGCAGACTGGAAGGCATATGGAACCGTTGATGGAACCTTCTATGCCGCTCCACTAGGTGCAAATGTCAAGTCCTTTATCTGGTACTCACCAAAGACATTCGCAGATAACGGCTGGAGCATTCCAACAACTTGGGCAGAATTACTTGCACTCTCTGATGAGATTGCTGCGGGTGGTTCGGTTCAACCATGGTGCGTTGGTTTCGGTTCTGGAGATGCAACTGGATGGGTTGGAACTGACTGGATGGAAGACTTGATGCTTCGTGTAAATGATGCATCAACCTACGATGCTTGGGTAGATCACACCATGCCATTCAATGACGCTAAAGTTGCTGCAGTTCTTAAGGAAGCAGGAAAAATTCTTAAGAATCCTAAGTACGTTGGAAACGTTCCAGCAATTGCAACAACTACCTTCCAAGAAGGTGGCAAGGGAATTGTTGACGGTTCATGCGCAATGCACCGCCAGGCTTCATTCCTCGGCGGCATCTTGAGTGCTGATTACGGCGCAACAATCGTCACACCAGATGACACAACAACCGAAGGTGGAATCACAACCTTCTACTTCCCAGGTGTGACTGCTGATCAGCGTCCAGCACTTGGTGGTGGCGAGTTCGTAGGTTCATTCTCGGATCGTCCAGAAGTAGCAGCAGTTCAGCTCTACCTCACATCCCCAGAGTGGAACAACAAAAAGGCTGCGCTTGGTGGCTGGTTCTCAGCTAACAAGGGCCTTGATGTTGCAAATGTCGCAGATCCTGTAAACAAGAATGCTGTTGAAATTCTAAAGAATGCAACAACATTCCGTTTCGACGGTTCTGACGCGATGCCAGCTGCTGTTGGCGCTGGTTCCTTCTGGAAAGAAATGACTGCATGGGTTGCTGAGAACAAGTCCGATAAGGCTGTTCTTGATGCAATCGAGAAGTCCTGGCCAAAGTCCTAAGAGACTTGAGCTGGAAAACTGCAGTAAATAACTAGCAGTAGTAAAAGAGGTGTGGTGGCAGTAATGTCACCACACCTCTTCTATAAGCGTTCTATAAGCGGATGGGAGCTCTTGTTGATTGAGATTGCGGCACGCCAATCACAGCTGGAGCAAGCAGTTTCCAAATTAACTGGGCTTACCTTAACAATCCTTATTTTTGGTGCGCTCGTAACTTTTGCTTTTCTTCTCTCCGAGCGAACGAGCGAACGAGTTCAAAGATTTCTGAAGTACTTAATCTTCCTAGCGCCCGCACTCTTCTTCCTATTTATCGGACTAGTGGCACCGACTTTCCGCACGCTCTACTTGTCTTTTCGGGATGCCCGAGGACAAGAAAGCGTTGGTTGGGAAAACTACCAATGGGCTTTCACTCAACCAGAGATTCTTGATGTACTAAGAAATACTGGAGTTTGGATGGTTGTTGCGCCACTAGCTTCAACCGGTTTTGGTTTATTGATTGCAGTCTTAACTGATCGAATGCGTCGTCCTGGACTGGTTAAGTCACTGATTTTTATGCCCATGGCAATCTCGTTCGTTGGTGCAGGAATCATCTGGAAATTCGTTTATCAGTTTGAACCTAATGAAAGGGCGCCTGAGATTGGCTTACTTAGCCAGATTGCAGAATGGTTAGGTTTCATCCCCACAAATTGGCTCTTGGTAAATCCGCTTAACACCTTTCTCTTGATAGTTGTTTTCGTCTGGATTCAAACTGGATTTGCCATGGTCGTACTCTCAGCAGCAATAAAAGCAATTCCCGATGAAATTCTGGAAGCGTCCATGCTTGATGGCGCAAGTGGTTGGAAACGATTCGCAAGAGTCACAGTTCCCATGATCCGTGGCACCATAATCGTCGTTCTAAGCACTATAACTATCGGCGCACTCAAAGTCTTTGACATCATCAGAACAATGACGGGTGGAAACTTCAAGACTAGTGTCATCGCAAATGAGATGTATAACCAGTCGTTTCGAGCTCTTAATTACGGCACCGGAAGTGCCCTTGCAATAATTCTCTTTTTGGGGGTTCTGCCCCTGGTTGCGTATAACGTCATGAATCTCCGAAGAGAACGGAGTGAACGCTGATGGCGCTAAGAATTCGCAAACGAGAAGTTGAAGTAGTCAAGACTCATTTGAGTTCACCTTGGGCAAGTTTTGCTGCGATTGTCCTCGCAACTATTTGGACCATTCCAACCTTGGGACTCTTTGTTACTTCATTTAGACCAAGTACAGGAATCAACAGTTCGGGCTGGTGGACCGTTCTAACAAACCCAGAATTTACTCTGACAAATTACTCAAGAGTGCTTTTTGAGGGAACCGGCGCCACTCCACCTCTTAGCCTTTACTTCCTCAATACTTTCGCGATCGTAATTCCTTCTACAGTTATTCCAATCACAATTGCAATTTTTGCTGCTTATGCAATCGCTTGGTTTAATTTCAAAGGTCGAAACTTCCTATTCTTCACAATATTTGCGTTACAAGTGATCCCACTTCAGATGTCTTTGATCCCACTACTGCAACTTTTTTCGGGCGGACTACATATCGGCAGCGTCACAGTCATTCCAAGTTTTGGCATAACAGGAACTTTTATACCTATTTGGTTAGCACACACGATGTTTGGACTTCCGTTAGCCATATTTCTACTTCATAACTTTATAGCTCAACTACCTCGAGAATTGATTGAGGCAGCCCGAGTTGATGGCGCAGATCATTTCAAGCTCTTTAGGCAAATAATCTTGCCACTAAGCATCCCTGCAATTGCTTCATTCGCAATCTTTCAATTTTTATGGACATGGAATGACTTATTAGTGGCGCTCACATTTGGAGGCGGAAAGCGCGAAATCGCTCCACTGATGGTGCGGCTCGCGGAGATGACCGGAACGAGGGGTGGCGACTGGGAGTTACTAACCGCCGGCGCATTTGTTTCGATACTTGTTCCAGTTGCTGTCTTCTTCGCATTACAACGATATTTTGTTCGTGGCCTACTGGCAGGTTCGGTGAAGGGCTAGCGTCTTTCACTACTCTTGAATTGAGTGGCATACTCAGGTCTATGGACGAAAACGTTCGCGCATTCCCTTTATCTGAGTTAAGAAAAAGAAAAAGCGTTAAGTGGAGACAGTTTCCAAATAATGTTCTACCGCTTCCAGTTGCGGAAATGGATTTCCCAATAGCTGAAGAGATCAAAGTCGCGCTTCGTGACATGATTGATCGTTCTGATACCGGTTACCTCGGGCCATTTCCAGAAATGTTCGAAGCATTTAAGAACTTCTCAAGCACCCGTTGGGGCTGGAGCCCCGATTTATCCCAGATGCGAATTGCAACAGACGTTGGTGTAGGAACTGTGGAAGTCATTCGAACTCTCATAAATCCAGGCGATCGAGTATTACTTAACTCTCCGGTTTACGACAACATGTGGCGCTGGGTCGCTGAAGTGAAAGCTGAATTAGTTGATGTGCCATTGATTGAAAAGGGCATGGAGTACTCACTAGATTTTGAGGGCATTGAGCACGCCTATAAGGCAGGCACAAAAGTACACATTCTCTGTAGCCCTCATAATCCAGTCGGAATAATCTTCACCAAGAGTGAATTGGCTCGAATTGCAGATTTAGCTAAGCAATATGGCGTAATAGTTGTTAGTGATGAGATTCATGCAGCTCTAACTTATCCAGGAAATACTTTTGTTCCTTTCCTTTCAGTTTCAGATGCCGCACGTGAGGTCGGAATCTGTGTGACCAGTGCTAGCAAGGCATTCAATCTCGCCGGCCTTAAGTGCGCCATGATCATTACTGAAATTGAATCACTAAAGGATCGCATCAACTCCATGCCAATTTCCGTGGCATTTCGCGCATCCCTTTTCGGCGCTGTAGCTGCGACAGCTGCTTTCGACAAGTCAAGAAACTGGCTTGATGGAGCTTTGAAGACTTTAGATGAGAATCGGAAGTTGATTAGAGCGTTGATTGATTCCAAGATCCCAGCAATCGGTTATCGCATCCCAGACTTTGGCTACTTGGCCTGGCTAGATCTCTCAAAACTTGGACTTGGCGAGGATCCAACCAAGGTAATCCTAGAGCGGGGTAAGTTAGCTATAAATTCGGGATCTTTTTACAGTCCAAAGCATACGCAATTTGCCAGATTAAATTTTGGAACAAGTGCTGAAAATATTGAAGAAGGCTTTAATCGAATCTTGCGTTCGTTGTAAATGAATAAGACTTACGATGCTTTAATTGTTGGTGGCGGCCATAATGCACTTGTCGCGGCCTGCTACTTAGCAAAGGCAGGGA
This sequence comes from Actinomycetota bacterium, assembly GCA_041163285.1. Classification (GTDB taxonomy): domain Bacteria; phylum Actinomycetota; class Actinomycetes; order Nanopelagicales; family Nanopelagicaceae; genus MAG-120802. The sequence goes on along the minus strand of JBEARJ010000002.1, from coordinate 5,614 downwards.
AGAAAGTAATAGTTTTTGAGAAGAACAGGGAATTCGGTGGCGCAACAAAGAGTGTTTATGCATTTGAAGGCGTTGGTGCAAAGCTCTCTAGATACTCATATCTAGTCGCGCTCTTCCCCGACAAAATAAAGGAAGATTTAGATCTTGATTTCGAAACCATTAGTAGAACCGTCTCATCCTTCACTCCTTCCGGAATTACTGGAGTCCTGATCAACCGTAACTTTGATACGGAGTCAAGAGAGTCAATTAATGCCTTTACCTCAAGCGATGAAGAGAGCGTAGCTTGGGAACGCTTCTATAGACGGATTGGAAAAGTGGCTGAAGTTCTAGCTCCAACGATGCTTGAACCGTTAAAGGATGAAGCGGAAATCAAGGCACTAATCGGTAAAGAACTCTGGGATGAATTCGTAGAGCAACCCCTAGCCGATACTTTGCACTCATACTTCAAGAACGACCTGATTAAAGGGATAGTTCTGACGGATGGCTTGATCGGAACATTCGCAAGCGCAGCTGAGAAGTTGAGCAATATCTGTTTTCTATATCATCTAATTGGTAATGGAACGGGTGAGTGGCGGGTACCCAAAGGGGGAATGGGGAAGTTAGTAGAAGCCCTTTTAGAGCGAGCAAGTTCGCTAGGGGTCGAGTTAAGGGTAAATGCAGAGGTAATTTCTGTAGAAACTTCCAGCGAAGGTGTGATGCTAAGACTCAATAGTGGGGATGAGTTGAGGGCAAAGATGCTCTTATTTGGTGCTGCTCCGCAAGTTTTGGAGCACCTGACAGGAATCAAGGCTCCCAGCTTTAGGGATGGATCTCAGGTAAAGATGAACATGGTTCTTAGGCGCCTTCCAAATTTAAAGAGTGGGGTAGACCCTAGGAAAGCATTTGCTGGAACTTTTCATATTGATGAGAGCTACGAACAATTAGAGAAGGCTTACCACCAAGCAAAATCTGGGGTGGTCCCAGATGTAATTCCCTCAGAAATGTACTGCCACACCCTTACCGACCCTTCGATTCTCAGTGAGACAATGCAAGCTGCAGGAAACCACACCCTTACGCTTTTTGCGCTTCATACCCCAGCCTCACTATTCGATAAAGATCATGATCGAGTCAAAGCCGAGGTAATTAAGCGAATCCTTGATGGGCTAAATAAGTACTTAGCGGAGCCGATCGAAGATTTGATCGTGAATGATGCAACCGGCAAGCCCTGTATTGAGGTAAAGACCCCACAAGAGTTAGAAGCTGAGATTGATCTTCCCCGCGGAAATATCTTTCATAGCGATTTGATGTGGCCATGGCGAACTCAAGATGAACAGGGAAAGTGGGGAGTTGAAACAACTAATGATCGGATTTTGATAGCCGGCGCGGGCGCCATTAGAGGCGGTGGAGTTAGCGGGATTGCGGGTCAAAACGCGGCGATGGCTGCGTTGGAGAGATTGGCGAAAAGTTATTAGAATTCGAGTGTGAAAGTGCTACGACGGATCATTGCATTTGCAACACTAATCACTGTTGCCCTCCGTGGAATCGTCTCCTTTCTATCTTGGTTTGAAAAGCAGGAAGAAATCGGTTCAGTCTGGGCTGAAGAAGAAGAATACGAGGAATTTTTCGGATGACGTATTCATATATTCCGGGCAGTTGCAACCTTGGCAAAGCTGAGATCCGCCGCCGCCAAGTCGTTGCCCTTATTGGCGCCGTACTAACTCTTGTGAGTTTTGCCGGGCTAGTGGCAGCAGATACCGATAACTCGGCTCGCTGGTCTCTTTTTGCTCCACTTATGGTCTTTTCAATTGGATTTATTCAGTCGCGAAAGAAGTTCTGTCTGGCATATGGATTAATGGGAACCTTCAATCTCGGCAAGCTCGGTGATTTAAGTCGAGTCCAGAGCTCAGAAGATCGGAATGCGGATCGAAAGACTGCGATTACAATCTTTCTTCAGGGCGCCTTGCTAGCACTAGTTCTCACAATCTTTTTTGTCTTGCTACCTGTGTAAGAAGAAGACGAAAACATTCAAAAAGGGCATTTGTTGGTGAATTCACTATTGTCTAACTTCCAATTGCTTGATACCGTGACGAGCCAAGGAATTTGGAGGTTTTATGAAAATCACAATTCATGCTCGAAACGGAAGTTTGGCCGAAGATTTCAATTCAATTGCAGTCGAACGCCTTGAGCGCTTGAGTCGATTTAACATCACCATAGATCGAATTGATGTGGATATAAAACATGAAGTAAATCCCCATCACGGCAAGAAGTCATCGCATTACGTAAAAATAACCTCTCATGGATCGGGTCCGTTTCTCCGCGCTGAAGCTCGGGCCTTCAATGATCTAGCTGCCTTTGATGAAGCTGCTGAAGCCATTGAGTTACAGCTGCGCAAGGAGCATGAACGATCAAAGGATGTGAATCGAGAAACTCTTCGAAAGCGTAAAGCTATCTAAATATCAGCTTGAAAATAATTTATAAAGGTCGGTATTGGAGCGTGCCATAGACTAACTCCGTTATGACTCATAAAGATTTAGAAAGTATCCAGAGATGGATCAGTGATATTGGGTCACTGAAGCGAGTTGTAATCTCAGGTAAACGAAAAGCGCATCACCCAAAGTATGAGCGAATTGATATCAGACCGGTTCAGATAAAAGAGCAACTAGTACTCCAGTTCGTATTTCATAACGGCAAGCAGGATATAACTAAGAACTTCACACCATCCCAGATAAACATTAAAGAAATTTTGCAAGAGGGTTATGCGAACCTACTAATAGAAAGATTGCACGAAACTCTTACAATAAGAGTTACAAAGCAAGGAGCCTTACAGGTTCATCGAAAAGTAAGCGATGAGATTTCAGGTCTAAATCTCGAACATGATCGCAAAAAAGTAAGGATCCTTCCGGCTAGTGATGAAGTCTTTCAAGTACTCGGGTTATCCTCAAAATCTGGAGAACTTATTCCGCGGCAAAGTGATAAGTATCGTCAAGTTGATGACTTTTTGAGAATTGTTGAGAGCTCGTTGGATAGTTTGAAGGATGAAGAATTGTCGGTAGTGGATTTGGGTTGTGGGAATGCTTATCTCACTTTTGCAGTACATAAGTATTTAACGCTTAAGGGTAAGATTGTCAGCGTAATAGGCGTCGATAATAAACCAGAGTCACGAGTTCGAAACGCAGAGATTGCGCAAAAACTCGGTATCGCGCGCCAAGTCGAATTCATCGCAAGTAATATCTCTAGTTATCCAGTAAAGAAGACTTCGCTGGTAATTGCGCTTCATGCATGCGATACAGCGACTGACGATGCAATTGCTTGGGCAATCAAGAGCGAGGCAAATGTGATTCTGGTGTCTCCTTGTTGTCATCATGACTTGAATAAGGGGCTTAAGCCTGCGGGCGCAGAATGGGATTCCCTATTTAGACATGGCATAGTCAGAGAGCGATTTGCGGACTTATTGACTGATTCACTTCGTGCCGAGCTCTTGAGAATCAAAGGATATAAGGCAGAGATAATTGAATTTGTCTCGGTAGATCACACGCCAAGAAATCTGATGATTAGGGCAACTCGCTCTGGAATTCCTGCTGACCGAAGTAATTACGAGGAGCTTTGTAAGCAATGGTCGCTCAATCCTTATCTCGCCCAGCTGCTCTCCTAAGTTAGGCTTCTCCTCTATGTCGAACACAGTTCTTGCATCACTACCCGCAGGAGAGCGAGTCGGAATCGCATTTTCGGGTGGTCTCGATACCTCAGTAGCAGTCGCTTGGATGCGCGCTAAAGGTGCTATCCCTTGTGCATATACAGCAGATCTTGGCCAATACGATGAGAGCGATATTGCTTCTGTTCCTGATAGAGCGAAACAGTATGGTGCTGAAATTGCGCGCTTAGTGGATTGTAAAGAGACTTTAGTTGAAGAAGGGTTGGCTGCACTGGCATGCGGCGCTTTTCATATAAGAACTGCAGGTCGTGTTTATTTCAATACGACACCACTTGGCCGGGCTGTTACAGGAACTCTGTTGGTCCGCGCAATGCTTGCCGATAACGTCTCAATTTGGGGCGATGGCTCAACATATAAAGGTAACGACATTGAACGTTTTTACCGTTATGGGCTGTTGGCAAATCCAACTTTGAAGATCTATAAGCCCTGGCTGGATAAGGATTTTGTTACTGAACTTGGTGGTCGAAAGGAGATGTCTGAATGGCTCGTTGCAAATAACCTTCCTTATCGAGATAGCACAGAGAAGGCTTATTCAACCGATGCAAATATTCTTGGCGCTACACACGAGGCAAAAGAACTTGAGAAACTAGAGAGCTCTATCGAGTTGGTTGAACCAATCATGGGGGTTAAGTTTTGGGACTCTAATGTTTCCATTGCAGCAGAAGATGTGAAGATTCAGTTTGTATCTGGTCGCCCAGTCGCTTTAAACAATAAAGATTTTTCGGATTCAGTCGCTTTAATCCGTGAAGCGAATTTGATTGCCGGCAGACATGGTCTTGGGATGTCGGATCAAATTGAGAATCGAATCATTGAAGCCAAAAGTCGAGGTATTTACGAAGCCCCGGGTATGGCGCTTCTATTCATCGCCTACGAGCGGCTATTAACCGCGATTCACAATGAAGACACCATCGCAAATTACGCAAACGAGGGAAGGCGTCTGGGAAGACTTTTGTACGAGGGTCGTTGGTTTGACCCACAATCGTTGATGCTTCGAGAGTCGTTAACAAGATGGGTGGCATCAACGATTACCGGAACTGTGACGATTCGACTTCGCCGAGGTGATGATTACTCAATCATCAATACCGTGGGTGAGGGTTTCTCGTATCACCCTGAGAAATTGTCTATGGAGCGAACTGAGTCAGCGGCTTTTGGTCCTGAAGATCGTATTGGGCAACTAACGATGCGCAATCTTGATATTCAAGATACGCGAGCAAAGTTAGAGATGTACCGTGAACGTGGTCAGATTGGAAAAGGAAAGTTTGAATTAGCAGATCCAACAGAGGGGTAAAAATGTCTCATACGAGAATTTCAAAGATTCTAGATGGTTTCATTGAAGAGGGAATAAAGATGACTCCTATCGGAGCCACTCTTCTCGGTGTTCCAGGTTTTGATGACAAGCTCGATGACTTTTCTATGTTGGGACAGAAAGCTCGCGAAGAACTAACTCGCAAAACTCTTAATGAAGTAAGAGCTGAGACCCCAGAAAATGAATATGACCGGATTGCTCAAGCGGTCGCTACCGAGCGTCTCTCTTCTGAACTTCGGCTGAGCGAAACGCACGAGTCAAGAGCGCTCTTTAATCTGATTTCATCTCCAGTTACTTCTATTCGCCAAGTCTTTGAAATGATGCCGAAAGATAAGTCTGATTCGGCAGCCAATGCCACTAAGCGTTTAAATGCAATTGGTGAAGCCTTTAAGGGTTGGTGTTCTACTCTTGAAACTGTTGCGACCGAAGGTAGAGTCAATTCAACTCGTCAAGTACTTGCCACCGCTGGACAACTCGAGACTTTTTCTAAAGGCGCCTTTCAGGTTGTGGCCAAGAAGTTTGACAAATCCGGCTCCAATTCCGAACTACTTGATGCTGCAAAGAGCGCAGAATCAGCATGTCTAGAGACTGCTAACTGGCTTAAGAATTCCTACGCA
>JBEARJ010000001.1:0-49503 GCA_041163285.1 Actinomycetota bacterium | reverse complement strand
GCGATTACTTCGTACCCGCTCTCTTTCAGCATTTCGGCAAGGTCCATTCGAATTAGCGTCTCATCTTCAGCAATCAAAATTCGCTTTGCAGAGATTTGGCTATCTGTCATGTGCCTCGAGTCGGATTCGAACCGACACTATACGGTTTTTGAGACCGTCCTCTCTACCGTTGGAGTACCGAGGCTAAGCGGTTCAAGTTTAGCGATAAGCGGGAGCAACGCCACCCACAGCATCACCGATGATGTGAACTCGCATCGCATTGGTTGAGCCTGGTATCCCGGGCGGCGATCCCGCAACAATCATGATTGATTCGCCCTTTGTCACGCGTTTCTCTGCGATAAGTATTGCATCAACCTGTTTGACCATTTCATCTGTTGTATTCACAAGTGGAGTAATGAATGGTTCAACACCCCAAGACAAAGCAAGTTGTCTGTATGTTGATTCATCCGGCGTTAATGCCACCACAGGAATGTTGCTCCGTAAACGCGACATTCTTCGCGCTGAATCACCTGATTTTGTAAAAGTAGCAAGAACCTTGGCTCCGATGACCTGTCCCACTTCAGTGGCTGCTTTCGTTATTGCGCCACCCTTTGTTTTCGGATTATGCATTAAGGCTGGGATCAAATGGAGGGCATCGGTCTCAGTTTTTTCGATGATACGAGCCATAGTCTTAACAGCCTCTATCGGATAGCTACCTACGCTTGTTTCACCAGAAAGCATGAGCGCGTCTGCACCATCAAGGACTGCGTTAGCACAGTCAGTTGCCTCGGCGCGTGTCGGTCTTGAATTAGTAATCATCGAATCAAGCATCTGGGTTGCAACAATTACTGGTTTAGCTTCTTCTCGGGCAAGCGTTATGCAACGTTTCTGGACCAATGGAATATCTTCGATCGGCATCTCAACACCAAGATCGCCACGCGCAACCATGATTCCATCAAAAGTTTTGATTATCTCCTCGAGATTTTCGACCGCTTGGGGTTTTTCAATTTTAGCAATGACTGGACGATGAATATTTTCTTCCTTCATTACAGCATAAACGCCATCAATATCTTTTGCACTTCTGACGAAGGATAGGGCAATGAAATCGGCTCCTGCCTTCAGTCCCCAACGAAGATCCTCAATATCTTTTTCGGAGAGCGCTGGGACTGACACTGCGACACCTGGAAGATTTAGCCCTTTGTTATTTGAAATTGGACCAGACTCAACACACTTTGTTTTAACTTCAGTCTTGGTAACTTCAACAACTTCAACTGCAACTTTCCCATCATCGATAAGTATTCGATCGCCAGCCTTGCAATCTCCTGGTAGTCCTTTATAGGTGGTGCTTACCTTCTCTTTTGTTCCAAGCACATCTTCAGTAGTGATCGTCAGCGCGTCGCCAACTTTTAATTCATAAGGTCCACCCTCAAATCTACCCAGTCGAATTTTCGGCCCCTGAAGATCCACAAGGATTGCGATGGAAACATCCTTGCTCTTAGCAACGCTTCGAACTAAATCCAATCTGGCCTGATGTTCGTTATATCCACCGTGGGATAGGTTGAGACGAGCGACGTTCATTCCGGCCTCAATTAGCGATGAAATCCCTTCTGGACTCTCCACCGCGGGGCCGAGAGTGCAGACTATTTTGGCTCTACGCATTGGAGAACCTTATTCCATCGAAACTAAATTGGTAATTGATTGACTACACCGTTAGCGGTCTTGAGTCTGGTTCAATCGGCGAAGGAAGTTGAGTTCTTCCCATTAAGTGTTGATCTACGGCAGCCGCTGCGCTTCTACCTTCTGCAATCGCCCAAACTATTAGGGACTGCCCACGTCCAGCATCGCCACATACAAATACATTCTCAACATTTGTGGCGAAGTTATGGTCTCTTTCAACATTACCTCGAGCATCGAGTTTCAACTCAAGATCCTTGACCAACTTATTCTGTTCAATACCAGTAAACCCTAAAGCTAAAAATACTAAATCAGCTTCAATAATTCTCTCAGTGCCTGGGATTGGTTCGAACTTTCCATGCTCAAAAATAGTCTCAATTACTTTCAAGCCAATAAGTTTTCCACTTTGATCTTTTACGAATTCTTGAGTCGCAATCGAATAAAGTCGATCGCCAGCTTCTTCGTGGGCGCTACTTACTCGGTAGACCATCGGATAAGTTGGCCACGGCTGGGTGGACGGACGTTCGTCACTAGGGCGAGGCATAATTTCAATCTGCGTAACATTTGATGCACCCTGTCGGATTGCTGTTCCCAAGCAGTCTGCCCCAGTATCGCCACCCCCAAGAATTATTACCCGCTTTCCTTGAGCATTTATAGCCGGCGCTTCACTCAATTCTCCCAGCGCTTGTTTGTTCCCCCAAGGCAGATATTCCATCGCCTGGTGAACTCCGAGGGCTTCACGTCCGGGAATATTCAATTCACGTGCTTGAGTCGCGCCGACAGCTAATACGACTGCGTCATAACGTGATTTGAGTTCGCTGGCAGTCAGATCTATTCCAACATTTACGCCAGAACGAAAGCGAGTTCCCTCTCGCTGCATCTGATTAAGTCTGCGCTCAAGAATTGACTTTTCCATCTTAAATTCTGGAATTCCATAACGGAGTAATCCGCCAATTTTTTCTGCCCGCTCATAAACGACGACCGTGTGTCCAGCCCGAGTTAATTGTTGGGCGGCCGCTAAGCCAGCCGGTCCAGACCCAATGACTGCAACAGTTTTCCCGGTTATGCGGTCTGGTTGCAGAGGGCGGACATTTCCAGCTTGAAACGCCTCTTCTATTGTGCGAAGTTCAATCTGTTTGATTGTTACTGGATTCTGATTAATCCCAAGTACGCAAGATGTTTCGCATGGGGCAGGACAGAGTCGACCGGTAAATTCAGGGAAATTATTGGTGGCGTGAAGTCGATCAATTGCATCAACTTTCTCGTTTCGCCAAATCAGATCATTCCACTCTGGAATTAAATTTCCGAGCGGACAGCCTTGATGGCAGAAGGGGATACCGCAGTCCATACAGCGACCAGCTTGACGTTGAAGTGAAGAGAATTCTTGATCTTCATATACCTCTCGCCAATCTCTAATCCGAACATCGACTGGTCGGCGCTTTGGGGTCTCACGATCAAACTTCAGAAAACCTTTGGGATCAGCCATTTAGCACCTCCATGATGGCACGGTCCGCATCTTTCCCGCTTCTTTCGGCATCAGAGATAACCTTCAGAACTCGGGCATAGTCGCGTGGCATAACTTTTGTGAAACGACTTATAGAAGGAGCCCATTCTTTTAGAAGTTCGGCTGCAACTTTTGATCCGGTCTCTGCAAAGAACTTCGAAACAAGTCCTTGGAGAAGAGCGCTATCTTCTGATGTTAAATCTTGAAGATCAACCATCTCGGTGTTTACTAACCTTGGATCTAAATCCAATAAAAATGCGACTCCCCCGGACATGCCAGCTGCAAAATTTCGTCCAGTCTTTCCAAGGACGACAACAGTTCCACCTGTCATGTATTCACAGCCATGATCTCCAGTGCCTTCTACAATGGCTGTAGCACCAGAGTTTCGTACACAAAATCTCTCTCCAACAATTCCGCGAACAAAAATTTCACCGTTCGTCGCCCCGTATCCCACAACATTCCCAGCGATTACATTTTTATCTGATTCAAATTGCGCCTTTTCATCTGGCCTTACTATTACTCGGCCGCCGGAAATACCTTTTCCGAGATGATCATTTGTGTCTCCGTAAAGTCGAATGGTGAGGCCGCGCGGAATGAAAGCACCAAGCGATTGGCCTGCCGAGCCGTGGAACGTGACTTCTATGGTGTCGGCAGGAAGACCTGCTCCCCCGAACCTTCTCGTGATCTCTGAACCAAGAATCGTGCCTACTGTTCTATTTCTATTTCTGACTGGAAGCGAGATTGAGATGTGTTCACCCGTCATGAGAGCTGGTGCAGCTAATTTCAAAAGTTCGTTATCAAGCGCGCCATCCAGGCCATGATCTTGGAAAACTTCTTGCTTTCGAGCTGGGTACTTGGTTGATTCTGGGAATTCCAAAATTGGTCCAAGATTTAGGCCAGATGCCTTCCAGTGGTCGACCGCCTTCTTAGTATCTAGTGATTCAACTTGACCTATCGCCTCATTCAAAGACTTAAATCCAAGCTTCGCAAGCCATTCGCGGACTTCTTCGGCTATGTACTCAAAGAACGTTTCGACAAATTCAGGTTTACCGTTAAAGCGTTTGCGCAAATCTGGATTCTGAGTAGCGACCCCTACTGGGCAAGTATCGAGATGACAGACTCGCATCATCACACATCCAGAGACGACTAATGGTGCGGTCGCGAAACCATACTCTTCGGCACCTAGCAAGGCCGCGATTACGACGTCGCGACCAGTCTTCATCTGACCATCGGTTTGAACCACTATGCGGTCGCGAAGTCCATTGAGAATTAATGTTTGTTGCGTTTCTGCAAGTCCTAATTCCCAAGGTGCGCCAGCATGTTTGAGCGATGTAAGGGGCGATGCGCCAGTTCCACCATCGTGTCCAGAAATTAGGACGACATCAGCATGAGCTTTACTGACTCCTGCGGCGACTGTACCGACACCGACTTGAGCGACTAGTTTTACATGGATTCGGGCATCTCGATTTGAATTCTTTAGATCGTGAATTAGCTGGGCTAGATCCTCAATTGAATAAATGTCGTGATGTGGCGGTGGCGAGATTAGACCTACTCCTGGAGTGGAAAATCGGGTCTTGGCAATCCAAGGATAAATCTTGTTACCTGGAAGCTGGCCGCCTTCACCAGGCTTCGCGCCTTGGGCCATCTTTATCTGAATATCGTCAGCATTTACAAGATATTCGCTTGTGACACCAAATCGTCCCGATGCAACTTGTTTGATGGCAGAGCGCTTCCGGTCGCCGTTGGGAAGTGGCTCATAGCGTTCAGGATCCTCGCCCCCTTCGCCAGTGTTTGACTTTGCACCGAGTCGATTCATCGCAATCGCCAGAGTCTCGTGTGCCTCTTGTGAGATGGAACCGTAAGACATTGCTCCAGTTGAAAATCGCTTCACGATTTCCGATACCGGCTCAACCTCGTCAATTGAAATCGGTTTCCGCAATCCTTCTTTAAAGGTGAATAGCCCTCTTAAAGTCATCAAAGCTTTTGACTGTTCATCTACTCGCGTTGTGTAACGCTTGAAAATGTCATAACGTTTTGAGCGAGTCGCATGTTGTAAGGCAAAGACTGTTTCAGGATCAAAAAGGTGCGGCTCGCCTTCTCGGCGCCATTGATACTCGCCCCCGATGGGCAGACGCTTTGTATTGGGGATTTCTCCGCCGGGCGGATATGCAATGTGATGGCGCTTAATTGTCTCTTCAGCGATTACATCGAGTCCCACGCCGCCAAGTCTTGATGTTGTGCCAACAAAATATTCATCGATTAACTCTTGCGAAAGTCCCAGCGCTTCGAATACCTGGGCACCGGTGTATGAGGCGATTGTGGAGATGCCCATCTTTGACATAACTTTTAATACACCCTTACCGAGCGCTTTAATCAAGTTATAAACTGCTTTTTCAGAGGGTAAGTCAGTAATCACACCCTGCAACACAAGATCTTCGGCGGATTCCATCGCCAAATATGGATTTACAGCAGCAGCTCCATAGCCAATCAATAGGGCAACATGGTGAACTTCTCTCACTTCCCCGGTTTCAACGACTAAGCCCACCTTGGTCCGAGTTTTTTCGCGAATCAAGTGATGGTGCACTGCAGCGGTGAGCAGCAGGGAGGGAATTGGTGCATTATCTGCGTCACCATCCCGATCAGAGAGGACAATAATTCTCGCTCCAGCATCTATTGCTCGAGATACCTCGACTCTAATCTCCTCTAGACGCTCCGTTAAACCAGCGCCTCCTTCAGAAATTGGGAATAAACCTTTAACAACGTGGGCGGACAACCCCGGATGATTTCCATCTGCATTAACGTGAATAATTTTGGCTAGTTGATCATTATCGATAACCGGAAAATCCAAAGCAATCTGGCGACAGGAAGCTGGACCTGGATCCAAAAGATTATGTTCTGGTCCAATCGATCCTCCTAGAGAAGTCACCATCTCTTCCCTAATTGCATCAAGCGGCGGATTTGTAACTTGGGCAAAAAGTTGCGAAAAGTAATCAAAAAGCAATCTGGGTTTCTCAGAAAGAACAGCAACTGGGGTATCGGTTCCCATGGAACCAATCGGTTCGGCGCCACTTCGCGCCATCGGCGTGATGATTAAGCGAAGTTCTTCTTCTGTGTAGCCAAATGCTCTCTGTCTACGTAGAACTGAAGAATGTGGATAAAAAATGTGCTCTCTTGGTGCAATATCCTCCAGTCGGACCATCCCAGCATGTAACCAATCACCATACGGTGCAGCGTTAGCCAGAGTGTCTTTGATTTCATCATCTTCGATTACCCGACCTTGATCGAGATCAACCAGGAACATCTTGCCTGGTTGCAATCTTCCTTTACGCAGCACCCGATCTTGGGCGATATCTAAAACTCCAACTTCACTAGCCAAGACGACTAGGCCATCATTTGTAATCCAGAAACGACTTGGCCTTAAACCATTTCTATCTAAGACTGCACCGATTTGATGTCCATCGGTAAAAGTGATGCAAGCTGGTCCATCCCACGGCTCCATCAGCGCTGAATGGAAACGATAAAAGTCACGCCGGAGATCCGACATAGTCTCGTGATTTTCCCAAGCTTCAGGGATCATCATCAAAACCGCATGAGGAAGCGAACGTCCACCTAGATACAAGAGCTCCAATACTTCATCGAAAGAAGCGGAGTCGCTGCCTTGCGGATCTACGATTGGAAATAATCGTCTCAAATCACCTGGAATCAAGTTGCTCTCTAGTAGCGCCTCTCGCGCCGCCATCCAGTTGCGATTTCCCCTAACGGTGTTGATTTCACCGTTATGAGCGATGAATCGATATGGATGAGCTAACGGCCAAGAAGGAAATGTGTTGGTGGAAAAGCGAGAGTGAACCAACGCGAATGGAGACTTTAGTCTCTGATCATTTAGATCTGGAAAGAATTCGGATAACTGATGCGTGGTTAGCATCCCTTTGTACACCAAAGTCTGGGCAGAGAGTGAGGCAAAATAAATTGGAAGTTGATGTTCAACTCGCTTTCTAAAACAGAATGCGAGTCGATCTAGCTGGATACCTGTCTCACCATTTTTCGCTGCAATTACTAACATTTTAAAGTCGGGCATCACGGATAAAGCGGTGGCGCCGAGCGATGAAGAATCGACTGGAACTTCACGCCAGCCCAAAATTTCAAGACCCTCTTCATGGGCGATTTGATCAAGTCGATTTAGCTCGCGAAAATCCTTCGGCACAAATGCGATACCAATTGCATATGCACCCTGCGCTGGTAGCTCAAATGTAACTACAGACCTAAGAAATTCATCTGGTACTCGGATCATAATTCCGGCGCCATCGCCGCTATTGACTTCTGCTCCTGATGCGCCTCGATGATCCAAATTGCGAAGCGCCTCAAGGCCTTGCTGGACAATTTCGTGTGTTGCTTCTCGCTTCAAAGTTGCGACCATGGCGACTCCGCAGGCATCATGTTCGAAGGCAGGGTCGTACAGACCACTGCGCTCCGGCAGTGCGCTAAAGAGCTTTTCGATTTTTGCCATCTCGCTCCAACTTCAATCCCAAGTCGAAACACTTCTACTTGAGGTTCATATTTTTGAAGGGACAGCGATGGCCCGAGGAAGGGAAAATCTACCAAAAAAACTAAATGCCCGAGATATGAGCAATTTGCCCCACGGCAGCGGTTATCGCCATTCCAAGCGCTCCCCCTGTGAGAATTCTTAGTGTGGTACGGCCAATCTTGGCGCCTGCTGTCTTTGCGCTAATGATTCCGGCAATGAGTAAGCCAACAAATGAAAACCCAATTATTGAGATTGCCTTGTCGCCGAGTGAGGGCGCGAAAGCCCCGAGAAATGGAATTAATCCCCCGGCTGTAAAGCTGAGCGCTGAAGCAAAGGCGGCCTGAAATGGACGCGCTTTAGTTGCCTCGAATTGTCCCAACTCATCGCGCAGATGAGCACCAAGCGCATCGTGTTCGTGAAGTTCTTTGGCAACTATCTCTGCAGTATTACGCGATAGCCCACGCGATTGATAGATCTGAGTTAACTCTTCAAGTTCGCCTTCTGGGTCCAATTGCAAATGCTCGATTTCAAGCCGTCGATCCGATTCTTCAATATCATTTTGGGAGCGAACAGAGACATATTCTCCGACTGCCATAGACATTGCACCCGCGGCGATGGCTGCTAACCCTGCTGTTAAGACAAAGTCATTTTTTCCGGCAGAGACAACGCCGATCATTAAGGATGCGGTCGAAACAAGACCATCATTTACTCCGAGTACTGCAGCGCGAAGCCAACCAGCACGATGAGACTTATGATCCTCATTACGCTTATTGATTTCGTGGAGAGACATACTCGCACCTTACTACTATGCAGCAGAGCTATCTTGGAGGTTGACTTTTGAGTTCAATCGTGAGTTCAATCGCCTGATCAATACGAGCGAGGAAATAAAGAGAATGAGACTGGTCCACAGATTAAGACGTAGCCCTAAGATTAAATTGGCCTCATCGATTCGAATCCACTCTATCAAACCCCGTCCAAAAGAATAAGCGCCAACATACATCACAAAGATTGAGCCATGAGCAAACTGCCTTTTCTTACCTAAGAAAATTAAGGCGACTGCAACCACTGTGCACCAGAACGCCTCATAGAGAAAAGTTGGATGAAAAGTTTCAAAACTTGAGTACCCGATTGGGCGATAACGAAACGGTATCTCCAGCGCCCAGGGAGCCTCGAGAGGTCTACCAAACAACTCTTTATTAAACCAATTCCCAAATCTTCCTATTGCTTGAGCTACCAGCAATCCCGGAGCTATGGCATCTGCAAATTGAGCAAAACGGATCTCGCCCCGATTGGGATGTTTCTTGTAGGCGAAATAAGCTGCAACAGCTCCAAGAGAAATTGCGCCCCAAATTCCTAAGCCACCCTGCCAAATATAGAGAGCCTCGACTGGCCTACCTCCGGCTCCGAAATAATCTTGAGGAGAAGTGATCACGTGATACAGGCGCCCACCAATTATTCCTGCGGGCACAGCAAAGATCGCCACATCGCCCATCAAACCTGGCTTGCCACCTTGTGCTACATATCTGCGACCACCAATTAGAACAGCAGCGACGACTCCCAACATGATGCATAACGCATAAAAGTGAATCGTCAATGGACCGATCTCGACAAAAGACTGGGCCGGTGATGGAATGCTGTCAAACTTCACTTTAAGGTTGCTTACTGCTTTGCTGCCTCTACGGCTGCTTTAAATTCATCTAGATTGAATTCACTTGTGGTTCTCTCCCATCGAGTTCCATTTATGAAAACGGTTGGGGTACCCTCGACTTTATTTGGCGCCATAGACTCGGCAACCTTCTTAACAAAATCTCCGTACTTGTTGTCATTTACACAATCAGCGAAAGTTTCACTAGTTATTCCCAGCTTATTTCCGATTGTAATTAAATTCTTATTGGAGAAAATTCCCGAATTCTCATTGCCTTGCACTGCATAAATCGATTTATGGAAGTCCAAGAATCGATTTTCATCTACCGCACAATATGAAGCATTCGTTGCGCGTACCGACTCTTGACCCAGGAAGGAGGCCATGTGATAGACCACTTTTGCTTCCTCATTCCTAATTAATTCATCAAGGTAGCCGCCCATCTCTTGTTCAAAGAAATTGCAGAATGGGCATTGGAAATCCTCCCAGATATCGATTTGCAACGGCGCGTCAGGGTTAAAAACTATTCCGTAATCATCTGTTTCATTAACTTGAGCGGCTAAGGGTTCACCGAGATTTGAGGTATCTAAATTCTCAATAGCGGTTGGGGATTCGCCGCTCTCTCCCGAGCTTCTATCAAGAAAAGTGAAAATCACGCCCGAGAGCACCACGAGCCCCACCATGCCAATAACTAAATTTCTTGTGAGCGTGTCACCTTTTGGCTTTGCATCTCTAACCTTCTGGCGTGGCTCTTTTGGCACGGTTACTCCTCTGTTTATCGTTCCTAAAATTCTATTCCATGAAGGCGATTCCAACACCCTTAACTGGGGACGCTACCTTCTCACAGCCGTCGCCAACTCTTCGGCAAGTGACTTAACCTTCAAATTGGCCTCTGATTCACTATTTGAGTCAAGAATCAACTTAATGAATGCTGAGCCAACTATTACCCCATCAGCAAAGGCGGCTATCTCACGGGCTTGATTTCCAGTTGAGACACCTAGACCAACACAGATAGGGGTCGGTGTCACCTTTCTAATTCTCTCGACTAACGAAACAGCCTGGGATGAGATATCTCCTCTTGCTCCGGTGACTCCCATCAAACTAGCTGCGTAAATAAATCCAGAACAATTGCTAGCCACTTTTGACAGCCGCTCATCGCTAGTGCTTGGCGCAACAACATAGATGCGATGGAGAGAGTTTTGATCCGTTGCACTGTTCCAATTTTCAGACTCTTCAATTGTTAGATCTGGAGTAATTACACCGACGCCACCAACATCTTTGAGCGCTGATGCAAATTCGGAGACCCCAAAACGTTCGATGGGATTCCAGTAAGACATCACCAGAGTTGGCACAGAGCTATGTGCAACAGTATTGAATACACTTTTTGTATTGCTTCCATTCGCAAGGGCCATTTCAGATGCTCTCTGAATTACTGGTCCGTCCATGACTGGATCGCTATACGGAAGCCCCACTTCAATTACATCTACCCCACCCTCAATCATCGCGCTGATTGCAGAAAAAGAACGCTCTAAAGTGGGGAAACCCGAAGGCAGATATCCGATGAGAAGGGCGCGATTCTCTTCTTTAGCTGCAGCAAAGCTAGCTGTTAATCGTGACATCGAAATTTCTTAAAGTGGAATTCCAAAGTACTTGGCCGCTGTCTGTACATCTTTATCGCCGCGACCCGATAGATTGATTAGCAAATTGCTCCCTTTACCTAACTCTTGACCAATCTTGATTGCGCCAGCCAATGCATGCGCAGTTTCGATTGCGGGGATTATCCCCTCACTCTTAGAGAGCAGCGCAAAGGCATCCATCGCTTCAGCGTCAGTAATCGCGCGATATTCGGCCCGTCCAATTTCATGGAGATATGCATGTTCCGGTCCAACCCCGGGATAATCCAGGCCAGCCGAAATTGAATGCGATTCGAGCGTTTGACCATTTTCATCTTGCAGCACATAGGTTCTTGTTCCATGAAGAACTCCGGGCGTTCCGCCCACAAGAGTGGCTGCATGTCTTCCCGTACTAACTCCATCGCCGCCAGCCTCTAGCCCAATTAATCGGACCAATTCATCCTTTAGGAAGGCATAGAAGATACCGATCGCGTTTGAGCCACCACCGACACATGCTAAAACTGCATCAGGTAATCGGCCCGTCAGTTGCAATATCTGTTCCCGTGATTCATCTCCGATAATTCGATGGAAATCCCGGACCATAGTTGGAAAAGGATCTGGTCCAGCTACGGTGCCAAGAAGGTAGTGAGTGGTGGCAACATTTGTTACCCAATCGCGCATCGCTTCATTTATTGCATCTTTCAAAGTCTTTGAACCGGTAGTTACTGGGACTACATCGGCTCCGAGCAGTTTCATTCTTGCAACATTCAAAGATTGGCGTTTTGTATCTTCTTCTCCCATATAAACAACGCATTCAAGGCCAAGTAAAGCTGCTGCAGTCGCCGATGCAACTCCGTGTTGGCCGGCGCCAGTTTCTGCAATTATTCGTTTCTTTCCCATACGTTTAGTCAGTAGCGCTTGACCAAGTACGTTATTTATCTTGTGGCTACCAGTGTGATTCAAATCCTCGCGCTTTAAAAAGATGCGCGCTCCGCCACAGTGCTCTGCAAATCTTCGCGCTTCGGTGATTATCGATGGCCTTCCGGTGTAAGTCCGATGAAGCTCCATTAATTCGACTTGAAATGTGGGATCAGTCAGAGCCTCTTGATGCGCGCGGGCAAGTTCATCCAAGGCTCCGATTAGAGCTTCGGGCACAAACCGACCACCAAATCTTCCGAAGTGCCCCAACAAATCCGTGCTCACGCTCCAACCATACTTTTCATCATGAGAGTGCGCTTTCTAGAAATTTCTTCACGGTATCCCCTGGGTCTGCCGACTTAACAAGCGCCTCTCCAACAAGGACCGCATCAGCTCCAGCTTGGCGCGCTCTCTTGATATCGCCCTCGTTGCCAATCCCGGATTCGGCAACTTTAACGACGCCATCTGGGATCTTTGGAAGCAATCGTGCAAAACTAGATGTATCAACTTCAAGCGTCTTTAGGTTGCGTGAGTTAACTCCAATGATCCTGGGCGCTAAAGAAACAGCCCGTTCAAGTTCGGACTCATCATGCACCTCTACTAGGACATCCATCCCTAACTCACCAGAGAGTTGCATAAAGTCCCGCAGTTGATAATCATCAAGGGCAGCAACTATCAATAGGACCAAATCTGCTCCGAAGGCTCTGCTTTCTCTAATGAGATATTCGCTAACCATAAAGTCTTTTCGAAGCATTGGAAGATCAACTGCAGTTCGCACCGATTCGAAATCAGATAACGAGCCTTTAAAGCGTCGCTCTTCAGTAAGAACGCTAATGATTGATGCACCACTATTTTCGTAGATCTTGGCCAGCGTTGCCGGTTCTGGAATCCTTGATAAATCACCTTTGCTTGGAGAAGACCTTTTTATCTCTGCGATTAAAGAAAGCTCAGCAACGCTCAATTTTGCCAGCGCGCTTCGCGGCGCCGGCGCTTTTGCAATACGTTCATTTAGTTCGCTATCAGAAACTTTGCGAGCCGCTTCATCTAAGCGAACACCCTCAATGATGGATTCCAAGACGCTCATTTAAGTCTCCGCAAAGTATTTGCAGCCGCAATCGCACCTAACACCGCAGCTGCTTTATTGCGACACTCTTCATCTTCGCTTTCCGGGATTGAATCAGCGACGATACCGGCACCTGCTTGAACATGAGCGATTCCATCCTTTATTACCGCAGTACGAATTGCGATACATGTATCTAAGTTGCCGGTGAAATCAACATAGCCGATGGCCCCTCCATATATACCCCGCCTAAAAGGTTCGTGCGCTTCGATTATCTCCATTGCTCTCGGCTTCGGTGCACCCGATAACGTCCCAGCAGGGAAAACTGCATAGAGAGCATCAATAGCAATATGATTGCTTGATAATTCTCCAACCACAGTTGAAACAATGTGCATTACATGGGAATAGCGTTCGAGTTGCATGAATTCAATAACCTCGACAGTTCCCGATTCGCATACTCGGCCTAAATCATTACGCCCCAAATCAACCAACATCAAATGTTCGGCACGTTCTTTGGGATCGGATAGAAGCTCTTCCCCTAGCCGCACATCTTCGGCCTGATCGGAAGAGCGTTTTCTTGTTCCGGCTATGGGATGGACCATCACTTCACGATCTGTAACTTTAACAAGCGCCTCAGGACTTGAACCCACTACCGATACCCCGCCATCAAAGTTAAATAGGTACATGTATGGACTTGGATTATGGAGTCTCAGCATGCGATAGACATCGTATGGATCAGATGCAGCAGGAATCTCAAATCGCTGCGAGAGAACTACCTGGAAAGCCTCTCCACGCTTTATCTCTTCCTTGATCTCGTTAACAGAGTTAACAAATTCTGCCGAAGTAGTACGTCGCTGAAAATCAGGGTTTGGCCGCTGATCAAGATGTGAGATGTCCGTAGGCAGAGGCTTTTGAAGCGCGAATTTCATCAACTCTAATCGGGAAAGTGCTGAGTTGTACGCCTCATCAACTCGTTCATCGGTGCCATCCCAGTTAATTGCGTTTGCGATCAAAGTGACGCTACCTTGAAGGTGATCATAAATTGCTAGATCACTCGTCAACATAAACGCTATCTCGGGGAGCTTTAGTGGATCTTCCAAAGTACTGGGAAGCTTTTCCAATCTGCGTACGGCGTCGTAACCCATGTATCCAACTAGTCCGCTGGTAAGTCGTGGTAGCCCTGGGATTTGAGGCGCATTCAAGTGCGCACTCGTTATCCGTAACGCTTCGAGCGGATCTATACCGCTAGGCGCCCCCGCAGGTGGTCTTCCAACCCAGATAGCTTCTCCATCGCGCTCAGTTAGGGTCGCCTCGCTATTTACTCCGATAAATGAGTAGCGGGACCAAGCTCCACCATGTTCAGCAGACTCAAGAAGAAATGTATTTTCTCGATGTTCAGTTAACTTGGCATAAAGTGTTAATGGGGTCTCGCTATCTGCGAGGAAACTCTCTGCTAATGGCACAACATTATGTTTCTTAGCAAATTCCCGAAATTCTTCTAGTGATATCGGCTTCATTGAATCAGTGGCTCACTGAAGCAAGAGATTTCACCGGTATGACATACGGGCCCATGACGCTTAACTTGGATAAGAATCGCATCACGATCACAATCAAGACTTATCGAATTGACCTCCTGAAAGTTGCCTGAAGTCTCTCCCTTCACCCAGATTGCGTTTCGGCTACGACTCCAGAAGGTTGCCTTTCGGGTTGAGAGAGTAAGTTCCAGTGACTCGCGATTCATCCAGCCGAGCATTAGAACTTCTTTAGTGGATACGTCTTGAAGAATGGCCGCGATCAGAGATTGCTCGTCTTTAAATAACTGATTAAGGTCGACCGCGCTCGTTTCCATAGTTAATTCTCGCCCAACTTAGAGCGCTCTCGCACGACATATCCTGCTGCCCGGATTGAATCTTTTACGTCGGCAATACGAAAGATGCCGAAATGAAATACGCTCGCAGCAAGTAGAGCATCTGCTCCCTCAGCTAGCGCCCGCGGAAAATCTTGGATATCTCCGGCTCCCCCGCTGGCAATCAAGGGGGTATCGCAAATCTCGCGCACTCGCCGAATCATCTCCAGGTCGTAGCCGGAGCGGGTGCCATCTCGATCCATCGAATTCAACAGGATTTCCCCCACGCCCCTGGAGGTGGCGCTCTCTATCCACTTAAGCGCATCAATTCCAGTGCTCTCTCTGCCGCCAAGTGTTGTTACCTCAAAACCAGATTCGGTTCTCGCTCGCTTTGCATCAATTGATAGAACCAACACTTGATTTCCAAATCGCTCGGTAATCTCTGAAATTAAATCCGGATTCTTGATTGCTGCGGTATTAATCGAAATCTTATCGGCGCCAGCTCTCAATAATTGATCCACATCAGCAACAGATGAAATACCGCCACCAACTGTTAATGGGATAAAAACTTGATCGGCAGTCTTGCGAAGCACCTCCAAAGTTGTTCCCCGACCCTCAACGCTTGCGGTGATATCAAGAAAGGTAATCTCATCTGCGCCTTCCGCGGCATAGATTCCTGCCATCTCTACTGGATCGCCCGCATCCTTTAGGTTTGTGAAATTAATACCCTTCACGACTCGCCCATTGGCAACATCAAGGCAAGGAATTATTCTCGTCGCGAGACTCATCGACTGACCTCCAGCGCCTCTTCGAGGGTGAATGCTCCCGCGTAAAGAGCTTTCCCAACTATCGCACCCTCTACACCAATATCTACTAGCTCCCGCAATTTAGATAGATCCTCCAAAGATGAAACTCCACCTGAAGCAATTACAGGTCGATTCGTACGTTCACAGACTTTAGATAGCAAATCTAAATTCGGACCTTGCAGAGTCCCATCTTTATTAACGTCAGTAACAACGTAACGTGCGCAACCTTCACGGTCGAGCCGTTCCAGAGTCTCGAATAGATCGCCACCATCTTTAGTCCATCCACGCGCCGCCAGAGTCTGGCCACGAACATCCAGGCCAACTGCAATTTTCGCGCCAAATCGGGCGATTACTGAAGCGGTCCATTCTGGACTTTCGAGCGCAGCTGTTCCTAAATTAACTCGTTCACATCCAGTTGCTAAAGCGCGCTCCAGGGATTCTTCATCGCGAATCCCCCCTGATAATTCGACATTTAAATCAAGTCTAGAAACTACATCTCGGAGTAGCTCATGATTGCTACCAGTACCGAATGCCGCATCTAGATCAACTAAGTGAATCCATTCAGCGCCGGAGTTTTGAAAAGCAAGCGCAGCGTCAAGAGGTGCCCCGTATTGTGTTTCAGCGCTCAACTCGCCCTTTACAAGGCGAACTGCTTTTCCATCTCGCACATCAACGGCGGGAAGAAGTATCAATTTATTCATATCGAGTCAGCCCAGTTACGAAGAAGTTGTAATCCAGCCTCACCACTCTTTTCAGGATGGAACTGAACCGCGCTAAGCGCTCCCTGCTCAATTACCGCCAGGAAATTCTCGCCGTAATTTGATGTAGCAAAAGCTGAGCCTTGAGATGATTTCTTAACTGCATATGAATGTACAAAATAAAATCTCTCATTCAGCAGCCCAGTCAGTAACTTGGGCGCTTGCTCAGCGTGCAGCTCATTCCAACCAATATGCGGTAGAACTGGGGCGGATAACTTTTCTACCGCGCCGGTAATCAGCGCCAGGCCTGGCTCTTGTGACTCGGCGCTCTTTTCAAAGAGAACCTGCATCCCGACACATATGCCAAGAGTGGGACGACCCGACTTGTTTCGCTCCCTAATAACTTCATCACCACGAATTTCCTTTAGCTGATTGATGCAGTTACCGAATGCACCAACTCCCGGAACTACTAATCCATCCGCACCTAGTGCACGCTCATAACTTGAAGTTACTTCTACATTCAATCCAACATGTTCAAGAGCTCGTAGTGCCGAACGGATATTTCCAGATCCGTAATCAAGTATTGAGATTAACCCGGGCCCGCTCAAAGGACGCCTTTTGTTGAGGGAACCCCTGAAACCCTTGAATCTAAAGTGACTGCATCCCGAAGCGCCCGAGCTACCGCTTTGAATTGTGCTTCGAGTACATGATGTGCATTTCTTCCCTCAATGACTCTTATGTGAAGTGCGATCCGAGCTTCAGCAACAAAAGACTCCCAGATGTGCTTGCCCAAAGTTGTGTCGAATGTACCGATCAGCTCAACGATCTCGGGCTGGCGATGGACTAAGTACGGACGTCCAGATAGATCGACTGCTGCTTGAACAATTACTTCATCTAAGGGAACTAGCGCATCGCCAAATCTGCGAATTCCCGACTTATCACCTAAAGCTTCCCGAAGTGCCTGGCCAACGGCAAGAGAGGTGTCTTCAACAGTATGGTGTGAATCAACATCAACATCGCCTTTGGTTTTAACGGTTAGATCAAATCCGGCATGCTTACCAAGTTGCGAGAGCATGTGATCAAAGAAAGGTACACCGGTTTCAACATCAATCTTTCCAGATCCATCCAGATTTAATTCAACTTTTACTTCAGACTCTTTAGTGCTTCGACCAACTCTTGCAATTCTCGGCATTTGACCCATTTGGCGATTATCCCCTAACTACTTCTCTCAATGCATCTAGAAAAGCTCGGTTCTCAGCGCGGGTACCAATTGTCACTCGTAAGTGCCCTGGGATTCCTATATCTCGGATTAGAACGCCTCGATCTAGTAGGCGCTGCCAGAGAGTCTCTGAAGCCACATCAAAACCCGAGAAGAGAAGGAAATTTGCATCACTAGGGAAACACCTCAAACCCAGTGCCTCAATTTCACGAGCCACTTCTTCGCGCGATTCTCGCAACCTATTTACATCTTTACTCAATTGGTTCTGCTTCGAGATTGCGGCTATGGCAGCAGACTGAGTTAAGGCGCTTAGGTGATAAGGAAGTCGCACCAACTGAAGAGCGCTTATCACTTGAGGGTGCGCAATCAGATAGCCGAGTCGGGCTCCCGCAAAAGCAAAGGCCTTACTCATGGTTCTCGAGACCATAATGTTCTGATTACTCTTCAATAAGCTGAGTGCCGAGCTCTGATTTGAGAATTCTGCATAGGCCTCATCAACCAGAACTAAACCGCTTCTAGGCGCGACCCCCTTAGCAATCTCCTCGATTACTTCGAGTGAGGTGGAAGTTCCCGTCGGATTATTCGGTGTAGTTATAAAAATAATCTTCACATCTTGAGCATCAATCGCCTCTTTTATTTGCGCTGCTTCTATCTGGAAATTCTCGCCTCTTGGAATTGAAATCCAGGTTTTACCAACAACTCGAGAAATTAGTGGATGCATCGAATAAGAAGGTTCGAAACCTAGCGCGGCACCCTCGAATGCAAGCAGGATACTTTGAATAATTTCATTACTTCCATTGGCAACCCAGATCGAGTCAGATTCAAATCTAATTCCCGATGAGCCGCTAATAGAGTCAGCGAGAGCCTGTCGAAGTTTCCGGGCATCTCGATCTGGGTATCGATTTAACTCCTTTACTACCCTAGAGATTTCATCACGGAGAGCCGCTTGAAGTTCATCGCTTAAGTTGTACGGATTCTCATTTGTATTTAGCCGAACTGGTGCTTCTATCTGTGGAGCGCCATATGGAGATAACTCCAATAAATCGGTTCGAAGCGGGAGCCAGCTGGGCCAATTCTTATCACTCATTCAAATCTCGCTTTAATGGCTTCACCATGAGCAGGTAGGTCTTCAGCTTCCGCAAAAGTAATCACGCTTGAAGCGATCTCGCGAAAAGCCCGCTCGCTATAAGAGATAAAGTGCAATCCACGGAGAAAAGTCTGTACCGACAATCCGCTGGAGTGACAGGCGCATCCTCCAGTTGGAAGAACGTGATTTGAACCGGCAAGATAATCGCCGAGTGATACTGGTGCGAATCTACCCAGAAAAACAGCGCCAGCATTCCTGATCTTCTTACTTGCACTCTGGGGATCTCGAACCAATAACTCTAAATGTTCGGCAGCATAGGCATTTGCTACATCCAACGCATGGTCTAAATCATCGACTAAAACTATTGCAGACTGTTCACCGCTAAGCGCCTGACTTATCCGTTCGCGATGTTTAGTCTCCGAAACTCTAACTGTAATCTCTCGGTTAACTTGATCTGATAAATCAATTGAATCGGTAATAAGAACGGCTGCAGCTATCGTGTCGTGTTCTGCCTGACTTATTAGGTCGGATGCAACTTCACCTGAAGAGGCGGTTGAGTCGGCGACGATCGCTATCTCGGTAGGACCCGCTTCTGAATCAATTCCAATTAAACCTCGAAGTGCGCGTTTGGCTGCAGCTACATAAATATTTCCTGGTCCAGTAACTATATCGACTGGTTCGCTGATTCGATTTCCGGATTCGTCCTTAATGCCAAATGCGAATGCTGCAATCGCCTGCGCTCCGCCTATTGCATAAACCTCATCAATTCCTAATATTGCGCAGGTTGCAAGGACTAATTGATGTGGCCATCCGTCGTTATCTCTCTGCGGCGGGGATGCAAGTGCAATGCTTTTTACGCCAGCTATCTGCGCCGGCACTACATTCATCACGACGGAACTGGGATAGACGGCTCGCCCCGCAGGTACATAGAGTCCAACTCGATCTACTGGGATCCAGCGCTCTTCTACTTCTCCTCCATCAACTACGCGGACCGTGGTTTCACCGCGCACCTGATCCCTATGAACTATTCGAACTCGTCTTATCGCTTCTTCAATGACCTTCTTCAAGGCAGGATCAATTGACTCAAGCGCCTCTCTGATTACTTCCCGAGGTACGCGAATCTGAGTTGGTCTAATTCCATCGAAACGCTCTGATAGCGAAAGCAGGGAGGAAACATCGCCGTTCCGGACCTCTTCAATTATTGGCTCTACTTGAGCCATAGCGGCATTAACATCTAATGCAGCTCGCGGAAGCTTTGCCTGGTACTCGCTCTTGGAAAGGCGTTGACCTCGAAGATCTACGATTCTCATCGGCGAATTAGCGATTGATGTCACGCCCCTATTCTAGATAAATAGGTATAAGGGTGCGCTCTGGTTTTTATTTACTTTTAAACCAAGCAGTCTGGCCCGAGAATCGACTTCAAGTCGGCGCTCAGACTCGGTGATGCTGTGACCTTTAAGCCATCATCTAATCTGAAGGTCGTGTCTTTCGATCCACCTTCAATTCGCAGATGAACTTCTCTTGTCCCCGGATGAGAGCGAAGGATTTCCTTCATCCGGTCAACCAATGGTGGAGTGCACCGTTCGGCTTCAACTCTGATTACAAATGGACCAATAGGAGCTTGGTTTATATCCGGCAGTGAGAGATCCAGCGCAGTAAACCTCGGAGTCTCTTCGCGCTTATCAACTCGACCACGAATCGCTACTATCCGATCTTCAATTAGGTTTAATGCATGTTGTTGGTAGGAGTTTGAGAAGAAGAGAACATCGATTGCGCCCTCAAGATCTTCGACCGTGACTATCGCCCAATTTGCACCTTGACGGCTGACCTTTCGTTGGACATTGGTAATTAAGCCTGCAATTGTAAAAATACTCTCGTGTCCAACATTTTCGTCAAAGATTTGTGACATCGGGATATCTCGAACGCTCTTCAGGACATGCTCAACACCAAGTAGCGGGTGGTCTGAAACATACAATCCGAGCATCTCTCGTTCATAAGAAAGCAACAGCGGCTTATCCCATTCATCTGCCGGGATATCTAGGAATACTCCAGAAATAACTCCCTGAGATTCGTTGCCACCAAAGAGATCGAATTGACCAATCGACTCTGCGCGTTTCGTCTCTGAGATTGCCTCAATCGCTTCGAGGTGTACTGCCATTAACCCTTTCCGGCTATGCGAAAGCGAATCAAAAGCCCCTGCCTTGATTAGAGATTCGATCGTTTTTTTATTACAGACGACCGCATCTACTTTTGCTAAGAAGTCACCGAAGGATGTGTATCGGCCTTTCGCATCTCTATTTCTTACTATTGAACCAACAACATTCTCGCCAACATTTCGAATCGCGGCTAGACCAAAGCGAATATCCTTTCCGCGAGGCGTGTACTCAGAGTCAGATTCATTTACATCTGGTGGGAGTACTTTGATTCCCATTCTGCGACACTCATTGAGATATAGAGCTGATTTATCTTTATCGTCTTTGACGCTTGACAGCAGGGCCGCCATGTATTCAGTTGGGTAATTGGCCTTCAAGTAGGCAGTCCAGAATGAGACGACTCCGTATCCCGCACTGTGGGCGCGATTGAATGCATAGTCGGAGAATGGAATTAGCGTCTTCCACAGTTCTTCTATCGCTACATTTGAAAAGCCATTGGCTTTCATGCCTGCCTCAAAATGAACATATTCCTTATCAAGGATCTCTTTATTCTTCTTTCCCATCGCTTTACGAAGTAGATCCGCACGTGCCAGTGAGAATCCAGCAACCTTCTGGGCGATGGCCATTACTTGTTCTTGATAAACGATCAATCCATAAGTGTCATCAAGAATTTCTCGCAAGGGTTCTGATAATTCTGGGTGGATAGCTTCAATTCGTCTCCGCTTATTCTTTCGATCTGCATAATCGTTATGTGCATTTACGCCCATCGGACCAGGACGGTAAAGCGCAATTACAGCCGAAATGTCTTCAAAGGAATCAGGATTCATCGAACGAAGTAGCGCGCGAATCGGGGCGCTATCGAGCTGAAATACGCCAAGGGTCTCGCCCCGAGCTAGAAGCTCAAAGGTCTTTTTGTCAGCAAGTGGTAACTCTTCAAGAACTACCTTCTCATTTTTGTTCTTCTGAATATTTAGCAAGCAATCATCGAGGACCGAGAGATTTCGAAGCCCGAGGAAATCCATCTTAAGAAGTCCCGTAGCTTCACACGCGACCATGTCGAATTGGGTGATAATCGCACCATCGGCTTCGCGACGTTGAATTGGAATTACATCTAGTAATGGTTCGCGACTGAGTATTACACCGGCAGCATGTACGCCGGATTGTCGCTTAAGACCTTCTAGGCCACGCGCTGTATCGACGATTGTCTTTGCTTCTTGGTCATCTTCATAGATGTTGCGAAACTCTTGAGCCTCTTGATAACGCTCATGGTTCTTGTCGAAGACTCCAGTTAACGAAATGTCCTTCCCCATAATTGGTGGCGGTAGCGCTTTTGTTAAACGGTCTCCAATTGCAAATGGATATCCCAAAACTCGGCTGGCATCCTTAATGGATTGCTTGGACTTGATCGTGTTGTAGGTGATTATCTGGGCTACCCGATCTTCACCATACTTATCGATTGCGTAACGGATCATCTCGCCCCGTCTTCTTTCATCGAAATCTAGATCGATATCTGGCATAGAGATGCGATCTGGATTTAGAAAGCGCTCGAAGAGCAATCCGTGTTTGATCGGATCAAGCGCCGTAATACCGAGGCAGTAAGAAACTAGTGATCCCGCCGCAGATCCTCGACCCGGGCCAACACGAATTCCAACATCTTTTGCATGGGCAACTAGATCGGCGACGACGAGGAAGTAGCCAGCAAAGCCCATCTTGGTCATGACGCTTAACTCATATTCAAGTCGCTCTTCGTGTTCTTTTGTTGCGCTTTCTGGAAATTTCTTGGCAAGTCCAGCACGCGCTTGTTTAACTAGCCAGGAATTCTCATCCTCACCCTCAGGTACCGGGAATTTCGGCAAGAGATTCTCGTTCTCTCTGAGGGTGACATTGCACCTTTCAGCGATTACTAGCGTGTTATCGCAAGCGACTTCAAGGTCTTTAAAGAGTCGGCGCATCGTGGTCGCATCCTTCAGATAGAACTCTTCGCTATCGAACTTAAATCTCTTCGGATCTGAGAGCGTACTTCCTGATTGGACCGCGAGAAGCGCAGCGTGTGGCTTGGCATCTTCTGCGTATGTGTAATGGAGATCGTTTGTAGCAAGTAGCGGAAGCCCAAGCTCTTTAGCTAGTTTCAATAAATCTGATTTAACTCGATTCTCAATTTCTAAACCATGATCCATTAACTCGATGTAAAAATTGTCCGGGCCAAATATCTCTCGATAAGTAGCTGCTGCAGATCGAGCCTCTTCGTAAGCTCCCATACGGAGCCTGGTTTGGATCTCACCGGCAACGCACCCAGATGTTGCAATTAGTCCTGATGAATACTTTGATAGTAGTTCGCGATCCATTCTCGGCTTGTAATAAAAACCTTCTAGAGATGCCAGCGAGGCCAATTTAAAGAGGTTTGATAAGCCTTCATTATTTTCGGCGAGAATTGTCATGTGTGTGTAGGCGCCACCAGCAGAGACATCATCTTCTCCGCCTTCAGCCCACTTAACTCGCCGCTTATCAAGTCTTGATTCAGGCGCCACGTAAGCCTCAATCCCGATTATCGGTTTAACCCCAACCGACTTCATTGATTTGTAGAAATCAAATGCGCCAAAGACGTGGCCGTGATCTGTTATCGCAATTGCGGGGCTGCCCTGACGGGCAACCTCTTCGGCAAGTTGATCTATTCGCGCCGCCCCATCGAGCATTGAATACTCGGTATGTACATGAAGGTGCACGAATTCCTTGCTCACGGTCGGCGAGATTACTCCCCAGCCATGACTAAAGAGTGACTTAAGAGGCGAGTATTGCCAGCGCGCGTTTCAGGTCGCTCGGATATTCGCACTTGAGCATAATCCGCTCACCGGTTGAGGGTTGGTCGAAGGAGAGTTCTAGCGCATGTAACCAAGGTCTCTTTAATTCAAGGCGCTGGGCGAGCACCGGATCTGAGCCATATGCCAAATCTCCAACTAAGGGATGGCGCAGAGCGCTGAAGTGAACTCGAATCTGATGAGTTCTGCCAGTCTCCAGCTCAACCTTTAAGAGAGTTGCTCCAGGAAGAAATTCAATTAAGGAAAAGTGGGTAATGCTTGGTTTGCCATCTGCAACAACGGCGAAACGATAATCCTCTTTTGGATGTCTACCAATTGGCGCATCGATACTTCCCTCAGATGGATCCATATGGCCTTGAACAAGTGCATGATAAATCTTTGAGACCGTTCGTGCGCGGAACTGATTCTTTAGCGCTATGTAAGAATCTTCATGCTTAGTTACCACCATCAAACCAGTCGTGCCAACATCAAGCCGTTGCACAATTCCTTTTCGCTCTTCAGCCCCTGAAGTAGAAATACTGTAACCACGTGAGATTAAGTCTCCGAGCACAGTAGGTCCTTGCCATCCAGGACTAGGGTGAGCAGCGACTCCAACTGGTTTATTTACCACCACGACATCTGCATCGTCATAGATAACATCTAATTCTTCGCTGACAACTCTGGTGAAATCGAGTGGATCAATCTCAGCCGGCATTAGCACCTGAATCCGATCCCCAGTCTTGACTCGGTCAGATTTAGAGAGCGGCTTCTTTCCTTGTAGAACACTTCCGGCATTTAAGAGATCGGCTACCGCGCTGCGCGAGAGGCCCAAAAGCCCCGCTAAAGCAACGTCCACGCGTTCGCCCTCAAGAGACTCGTCAATCAGTAGAACGCGTTTTTCTCGCTCGCTCATGCAGCACCATCAATTCGATCTTTAGGATCTTTGGGATTGATGTTTCGCATGGTCAAAATAGTCATTGCTATGCCAGCACAGACAATCGCGCTGTCAGCGATATTGAAGGTAGGCCAATTGGGAAGCACGATCCAATCAATAACTTCACCGCGCCAAACCCCAGGTGGTCTTATTGCGCGATCGTAGAGATTTCCGACGACTCCCCCGAGCAATGCGCCGAGCGCTGACCCCCAGAGTGGATGAGTGAGATTACGCATGTAAAAGATAATGAATCCGACCACTACTAATTTAAGCGATGAGAGTAATAGCGTGGCATCAGTAAAGAGACTGAATGCAGCTCCAGAGTTCGTGGAGTAGCTAAGTTTTAGAAAATCTCCGAAGATCTCAAGCGGAGGTCGATATTGTAAATATGACTCAGCCCAGTTCTTGGAGGCAAGGTCAACTGCAAAAACTGAGAGTGCGACAGAAATAAATAGTCGTCGCGCGCGATCAGCACTAGACGACTTCAGCGGCGCTCTTCCTTCTGTTTGCATAACATGCAGAGCGTTGCGCGAGGGAAAACTTGAAGTCTTGCTTTTCCGATTGGATTTCCGCAATCCTCGCATCTTCCATAAGTCTTGGTGTCAATTCGCTCTAGCGCGCGCTCAGTTTGCAGAACCATATCGCGAGCGTTATAGACAAGTGACATCTCATGTTCACGTTCAAATGTTTTAGCGCCGGCATCTGCTTGGTCATCGCCCGCACCTACTCCAGAGGCTTCAATAAGAGCATCCATCTCGCTCTCGACTTCAGCTAACTCCTTCTTCAATCTGACAAGGTCTTTGGCAAGTTCACTGCGAATCGATTTCAACTCTGTCGCGGTCCAATTTTCCGCTCCTTCGTTAACTATTAAGGGAGCAGGAGCCGCTTTGATCGGCTTCAAAGGAGCTGGCTTCTTCCCCGGCTTTGGTTTGCGGACTGGTGGCGGGAGCACCAGCCTCTTCTCTTCAACGACAACTACATCGCTCGCCTCAACTTCAGGCTTGTAGACCGAAATTGTGGTGGCGCCTTTAGCGGTGCTACTAGTTAAAGCAGTCTTGTGCTGACCCTTGATGATCTCGGCTTGCGGTTTTTTCGGTGGGAATTTCTTGGCCAGAGTTGGCTTGACTGGCGCCTTTTTGACCGCAGTTCTTTTGGCTGGAGCCTTCTTGGCTGGGGCTTTCTTGGCTGGAGCCTTCTTGGCTGGGGCTTTCTTGGCCGGAGGTTTCTTGACTGCTTTCTTTACTGGACTCCTTTTCGGAGCCACTTTTTTAGCAGGAGATTTCTTCAACTTTGCTACTGCCTTCGCAAGCTTTTTCTTTATCGCCACAGCGCCGAAGGCTAGGGGTTATTAGGTACAAATGCCACTCGCCACAGTTCGATGGGCTAAAATTAAGCGGTAGCAAGACGCCTTGTAACTAATCGCATTGACTGGGCAATCACCCAAGAGCGAGTTAGAAGAAATGTGCCGATTGGCACACGTAGAACTGACTACAAGGTCACGAAGTGATCTACCCAATTGGTAGATAAGGCGGGTGGTACCGCGGTCACAAGATCGCCCCTCCAAAGTGAAAAACCAGTCAAGGTGGTTGGTTCTTTTGGAAAGGGATGATCATTTTAAAGTCACCATATGAGGCGCTTAGTCCTCAGATCGATCTTCCTAATATCGAGCTTGAAATTCTCTCGTTCTGGAACACCCAAGAAATTTTTCATAAGAGCCTAGCGCAGCGCGCAAATGGCGAACCATGGACCTTCTATGAAGGTCCACCCACCGCAAATGGCATGCCGGGTACTCATCACATTGAAGCGCGTGTATTTAAAGATGTATTTCCGCGTTATCACACGATGAAAGGAAAGTATGTAATCCGCAAAGCAGGTTGGGACTGCCACGGACTCCCCGTAGAAATTGCAGTTGAGAAAGAGTTAGGTTTCTCTGGAAAGGGCGATATCGAGAATTTTGGCATCTCAAAGTTCAATGATAAGTGTCGCGAGTCAGTACAACGCCACGTCAGCGCATTTACAGAGATGACTGAACGAATGGGTTTCTGGGTTGATTTTGATGAGGCATATTGGACGATGTCTGATGAATATATTGAGAGTGTCTGGTGGTCGCTCGCCGAAGTCCACAAGAAGGGGCTCTTGGTACAAGACCATCGAGTCGCGCCATATTGTCCGCGGTGTGGAACGGGGCTATCTGATCATGAATTAGCCCAGGGTTATGAAACAGTCACTGATCCATCAGTCTACGTTCGGTTTCCGATTACCAGCGGAGAGTTAGCACCTCTTAATGCAAGCCTCTTAGTTTGGACCACTACTCCTTGGACATTGGTTTCCAATACTGCGATCGCCGTTCATCCTGAGGTTACTTATTTAGTAGTTAGAACTTCTGACGAACAGGGTGGAGAAGTATTAGTTATCGCCGAGCCTTTGGCTGAGAAAGTCACCCCTGGCTTCACGGAATTGAAACGGATTCAAGGTCGCGAACTCGAGCGAGTACATTACAAGCGACCTTTTGATCTAGTTGAAATACCAGGTGCACATTTCGTTCTTCTCGCCGAATATGTAACAACTGAAGATGGAACCGGTCTGGTTCACCAGGCTCCTGCTTTTGGCGCCGACGATCTTGCTACCTGTAAAAAGTATGAATTGCCGGTAGTAAACCCAGTCGCTCCGAATGGAAATTTCTTGGCTGAAATTGATTTGGTCGGCGGAAAGTTCTTCAAGGAAGCTGACAAACTCTTAATTAAGAGCCTAAAAGAGAGCGGTGCGCTCTTCCGGCATCAGACATTCCAACACTCGTATCCACATTGCTGGAGATGTCACACCCCGTTGATCTATTACGCGCAACCCTCTTGGTACATCCGAACAACAAAAATCAAAGAAGCCCTGTTACGTGAGAATGCAAAAACTGATTGGCATCCAGAGACGATCAAGACTGGACGGTTTGGTGATTGGCTAAATAACAATATCGATTGGGCGCTCTCGAGAAATCGCTACTGGGGCACGCCGCTTCCGATTTGGAAGTGTGAGGAAGGGCATGAATTAGCCGTCTCCTCCAAGAGTGAGCTCTCGGCCTTAGCAGGTAGGGATTTAAAAGATCTTGAACTGCATCGCCCATATGTCGATGAGATAACTTTTGCTTGCAGAGAGTGCTCGCTACCAATGTCTAGAACTCCCGAAGTGATTGACTGTTGGTACGACTCAGGCGCAATGCCCTTCGCGCAATGGGGCTACCCGCATAAGGCGGGCTCCAGTGAAAAATTTGCCGCAGCTTATCCAGCGGACTTTATCTGCGAGGCGATTGATCAGACGCGTGGTTGGTTCTACACCTTGATGGCGATTGGAACGCTTGTATTTGATAAATCCTCTTATAAAACAGTGCTCTGCTTGGGCCACATCCTCGACAAGGATGGCCGAAAGATGAGTAAACATCTCGGAAATGTCCTAGAACCAATGCCACTTATGGATCGACATGGCGCTGATGCAGTCCGTTGGTACATGTTGGCCTCTGGTTCGCCATGGAGTGCACGTCGCGTTGGACATGACATCATCTCTGAAGTTGTTAGAAAGACGCTCCTAACTTATTGGAATACCGTCTCATTCCTCGCGCTTTATGCCTCTGCTTCAAATTACATCCCTGGTGAAACATCTCCAATTTCCGATCGCCCCATGATGGATCGCTGGATTCTTAGCGAATTGAATCAGTTGGTGAAGGCGGTCGATTTAGCCTATGCCGACTTCGATTCGCAGAGCGCTGGAACTGCAATCGCAAAGTTTGTCGATGATCTATCCAATTGGTACGTTCGAAGATCTCGACGGAGATTCTGGGATGGAGACCCGATCGCCCTAGCGACGCTTCATCAATGTATTGAGACCGTGACATTGCTGATGGCGCCAATGGTTCCGTTTATCACCGAGCATGTCTGGCAGGTTCTGATCCGTAAGGTTAACCCCAACCTTGCGCTCTCTGTGCATTTGGCGGACTTCCCAAGATCTAACGAAGGTGCAGTTGATGCGAAGTTATCTTCGGATGTCGCGCTAGCGCGTCGCTTAGTTGAACTGGGTAGAGCAGCTCGCGCCCAATCACAAGTCAAGATTCGACAACCGCTTTCCCGCGCATTGATAGCTGCTAGTGGTTGGAAAAACCTTGCTCAAGAATTAAAAGACCAGATTTCTGATGAGCTAAATGTGGAGCGCTTAGATGATCTATCAAGTGCGCCTGATTTGGTGGATATCTCTATAAAAGCAAACTTCCGCTCTCTGGGAAGTAAATATGGCGGAGCCGTGCAAGAAATTTCCAAAATTCTTGGATCCCTTGATGCTGCAGAACTAGTCTCCAAAGTGCGAGGTTCAGGTTCTACCGAGCTTCAATTCAGCGGCGGCCTTGCCAATTTAACGGAGGAGGATCTAGTAATTACTGAGACTCCCCGCAGCGGTTGGTCAGTTTCATCTCACTCGGGTGAAAGCGTTGCGCTTGATCTAACCCTTGATGCTCGTCTGATTGCTAAGGGAGTTGTTCGGGAAGCAATCCGCGCAATCCAAGATTCCAGAAAAGAATCAGGATTTGATGTAAGTGACCGCATCCATATTCGGTGGAATTCAAATGAAGAAGCCGCTAAAGCGATAGAAGAAGCGGCTGCACATATTTCTGATGAAGTATTAGCAACTTCATTTGAGAGAGAAACCCAGCTCGCCACTAGCGAAGATGAATTGGGCCTAACGTTGAAATTAACTCGGAGCTAGAAGCGATTCCGAATCTCCCAGAGATCTGCAAAGACGGGGTTAAAGAGGGTCTGCCTCAGGTAGTCAGCTCCAGCTGAACCTCCAGTTCCTACCTTTCTACCAATGGTTCGTTCCACCATCTTCACATGTCGATAACGCCACTCTTGTAGACCTTCATCGATATCGACCAGTCGTTCAAAGACCAGGCTGGCTTCTGGTTCATTGCGATGAAGTTCAATCAGAACTTCCTGCACATCTAAATTAGCTTCATAACTCTTTGACACATCTCTTCGGAGAACTTCATCTGGGATTTTGTATCCACGCTTAACTACATAATGCATGACTGAGTCCCAAATTGAATTTCGAGACATCAATGCCTCAACTCGTTCCTTATCTTTGGGAAGAAGATGCGAAGCAGCTCGTTGATCTCGTCTGCCCAGAATCGCCTCAATCTCACGAAATTGGGCCGACTGAAATCCACTCGACTCGCCCAATCTGCTTCTAAAGGAATTAAATTGAAGTGGCGTCATCGTTTCTAAGATATCGATCTGAGCAACACATATCTTCAAGATGGTGCGGATGCGGCCAAGGATCGATAGTGCTCTGTGAGTATCTCCAGCTTCTAGAGCAACTTGGGATGCCGCAAATTCATGGATTAACTCCTTAAACCAGAGCTCATAGGTCTGATGAATCACAATAAAAAGCAGTTCATCATGCTCAGGACCGTCCGATAGCGGCTCCTGCAAGGAGAGCAACTCATCTACCTTTAGGTAGTTGCTGTAGTTAAGGGCTTGTTCGTTGCTCATGTTACGCGAGACTCCCCGAGTGTGACTTTCTCATATTGGCGAGTTGAGACCAGGTCGCGAATCCGCGCAAAACCATCAAATACTTCAAGATAGGAAGTAGCTAGTGGCGAAATAGCCAACCTAATCGAATTTGGAGTTCGATAGTCGGCCACAGTGTTTGCATATTTCCGAAGCGCAATCGAGATTCGTTCCGCTTCGGGATGAGCGATAGTGATGTGTCCACCTCTTCGGTCGGGTGACGCTGGAGTCACAAGCGAGAAACCGAGCGGCTCGAGCCATAACTTAAAAAGGCTAACCATCATCGAGGTTCCAAGTGCGCACTTCTTCTCAATCTGCTCGATCCCTGCTTCCTCTATCATGGCAAAAGCGGTATTTATACAGCGCAATCCAATGATTGAAGGGCTAGCTATTTGGAAGCCGCGGATTGATCCTTCTTTTTCAAACTCTGGGCCCATCGCAAATTGATCTCGTTGCGCAAACCAACCTTGTATAGCGACTTGTAATTCATCTTGAATTTTCTTGTTAACGTAAAGCCAAGCTGGAGCACCCGGTCCGGAGTTACCGTATTTATAGGTACAGCCAACTGCAAGATCTACTCCATCTTTATCTAATTCCATTTTGATTGAACCTATGGCATGTGCGGCATCCCATAAAACAAGCGCTCCGTTTTTATGTATTAGCTCTGTTAAAGCCTTTACATCTTGCCTTGCGCCAGAGCGATATTGAATTACCTGGAGACTAACCAGAGCAACATCGTCGTTAAGGTACTTCTCCAAAAGTGCTGGCGTTATAAGTTCATTTTCAGATATTGATGAATCTTCATTATTAATTGTTACTAGTTGCAGACCATGAGATTCTGCTAAACCCTGGAGAATGTAACGATCGGTCGGAAAATTAGCCGCATCGGTAATAATGGTCTTTCTACCGGGGCGGGCTCTGATTGCTGCCGAGGCAAGCTGATAAATATTTACGCTCGTTGTATCGCAGGCTAGGACTTGGCCTGGCGCTGCTCCCAGGGCTGATCTGCCAATTAAATTTCCGGTGTTCTGTGCTTCATCGATCCAATGACCCCAGCCAACTACAACTTCCCTACCCCACTCATCATGGAGAAAATCATTTATAACTGTGACGGTCTCGTGCGGGAGTCGACCCAAGGAGTTTCCATCCAGATAGCAGGTATCAGGATCGGTGATTACAAATCTCTTCTTAAACTCGCGTAAGGGATCCTGCTGGTCAAGTACTAAAGCTTCGCTGCGCTCCATGCCTTGAGTCTATGACTAGAAAAAACTAGCGCAAGACTCCGATGAGGATTTGAATCCCAAAGAACAAGACTATGAAGGAGAGGTCCAGCGCAACTGGTCCCATGCGAAGTGGAGGGATAAACCTTCTCACAAAAGCTAAAGGTTTATCGGTCAAGATATAAATAATTTCAGCAAGGGGCATCAATATTCCGCTGGGTCGCCAACTCGGCCTGAAGAGTCGAACATAATCAAGAATAAGTCGCACAAATAGAGCAAGAAGAAAAATGTTTAGAGCAAAAACTATCCAAGCGGTGAAATTCAACAAGGATTTCAGCTCTGATTAAAGAAGCTTGCTTGAGCAGCTGCGCTCTTCTCTTCGCCACTAACAATTACATTGGGTGGAGTTAATAGGAAGACTTTTGATGTCACACGTTCAATGGTGCCGGCGTGGCCAAAAACAAGTCCAGAAGCAAAATCAATTAAACGCTTTCGTTCCGACTCTTCCATATCGCTGAGATTCATGATTACCGGATTTCCTTCACGGTAATACTCGCCAATCGCACGCGCCTCGCTATAGAAACGAGGAGTTATCGTCACGATCCGATCCATAGTCGGCGCGGATTGCGCTTCTGCAACAGGGGCAACGCTCAACTTCGGGGATCGAACGCTAGGGGTAGCCGTTTTGGTTACTGGATTAAGTGCGCGAGTCGGGGCGGTCGCGACTGATCCATCATCTTCGGTGAGACCTAGATAATTAGTCATTCTTCTAAGTGCATTAGCCATAGAGAGAATTTTAGGGTTGAGGCTACCGAGTACCGAGGATTGAACTTCCAATACGAATATGTGTCGCTCCAAACTGGAGCGCTACTGGGAAATCCCCACTCATTCCAGCCGAAATGAAGGTGGCTCCGGGCTTAATAGATTGCAACTTCAGCGAAAGTTTGTATAGGAGCTCAAACCCCGGCGCGGGGTCCGCTCCCAACGGAGCGACCCCCATCACCCCAACTATCTCAATATTTTTCAAACCTTCTAGCTCTACCAAGAACTGATTGAAATCGCTTGGATTGATTCCACTGCGATCATCAGAACCTAAACCCGAATCCAATTTGACCTGGATAAATACTTTCTGAATCTTGCCAATTGAATGGGCAATTTCATTGATTTTGCTTGCATGAGAGGCTTTATCTAAGGAATGGATGAAGTCAGCCCAGGAGACAATGGAGCGGATCTTCTTGCTTTGAAGGTTTCCTTGGAAATGCCAAATTGAGTCTTTCGGCAGAATAGTGGACTTTTCAACGCCCTCATCGTCTCGATTCTCTCCGAAGTTTCGCTCACCTAACTCATAGAGAATTTCGACATCGCTAACTGGAAAGGTCTTCGTTACCACAATGAGTGTGACGTAATCGGGGATCTCGTTTTTAACCCTATTTAGAGCTACACGAATTTCTTCACGCCGCTCATTCACTCTTGAATCCACACTACTCCCGCTTGTCTGCCGGTAACACCATCACGTCGATATGAGAAATATCCAGGAGTATGGTTGACACAGACATCTGATGCTTTGTAATTAATCCGATATCTTTCAAGCCTGGACTTCAAACCACCTGCTACATCCAAACAGCGTCGGGTTTCATCGGTTGCCGACGCAGGATTTTTCTCTACAACTTCTCTATATGTTTGAAGATCTACTTCGTAACAATCTGCACATATTGAAGGGCCAATCTCAGCATCTAAGTCAGAGGGTTCAATTCCATGCTCCTTGAAGACCCGAAGGGTTTCCTCTAGGACCTCGGCAACCAGCCCCTTTCTTCCAACGTGAACTGCCGCCACTGCGCGGTTTGACTTGAGGAGCAGAGGTGTGCAATCAGCAATCAAAGTGACGAGAGCAATTCCTGGCACTGTAGTGAATAGAGCATCGGCCTCAGGAGCTTGATTGGAATCAGAATCCTTATTTATTACAACCACTTCATGGCCATGGACTTGAGTCATGAAGAAGAGCTGTTTTCGGGGCAGTCCAACTATTGATGCTAAGGTCTCGCGGTTTTTCGCTACAGCTGCAGAATCATCGCCGACATGCAAGGCCAAATTGAGTGAGTCAAAGGGCGGAGAACTTGTTCCACCTAGCCGAGATGTGAAAAGAGTTCGTGCCATCTCGAATTTCTTTTTTACTTCATGAAATCTGGGACGTCGATATCGTCCTCAGAAACTAACTCCTCAAAAGTAATCCTGCGACGTTGAGTCTGTGCCGGTGCATCCATAGCAACTTGAATGGGATCGTTATCTGGAATTGGATCTGCTTGACCCGACAATCCGGCTGTTGAAATAACGGGAACCGAGAGACGCTTTGGCGCACCGCCATCAAATCCTGCGGCAATGACCGTAACTCGAACTTCATCACCTAATGAATCATCGATAACAGTTCCAAAGATGATGTTTGCATCGGGATGAGCGCTCTTAGCAACCAATTCAGCGGCTTCACTTATCTCGAATAGGCCCATGTCTGAGCCACCGGCAATAGAGAGAAGGACGCCGTGCGCCCCTTCAATTGATGCCTCAAGAAGTGGTGAGGAAATCGCTAATTCAGCAGCCCTAGTTGCTCTGGCTTCACCCCTTGCAGAGCCAATTCCCATTAACGCCGAACCTGCTCCATCCATTACGCTCTTTACATCTGCAAAGTCAAGATTAATTAATCCAGGTGTGGTGATTAGATCTGTGATTCCCTGCACGCCCGATAGCAAAACTTGATCGGCAGTTTTAAATGCTTCTGGTGCAGATATTGATCTATCTGAAATTGAAAGAAGGCGATCGTTTGGAATGACAATTAACGTATCTACTTCCTTACGGAGCTCTTCAATTCCGATTTCAGCTTGAGTTGAGCGACGCTTACCTTCAAAACTAAATGGTCTGGTAACTACACCGACAGTTAGCGCGCCAAGTCCTTTTGCAATTTTTGCGATGACAGGAGCCCCGCCCGTTCCAGTTCCGCCACCTTCACCAGCGGTTACAAAAACCATATCCGAACCACGAAGGACTTCTTCGATTTCTTCGGTATGGTCGATTGCCGCTTGCTTACCAATTTCTGGATTTGCGCCTGCGCCAAGACCTCTAGTTAATTTTCTACCGATATCTAATTTCACATCTGCATCACTCATTAAGAGAGCTTGCGCATCGGTATTGATTGCAATGAATTCGACTCCTTTGAGTCCAGCATCAATCATGCGATTGACAGCATTAACTCCACCGCCACCAACTCCAACAACTTTAATTACAGCTAAATAATTCTGTGGTGTTGCCACGATACGCCTCTCTTTTAACCCTAATTCTCAACTTTAGACTTAGGGTTTCCCCAAAGTGTGCGCGCAAAAGTAGGCGCGTAGCTAGTGGGTAGCAAACACCGACACGAAAGAATTATTGAACTCTGTAGTAATTTGATTTCAACTATTACTGGAAACAATTGGCGAAGATGGC
Organism: Actinomycetota bacterium; assembly: GCA_041163285.1. GTDB lineage: Bacteria > Actinomycetota > Actinomycetes > Nanopelagicales > Nanopelagicaceae > MAG-120802. Next base: position 14,816 of record JBEARJ010000001.1, on the reverse strand, counting down.
GAAGATAAATCTATCTGCTTAACATTGCGGTTAGCCTTCAATGCAATTAGTCGGTCAAGTACTTCAAATTTGAGCTCTAAATCATTGACACTTCCCCAAGAAATATCTAATTCGCGCTCTTGATAGCGGATTCTGGCTTTGAGCGCTTCTCGGCCAGCGGCTCGCAGGCTGCGGACTTCTGCGCCATTCTTCGTTATGGCTTCCATTAGTCTGACTGAATCTTCAATGAGGAACTTTTCGGCTGAACCCAGGTAGAGACTTGGTAATGAGAGCCAGTCTGCATCGCCAGATTGCGCTGCCTTCGCAACCTCGCTGCGCGGCACAAAGAAGAATTTAAGATCTCTTCCCAGAAAACCCAATTCTCCCGGATTGGCACTCCATCTTGAATCTAGCTGCGCGATTGCGGTCCGAGGATCAACTGAAATGCTCACCTTTCCAGAGAGAAAACTTCGCCTGACTTCAACGCGGTCTACCCAGATTAAGGTGCGAAGTCTGCTCGTAATCTCTCGCTTATCTACCCGCGCAATTGGTTCTCCAACGACAAGCGCTGCTGGGGGTTGCTCTAGTCGAGTCTGCAGTTCTTTAACAATACCTTCATCCTTTTCAGCAATCTCGATGATCTTGACCGGAAAAATATTTGACCAGCCCAAAAGATAGGCCAAGCCGACGAATGTGGCCAAGGCAATAAGAGAGACAATTCGCTTCATCGATTGCGTCTAAAGATTCTCAACAATCAAAGGAGCAAGTGAACTGACATCACCGGCTCCCAAAGTAATAATCACATCACCCGGTGAAGCAGCCTTAACAATTTTCGAGATGACTTCCAACATAGAAGGTTCATAGGTGACCAGCTCTTTGGGCATCTTCGCAGAAATTGAGAGCGAGCTGACCCCAGGTAGTGCTTTCTCTCCAGCAGGATAGACCTCTAATAAGTATGTGTGATCAGCCTTTTGTAACGCCTCAGCAAATTCGCCTGCGAACGCCCTTGTCCTAGAGAATCTGTGTGGTTGAAATACAACTAGTACTTTTCCACTTCCTGCGAAGTTTCTAGCGGTGTCTAGAGTTGCCCTGATTTCGGTCGGGTGATGGCCATAATCATCGATTACCGTAACTCCATTTGTCGAGCCACGAATCTCGAATCTACGACGCGCACCTGAGAAATTGGATAGCCCGGATAGAAGTTGAGCAATCGGCGCACCTAGTTGCTCGCCCATCGCTATTGCGGCTGCGGCATTTAAGAGATTATGCGCACCAGGAATGGCTAAATTTAATTCACCGAGGACCCTTCCTCGTAATACAAGTCGCGCTTTGCTCTCTCGGGGGCCAAGAAAGATTCGATCGAGGTGCAAGTCCGGATCGCCCCCAGTTCCATAAGTCGTAACTTCTAGAGATTTCAATGCGCCTCTTGAGCGCTCTAACAATCTTTTCACGCCAAGATCGTCGTTACATAGAACCAGTTGGGAAGATATGGTCTCGAGAAACTGATCGAATAACGAATCGATACTCGCTAAATCTTTGAAATTATCAACATGATCAAGCTCGATATTGGTGATGATTGCACCATAAGGATTATATGAAGTGAAAGAACCATCTGATTCATCAGCCTCAACCACGAAAATATCTCCGGATCCATCATGCGCATTTGTCCCTGAATTTCTAATCGATGCTCCGATTGCAAATGATGGGTCAAGTCCGCAACTCTGGAGAGCGACAGTTAGCATCGATGTAGTCGTAGTTTTTCCATGGGTACCAGCTACTGCAATCGATCTCTTTCCAATTAGAAGACGGCTAAGCGCCTCAGCCCTGCCCAAAATTGTTTTGCCAGAACTCATAGCCGCAGCTAATTCAGGGTTGCTAGATCCAATCGCACTCGAAGTTACAACCAGCTCAGCTTCCCCAATATTTGCAGGATCATGTCCCACGAACACCGTGATGCCAAAGGCACGGAGCGCCTCTAGGGTTCCAGAATCTTGAATATCGCTGCCAGAGACGAGCGCTCCCCGAGCGGCCATTACCTTTGCGATGCCGCTCATTCCCGAGCCACCAATCCCAATAAAGTGAACCCGCAGACCCCTCCAAATCACTAGCTCTTTACCTCTTCCTGGCCAACAATTTCAGCCATCAGAAGGGAAGCTATTCGATCGGCTGCCTGGATATGTAACGCTGCAGGCTCAATTGGCACAGTCGAATTCTCTGTAACAAGGCGATTCAAGTTGTCCATCAGCCACTCGCCCGTGAAATCTTCATTTGGGACCATGACAGCTCGACCCTGATCTACGAGCGAAAGCGCGTTATCTATCTGTTCGCCATTTCCATGAGGCAAAGGAACTAAAATCGCAAACTTTCCAACAGTCATCAATTCAGAACAAGTTACAGCCCCACTACGAGTTATTAATAGATCAGCTACGCCATAGATTGCTGCCATGTCATGAAAGTAGGCCACTGGCAAATAATTTTCTTGGGGGGAAGGAAGGGCATTATTTAGTCCAACTGCGTGCAAGATCTGTAAATTGCCCATACTTTCTGTTGATGATTCAGCGATGAAGCTCTGGATTGCGCCATTGATTTGCGCTGAACCTTGAGAACCTCCAAATGCGGCGACTATTGGTTGCTTTGGATCTAAACCAAAACTCTGTGCTTGAAGCTCACGGAATTTATTGCGCTCCTGAGGAGAGAGCTTTGCTAATTCTGTTATTGCGCCTCTGATAGGCATTCCAGTCAATATTGATCCTGGCCAATCAGCCCTGACTTCATCGAAATTTACCGCTACGATTTTTGCAAAATATCTTCCTAATCTATTTGCCCATCCCGGCTTAGCGTTCGCCTCGTGAATGGCGATCGTTACCCCTGCCAATCTTGCACCCAAATAGGAAGATGCGCTTACATAACCTCCAAATCCAATTAATAAATCTGCGCCTTTAGTTATCTTGCGAGCCTTCAGTACGCTCTTGATGAAGGCAAACGGAAATCGCAACTCGCTAATCGCAAATCTTCGCGGAAGAGCAACTTTAGGAATGGCCCTCAATCGATAACCACGTTGTGGAACAAGAAGGCTTTCAAGTCCCGTTGCAGTTCCGATGAACTCGATTTCAATCGATTTATCTAACTTTCTAATTGCATCAGCGACCGCCAGCGCCGGCTCAATATGTCCTGCAGTTCCGCCCCCGGCGAGGACGATCCGACTAGGCACTGGATTATCCTCTCGCGCTCTTGGCAACTCTTCGGGCCTTGAGGTCTGCTGCAATCTCTGGGTCCCGACGCAGAACGCCGAGTACGAAACCAATCGCCACAAATGTCGCCAATAATGAAGAGCCGCCATAGGAGATAAATGGAAGAGTTACTCCAACTACTGGCATAACGCTAATTACAGTTCCAATATTCATGATTACTTGAACAGCTATCCAGCAGCCAATCCCGGCTGTTACATAACGATCGAAGTTATTGCGCGCCCTGAGAGCCACTCGAAAGATGCCAAGAATCAATACTGCGTATAGAACCAAGACTGTTAGCGTTCCGAGCAATCCGAGCTCTTCTCCGATGACCGCAAAAATAAAATCGGTATGTGCTTCTGGAAGATTTCCCCACTTCTGCTTGCTAGATCCAAGACCTGTTCCCAATGGTCCTCCCGAGGCAAGGCCCATGATGCTGTGAGCTTGTTGCCAACCTGCGCTCTTGTAGTTCTCCTCAGAGAAAGGATCCCAGAATGCGGAGAAACGACTTAGACGATTTGGGCTAGTTAGAACGAAGCCTGCGAGCGCGACGACTCCTAGGGCAAAGAGCGTCCCGAAAAAGCGTGCCTGCATTCCAGCGATGAAGAGCATTCCGCCGACTATTCCGGCGATTACCGCGGCCGTGCCCAAGTCATTGCCCCACATAACTAGAGCTAGAACAATTCCGATACCTGGAGCAACTAGTGGCAAGGGATTGCTTGTTCCTCTTTCTAGCATTCTTTGGTCATGAATCTTTAATCGCATTGCGCACCATAGAATCAATCCAAATTTGGCGAATTCACTCGGCTGGATAGAAAAGCTACCTACCTCAATCCAGTTCGTGTTTCCACCAACCGTCTTTCCTAGGCCGGGGACTTGTGGGAGCGCTAAGAAGATTGCAGAAAATATTAAAGCTAGGCGTGCCTGTGGCCGCCACAAGCTCTCTTTTAAATTCATAGCGAGCCAAGCGATCAATAGCGATAGAACTAAAAATATTGCCTGACGTAAGACAATCGCGAAAGAGTTTCCAGATTCATTTAACGCCTTTACTGAAGATGCGCTTAAAACCATAACTATTCCAAGGGCGGAAAGGATTGAGACTGCACCGAGAATTAGAAAATAGGCTGAGGCAGGTTTTGAAAAGAGCGGTGTCTTACTTGCCATCGACAATTTTCCTAACCGCATCTGCGAAGAGATCTCCGCGCTCACCATAATTCTTAAATTGATCCATCGAGGCGCACGCCGGGGCAAGCAAGACAGAGTCGCCCGGGCTCGCCTTTGCTAGAGCAAATCTGACTACCTCGTCCATTAATTCTCTTCCCTTTATGGCCTTGTCGATGACTTGGTATTCAACCAGAGGAGCATGGGCACGAAGCGCATCTTCGATAAGTTTTGCATCGGTTCCAATAAGAATTGCAAACTTAATCCGACCAACCCCATCTTTTACTAGGCGATCCATTGAGGCGCCCTTTGCTAATCCGCCAGCAATCCAAATTGAATTAATTTGGGATCTCAAAGAGGCTAGCGCTGCATGAGGATTTGTGGCCTTAGAGTCATCAATCCACGTGACCCCATCTTTCTCAAGGACTATTTCTAATCGATGATGATCGAGGCGAAAATCTGCAATCGCCTCAGCTATGGCTGTTGCATCAACGCCTACAGAACGAGCTAGCGCCGCAGCCGCCATGGCATTTGAAATATTATGCGGAACAGCAGGCTTTACTTGATTGAGTTCGAAGAGAACTTCGGCATCGCCCGAGACGAATGCCCGATCAACAATTAAATTTTCTACCAAACCAATTTGGTGGGGCTTTGGTGTATTCAAGGTGTAAGTAATTAGGCGTGCAGGAGTTTTTCCAATTCGCATCGACAGTTCCTCGTCATCAACATTGGCGATTATCGTTTCACTAAGACCAGCGATGGATAGTTTGGCAGCTGCGTAATTCTCAAAGCTGCCATGCCAGTCAATGTGGTCATCAGCAATATTCAAAATTCCACTAGTGAGAAAGCGAGCCTCTTGGCTCCATGCGAGCTGGAACGAAGATAGCTCTAAAACTAAAATCTCGGTCTCGGTATCGAACGCCAAATCAATCACCGGGTTACCGACATTTCCGCACGCTCTTGCCCGCCGGCCGCCCTTGAGAAGCATGGCTTCAGCCATTTGGACTGTAGTTGTCTTCCCGTTGGTGCCAGTAAGTGCTAACCACTTCTGACTCGGGTTTAACTCACTCTTTACCCGCCAAGCCAGATCAATCTCTGAGATCAATTCAATGCCAGATTCGCGGCACTTAGAAATGTAGGGGTGATCAAATTTCCAACCTGGTGATACCACTCCGAGAGTGACGCTATTTAGGTCAATCTCCTCGAAATTCGAGGTGCCCGATAGATCCTTGTTTTCATCGACTAAAAAAGTTCTAGATTCTCTTGATTGCAAGAAGCGAACCACTGAATCGCCTGTAACTCCCGCGCCAAAGACCAATACATCTCTGGATGCCAGCGAATCAACGAATCCCACTTTAAGCAACCACCCACTGGGCATAGAAGAGTCCCAGACCTGCTGCTACAGATAAACCAGCGATGATCCAGAAACGGATAACAATAGTTACCTCGCCCCATCCCATTAGTTCAAAGTGGTGCTGAAGTGGAGCCATCTTGAACACTCGTTTACCGCCAGAAATCTTGAAGTAAGTCGTCTGAATAATTACAGATAGCGTGATAATTACAAATAGACCACCAATTGGAATTAGAAGCAGTTCAGTTCTTAAAGTCATTGCAAGTCCAGCGAGCGCTCCACCCAGCGCCAGCGAACCGGTGTCGCCCATGAAAATTCGAGCTGGTGAAGCATTCCACCATAAGAAACCGGCACAAGCTCCAGCAAGGGCCGCAGCTAAGACCGCCATATCCAATGGGTCGCGAGCGTTGTAGCAATTTGTTACAGCAATCTCACAACGTTGGCCAAACTTCCAAACGCCAATTAATACAAAAGCTAGAAATGACATTATCGCCGCACCAGTTGCAAGACCATCTAATCCATCTGTGAGATTTACACCGTTACTCGTTCCAAGGACAAGAATGATTGCCCAGATGATCAAAAGGACTAAACCCAATTTGATTGAGGTATCACGAACAGTAGATAAGTAAAGTGAAAGCGGCGTATTTCCTACTTCATCTGGGAATCTCGTAGCGAAATATCCAAAGATTCCAGCCACCAAAGCTTGCCCAGCAAGCTTTTCTCGTGCCCGTAGACCTAATGAGCGTTGTCTAACCACTTTCAACCAGTCATCCAGAAAACCTACGGCAGCGAGCCCCAGAATCAATCCAATTACAAGAAGCGCCGAAGTTGTGGCGGGTACTCCAGTTGCAAGATGAGAAACAAAATATGCAAGGAGCGCAGAGAATATTAGAACTGCTCCACCCATGGTGGGTGTTCCACTCTTAACGTGATGAGATTGCGGACCATCATCGCGAATCTGTTGGCCGTAACCACGTTTTGCCAAGAACTTAATGAATATAGGAGTAAGCAGGAAGCTCAGCAAAAAGGCAAGTGCGCCAGCGATCAAAATACCTCTCACGAATCTACTCCCATTCTCGCTCGCCAAGTTGTAAGAATTTTCTCCGCTGTAATCTCTAAGTGCTCAGCCCTAGATGCCTTAACCAGAATTACATCTCCGGCTTCGAATCGATCAAATAACTCCTCGGTACCATTTTGATCTTCATAGAAATGTACCGAGGTAGCTGGATTAATTTTTGTTGAGATGTAGCTGCGCTCTCCGATGACTACAAGATGATCAATTCTCAACTCGCCAGCCAGTATGCCAATCTCGCGATGCATCAACTCGGATTCATCGCCTAACTCATGCATCTTGCCCAAGAAAGCCCATGAGTTTCCGCCCCGCTCTTGCGTTAAGAGCGCCAAAGTTCGAAGTGCTGCTTCAACGCTTTCCGGATTAGCGTTGTAGGTATCGTTTATTAACGTGATCCCATTTATCTCACTTAATTCCATGCGCCACTTGCTAGAACCCTGATGAGTTGACAAGCTAGCTGCGATATCCGATGTCGATATCCCAACCGCGTACGCAGCAGCTGCAGCTGCAAGCGCATTTGGTACCTGATGCATACCGAGCATCTGTAATTCAACGTGCTCCCGCGACTCGGGTGTGACTAAATCAAAGGCTGGAAAACCCCCATGAAGTTCTAGATCTGCGGCACGTACGGAGCAACCTGGCAATTCGCCAAAAGTCAGAGTTTTGAGAGCTAAATTGTGGCTCATCTTTGGGGTGAAATCATCATAAGTTCCCAATACGGCTACCGCGTCTGATTGCAAACCCCTGATTAGTTCGCCCTTAGTCTCAGCAATTTTCTCTCGTGAGCCAAACTCGCCAAGATGAGCGGTTCCTACTTTTAGAACTACTCCGACATCTGGATTAGCAATCTCAGTTAAGCGAGCAATATCACCTAAATGCCGAGCCCCCAACTCTAGAACACAGAACTTCGTGCTCTCATTGCAGCGCAAGATTGTTATCGGAACACCAAGATCATTGTTGTATGAACCAACAGGGGCAACGCTTTCCCCACGCCCACTTAGTATTGAATACAACATATCCTTGGTGGTCGTTTTCCCTTGCGAGCCTGTAATGGCAATAAATTTTGTATTTTTCAATCTGCGGCGAATCACTTTAGCTAATTTGGCGATAGCAGCCATTACATCTTTCACTACTATGTGATTACCTGGAACAGCGCGATTTACAATCGATAGAACTGCACCATTCTTGATGGCTGACTCGACAAAGTCATGTCCATCTTGGAATTCACCCTTAAGCGCGATGAAGATAGAACCGTTTTCAACTTCTCGTGAGTCGAAATGCAATTGCCCATCAATCATTAAGTCTGGGACGCCTCGATACGTTCCATCGACAAGTTGCGAAATTTCGAGCGCAGAAATCTTGATCATGCGCGCTCCCTAAGGGCTCGATCTAATTCTTCAACATCGTTAAATGGGACTTTGACGCCATTTATTTCTTGGCCAGATTCATGGCCCCTCCCCAGAACTACTACAACATCTCCTTTTTCAGCCAAGTCAATAGCTCGTTGTAGGGCGCTTCTGCGCTCAAGAATTATCTCTGCGCTTCTTTGCAGCTCTACTCCGGCCAACATCTGCTCGATTATTGCCTGAGGATCTTCACTTCTTGGGTTATCGCTAGTGAAAATTGGAATGTCTGCACCAGCATTTAGCGCTCTCCCCATCAACGGTCGCTTGGCTGCATCACGCTCTCCCCCGCAACCTAGAACTGCAATAACCCGCGAAATCTGGGGGCTTCGAACGGCCGATAAAACCCGCTCGACTGCATCCGGAGTGTGGGCATAATCAACTAAAACCTTGATACCTCTGGATTTTGTGACTGCGTTCTCTACATTCTCTAACCGCCCCGGAGCTCCGATGAGCGTTGGTATCGCTGCACTGATAACCAGTGGATCAATTCCACTTCTGAAAGAGAGTGCAATTGCGGCTAAGAGATTCTCGAGGTTGTGCTGGCCAATTAAATTAAAGCTATTCTCAATTGAGATTCCCTCAGGACCGCGAATCAGAAATTCAAATCCATTAATGGTCTGATTTAGCCTTTCGAAATACCATCCTGCCTTCGAACTAGTCGACATCGACAGCTTAGGAATCGAGATTTCATCCCAGAGACGTTTTCCATAATCGCTATCGATTGAGACCACTGCAAATTCTGCGTAATCATGTGTGAAAAGTGATCGCTTCGCCTGATAGTAATTTTCCATGGAGCCGTGGTAATCCAGGTGATCTTGAGTTAGATTTGTGAAAGCCACGCCCTTAAAAGCTATTGATTTCACACGTTCTTGAACCAAGGCGTGGCTACTTACCTCCATTGCAACTCCACGAATTCCCGACTCCCGCATCATGGCCAACAACCGCTGTAACTCATCGCTTTCAGGCGTTGTGTGCGTTGTGGGAATTTGGCGATTTCCAATCTTTATCCCAATCGTGCCTATTAACCCAGAGCTGTAATCTGCATATTTCCAAATTTGATCTAGTAGGTGTGTCGTTGTCGTCTTGCCATTAGTGCCCGTTACGCCAGCAACAAACATGGAGCGGCTTGGTTCACCATAAAACCAACTGGCTGCCAAACCACAGACAGAACGGGGCTTCGATACAACTAATCGAGGCAGCGCTGGTGCAACTCGGGAGGCCACCTCGTCACCTTGCTGATCAGTCAATATCGCCCTCGCGCCCCGCTCTACTGCGGTTTGAAGGTAAGCAATTCCATGGCTTCGCTCGCCCGGAATTGCAACAAATAAGTCGCCATTTTCTACAAAGCGAGAGTCGCTACACACTCCATTTATTTTTAAGTTTTTCACGTCAAGAACTGGAGCGCCCAAAAAATTCGCCAATTCAGAGAGTTGCCGCTCGCTAGCGATCTTTGGACGATTCATCAATGATTCCGTTTAGGTTGCTTTTCCTGGGCAGCTTGCTCAGCCGCAATCTTCTTTTTGAGCGTCTTTTCATTAAGTGGATATAGGGAAACTGACTTAGAAGTTGGTGGTACGTGTTGGTCTTTGAGAACAAAACTCATGACTTCCTTGAAAACTGGTCCGCCAAGATAACCGCCGTAATAAATTCCTTTGGGATCTTGGATAGTCACGCTAGTAACGAAAGCTGGTTTATCAGCTGGGGCGAATCCAATAAATGAAGCGGTGTATCCGCGATAACAACCACAGCTATCGTCAACACGCTGGGCAGTTCCGGTCTTTCCGGCAACTCGATATCCGGGGATCGCTGCGCCCGGTGCGGTTCCCGCAGACGAAACAACGCTTTCCATCATCAGTCGCATCTCGGCAGATGTCTCGCTGCTGATAACTCGCTCTGATTTCTGTCTATCCGCTGGCGTAAATCGACCGGCAGCATCGCTCACTCCAGCAATAAGCGTTGGAGTAACTCTGACTCCATCATTTGCGATGGTGGCAAATATTGATGTCGCCTGCATAGCGGTAACCGAATATCCCTGTCCAAATGCGACAGTGGGTGCGGTTGTTCCTGACCAATCCTTCACTTCCAGAAGTTTTCCTGATTCCTCACCGGGAAGCCCAGATCCGGTCTTGCTAGATACCCCGAATTTCTTTAGGTAGCTAAAGAGTTTTTCATTTGTAATCAGTTCACCGATTTTTATCGCTGCCGTATTACTTGATTGAGCAAGGGCGCCAGCCAGCGTGAGCTTTAATACCGGGTGAGGATCATGATCGCTAAACACCTTGTTCGCTCGCTTTAATTTATATGGAACAGACAAAACACTCTCCGGCTCAATCTTGCCCTCTTCCATTGCTGCCGCAATCGTCACAATTTTCCCGGTAGATCCAGGCTCATAAACCTCTTGAACCGATGGATTTTTCCATCGATATGGATCGACGTTTTGCGTTTTGCCGGGCGTAAAGGATGGATAGGTTGCGTGGGCGATTATTTCTCCGCTAGCCGGATCCATAACAATAACGGTGCCCGAGAGTGCGCGCGCTTTCTTAACCGCTTTCATGATTGCTTCTTGTGCAACCCATTGAATATCGCGATCAATTGTTAACCGAATCGTATTCCCCTTGCGTTCTTCAGCGGTAATTTTCTGTGTTCCTGGAATGATCGTTCCGCCCGCATTTGAATAGGTGTATTCGCCATCTACTCCTGCCAAAGTCGAGTTCATGCTGTACTCAAGTCCAGCCGCGCCACTTCCTGCTTCATTTACAAATCCAACGACTGCCGCCCCAAGCTCGCCTTCTGGATACTCTCTTCCATAAATTCGCTCCGCAAAGAAACCAGATAGCCGCTTACTGAAGCCATTCTCAGTCACCATTACAGCGATGTTGTAGTCATCGACAGCTTTCTGAAGTTCGCGCCAGATTGCTGGCTTGATGCTCTTACTAATTACTACATACCGTCGATCTCCAATTAATTGAGGAAGGAGTTCCTCTTCCGACATATCAAGAATTGGAGCTGCCAGCTTAGCCAATCTCTTTGGGTAATCGATGATTGCTTGATCGACCAATAGTCGATACGAGATTACGCTTCGGGCAAATTCCACTCCATTTATATCGGTAATCGCACCACGTGGAGCCAAAATAATCGACTTCTTAGCCAATTCAGCATCGGCACGATTTGCGTATCCAGCCGCTCTTACTGCTTGTACATCAACTAGACGCACCGCAAAAGTGACGATAAGAACTAGTGAAAGAGCTACTAGATACCGGATGCGACGGAGCGAGAGCAGTTCGTGAGCCATTTAGGGCTTCACCTTCACTTCTAACGGCTCGGAGAGATCAATAAACCTTGGCGTAGTACCCGGAATCATTCCCAATGAGGTTGCGCGAGCGGCCAAATTATCAGGGGTTGAAATCCGCGCAACTTCGCGAAGCGCTGCCTCTCTCTGTTCATTGATTGCAATTGCCTCCAATTTCAACTCGCGGATCTTCACTGCATCGTTTCCGAGCAAAATATTGATTCCGAGTAGACCGAGAAGACCGAGTGAAAGAATTACCCCGATCAAGCCATAAAAGATTCGGTCACTTGCCAGTTCTCCGGGTGTTGGCTTTAAATCCGGAACTAATCGAAGTACTGCTTTGGCAGATCTATCAACGACCGCCTTACGCGATTTTGCTACAGCCGGTGCGAGAGCAGATAGCGCCATTAGCTCGCCACCCGCTCAATCGCACGTAACCGGACGGATTGTGCACGGGAATTAGTTTCTATCTCTTCAGCTCTTGCGCCTTCGCTTCCTCGGAAGACCAATTGATACTTCGCCTTCAAGTGCTCTAGTTCGACTGGCAGCCCCATGGGATTCTTTGATTCGGATGCCGATGCAAAAGCCTGTTTAACAATCTTGTCTTCTAAGGACTGGAAAGACATTACGACTAGACGTCCACCTACTTTCAGTTGATTAAGCGCCTTGGGAAGAGCGTTTTCCAAAATCTTTAATTCTTGATTCACTTCGATTCGAATCGCTTGAAAAGTACGTTTGGCGGGATTCCCCCCGACGCGTCGCGCTGGGGCTGGGATGCTCGCTTTTACCAACTCGGCTAAATCCGTTGTTGTTTTTAAGGTTCCAGCGCTACGAGCCTTGATGATGTTCTCGACGATCCGCGTTGCAAAGCGCTCCTCGCCATAGGTCCTAAGGATTTTGACCAAATCTTCTTTTGAGTAGTTCTCTAGTACATCCCTTGCCGTCAATCCCGATGATTTGTCCATGCGCATATCAAGGGGCGCCGAATTTGAATATGAAAATCCGCGATCTACATGATCTAGTTGAAGGGATGAAACGCCTAGATCAAAGAGGATTCCATCTACACCCTTAATCCCCAGTTCTGATAAAACTTCTGGCATCTGGTCAAATACAGCGTGTACAAAGGTAAATCTCGCTCCAAATTTCGCCAATCTATTTGATGCAATCTTGATTGCCTCGGTGTCACGATCAATTCCAACTACGAGAAGATTCGGATATCGCTCTAGAAGCGCTTCTGCGTGGCCACCCATGCCTAGAGTTGCATCAATAACAATTGGGTTTGCACTTTTCTCGATTGATGGAGCAAGAAGTGCGATGCAACGATCCAGCATCACTGATTTATGAATTTTCTCCCCCGCTTTCATCATCTTCCCAATGTTTCTCTTTTTCCTCTGTTCTGGTCACCGCCGGCCGACGGATCTGGGGGTTGAACGGCGCCGGGGAAGGGGCGTCGTTCGCTGAAGGTCGGCGGTGGCCAGAGCAGAGGCCTAAAGAGTTAGAACAATCCCGGGAACACCTCCTCAGATACATCGGCGAATCCCTTTTCACGATCTTTCAAATAACTCTTCCAAGATTTGCTATCCCAAATTTCAACTCGAGTATTTGCACCAATTACTACGCAATCTCTCTCTAGGGCGGCGTATTCACGTAATCCATTTGGAATCATCACGCGACCTTGCTTGTCTGGAATTTCGTCGTGTGCACCGGCAAACATCACGCGCATGTAATCGCGCGCAGCTTTTGCAGTTAGTGGCGCTTGCCTTAATTGCTCTGTGATTCGGGAAAATTCATTACTTGGAAATACATATAAACAACGCTCTTGGCCCTTTGTAATTACTAATCCGCTTGCCAATTCATCGCGGAATTTCGCCGGAAGAATTAGCCGGCCCTTGTCATCGAGGCGAGGTTCATGGGTGCCTAAAAACACTTGATACCTCCCCCGGTCCTGCCGCAGGACCCCCGTCCTGCTTAATTCCCCACTTTACTCCCTTTTACTCCATTTTCAACCACCTTTCTCCAATTACATTCGGCGCGAGAAAACCGCTCCTCCACTTTTGGGTATAAAAAAACCCGCCTCGCAGGCGGGTACGTTGGAAAGAACTAGCTATTCGCCGAGATTGCGTCGATCCCAGCGCTCTTCAAAACGAGCGCTCCACTTGGGGCCTTTTTTCTCACGCGGAGCGCGATCTTTAAGGCTATTCATCAGGCCACCCAAGTTCGAAATGGCCAAAACGGCTCCAATTAGGGATATTGCGAAACCAGCGATACCAATCGGGGGCGTCTGGGAGATCATTCCGATCAAGAGACCGAGAATTCCGACCACGACGAGCAGAAAGCCAACCACGACCCGTGTGCGGCTCGGTGTCTTGCCACTAAAAGCTGAAATCAGGCGAGGATCATCGGCTGCGAGAGCTTCCTCCATCTCGGCCAAAAGGCGCTTCTCATGCTCAGAAAGTGGCATGTGCTGACAATAGTAGAAGGAATTCTGAAGGGAAAGTCGAATCAATCACCTAGCCCTCAGAGGTGTCTGGGTCCTCGCCATTACCTTCCTGAGAGGGTTCATCCACTAGTCGAGCGGGTTGCACTGATCCTTTTCCGAAACGATTTATAGCTCTGTCAATAGCTGCTTGCGCCTCACGCCAACCATTCTCGCGCTCGCCAAGCGCTAGCTGCTCGACCGCTCCCTCTTCAGTTACGAGATTTTCCAGAGATACGCCTAAGAGCCGAATCCGCGAGCCCGCTAACTTCAAAGAAAGAAATAGATCGCGCGCAACTTCGAAAACTTCATGCATGCCATTTATCGGCAACGGTAGCGTCTTTGATTTAGTTAGATTTGTGAAATCAGAGAAACGCACCTTGAGACCAATAGTTCTTGCACGCAATTCGCGGGCGCGCATCCGATGAGTTGCCCGGTCTGAAAGTCTAAGTAATTCGCGGAGGATTTCTTCTCTATCTTCTAGATCATAGGCGAAGGTTTCGGCGGAACTGATGCTTTTCTCTGGGGCATCAGTTATCACCTCACGAAAATCTCTACCCCATGCCAATTCATATAGAGTTTCACCAACCCCTTCTCCGAGGGCACGCTTTAATGTCTCTAGTGGAGTCTGCGCTATTTCGCCAACCGTCCTTAATCCAAGTCGCTGCAGCTCTTCATTGGTTTTTGGACCCACGCCCCATAGTTCGCTTACAGGTAACGGATGTAAAAAAGTTAATACCCGATCATCCAGAATCTCAAGCATGCCATCAGGCTTACATCTACCTGATGCTAATTTTGCAATGAATTTCGTACTTGCAATTCCGACCGAACAAGTTATCCGCTCTTGGCTTC